>CADDZI010000018.1:0-10000 GCA_902812405.1 bacterium | reverse complement strand
CACCGTGAAATGACAACCGGCTACCAGGTCTTACCTGAGTTCACCGTCGTCCAACATCGACGAAATGTTCAAGTTTTACACGCACTGAAGACTTACTTTCAGTGCGGCGTCGTGCGGTCAAACCACGCAGACCGCCTGGCGTACCGAGTGCGAAACCTGAAACATCTCGCCGAAATCATCGTTCCGTTCTTTCTCAAGCACCGCCTGAAGACCAAGAAGCACGTAGACTTCGCGAAATTTCGCGAGGTCGTCAGGCTCATGCAATCCGGGGTTCATTTGCGCCCTGATGGGATTGAGAAAATCCGCAGGATAGCGCGTCGGATGAACCGCGGCTCGCTCATGGTAAAGTCCGACCTTTGTGGAAACACGAAGGAGTGATCGAGCGAAATTCCTTGTCGGGTAAGTTCCGACCTGCACGAATGGCGTAACGACTTGGGCACTGTCTCAATGGGGGGCTCGGCGAAGTTGCAATACGGGTGAAGATGCCCGTTACCCGCAGCAGGACGGAAAGACCCCGTGAAGCTTTACTGTACCCTGATCTTGATTTTTGAAGCTGACTGCGCAGGATAGGTGGGAGGCGTTGAAGCCGCGGTTTCGGCTGCGGTGGAGCCACCCTTGAGATACCACCCTGTCGGTTTCGGGAATCTAACATGCGGCCGTTATCCGGCCGGTGGACATGGTCAGGCGGGCAGTTTGACTGGGGCGGTCGCCTCCTAAAGAGTAACGGAGGCGCCCAAAGGTCGACTCAGGTTGGTCGGAAATCAACCGTAAGAGTGCATAGGCAGAAGTCGGCTTGACTGCGAGACGTACATGTCGAGCAGAGACGAAAGTCGGGCTAAGTGATCCGGTGGTTTTTGAATGGAAGAGCCATCGCTTAACGGATAAAAGCTACTCCGGGGATAACAGGCTTATCTCCCCCAAGAGTCCACATCGACGGGGAGGTTTGGCACCTCAACATCTAGGGGTGAGATGGCGGAAACGCCATCTAAAGTTCCGGCTTATAACGGTGAACTCCGAACGCCAACAGGCGAGGACAATACCGTGGGAAGTCTGACGGAAACGCAGCGCGCCATCGTCATCGGGACCGTACTCGGTGACCGAGTGATGCGCGTGCAAAATGACTGTCATGACCCCGTAACGACTGAGAGCGCAAGCTCGAGATGGCAATCACTGCCGCCATGGCGGCAAATCTATGATTGCCATAAAACGCCGGCCCGTCGCGCACACATGCTGTGCGCACGGTGAAGATATAGTCTACACCGCCAGTAATGGCGGAGCACTGTGCGATGTCGGATCGTCGCATCCTGGGGCTGTAGTAGGTCCCAAGGGTTTGGCTGTTCGCCAATTAAAGCGGTACGCGATCTGGGTTCAGAACGTCGTGAGACAGTTCGGTCCCTATCCGCTGTGGGCGCTACAGACTTGAGGAGTGTCGACCCTAGTACGAGAGGACCGGGTCGAACGAACCGCTAGTGAACCGGTTGTCACGCCAGTGGCAGAGCCGGGTAGCCACGTTCGGATCTGATAAACGCTGAAAGCATCTAAGCGTGAAGCAGGCTCCAAGATAAGGTCTGGATCCGCAAGGTGAAGACTCCTCGTAGTCCACGAGGTTGATAGGCCGGGGGTGGAAGCGCAGCAATGCGTGCAGCTGACCGGTACTAATCAGTCGGAGAGTTTTCCGCTCAGGCATCATCTGCAAAGATATCTGAGCAGACGCAAGTTGCAGCTTCTCACATAGACGATGCCTATGCAGCTTTCAGAGAGCACGGCACCCGGGCCGCAGACGCGGCCCCACGCTCGCGCCTCGAAAGTTCATAAAGTTTCCGGTGCCGATGGTGGTGGGGAAACACCCGTTCCCATTCCGAACACGGCAGTTAAGCCCACTAACGCCGATGGTACTGCAACCGCAGGGTTGTCGGGAGAGTAGGTAGGTGCCGGAGTATCTCGAGAGCCGGTGGCACGTGTGCGGCCGGCTCTTGTCGTTTTCGCCCCTCGTGTGAGGAGCTGGGTGGAGGCAGACGCTTTGCGCCAAATGCTTCATCGGCAACTCGATTGACTCTCCCCGCCCACCGCGCGCCGCCTGTCAAGCAGTGGGCGCGATTCGCCTCAGGGGGATCAGGCTAGATGTGTGGTTTTGCGATAATATCGCGGTAGGGATTCCCCCCTCCCAGAAGCGCTACACGCCGAGTGCAGACCGCAGTGCGACGACGCCGAAGAACGTCAAGTTTGCCAAATTATGGGCGATTGCGGCTCCCCAGAGGTTTGGATGTCTATCGTAATAGCTCCCAATGATGAAGCCGAAGATCATGGCTTCGCCAGCCTGAATCAACGTGAAGGCCAACGGCTGATACGTGAGATTGACGAGGTGGAGGGCGCCAAACAGGAGCGACGCGACCATGACATTGACATGCCCTCCGATGCGCTGCTTTCCAAAGTGAAGAGGAAGCGGGAATACGGAGGCAAGAGAGGTCTGTAAGTATCCGCGAAAGAGAAACTCCTCGGTTACGCCCACCCAAATACCTTGAAACGCCAGAGTTGCCAGCCACCCGGAAAGCGGCATGTGCAGCATCGCCACCATCGCCGGCTGGTAGATGCCAGCATGAAAAGCAATCTGAAGGAGCAGCAGCCACGCCCACCCACTTACCCACGGTCGCAGTTCGCGCCAGGTAAGTTTCCCGACAGGGATGCGCTCGCGTCGGATCAGCAACCAAAGCGCCGGGATGGCGAGATAAACGAGATGGCTGAGGTAACCGCCCCACAGCGGGCCAAAGAAGCCAGGTCCCGGGATTTTCGCGACGGCAAGTTCCGCTGCTGCGATGGTAAACACCAACACGGTCAAGATCTCAAACAGCCTTCGGGGAGACTGGAGTGCCACATGTAGCATGGCACAGTTACCTCGTAAGTGGTCAAAAAGGGTTGATTGAGCCCGGGCGACTGCGGAGGAACAGTTCACTGTTTTCAAGCAGCCAAAATACTGCCCGGGTGTACTCGTAGGGGGCCAAAACGGTTTCAGCCCAGCGGCGTGAACGGCTCGCCGCCGTCCTGGGACACGGGACGAATGGTGCCGCAACCGCGGAGGTGTTTGGAGAGCAGATAGGTGTTGAAGTATCTCGGGAGCCGGTCGCACGTGTGCGGCGGGCTCTTGTCGTTTGCGGCGCGAGCGTGACAGGCTCCCGGACCAAGAAGGGGGGCGACCAGTGCAGACTCACAGTTACCAGTCGTCGTGGACTACGTCGACCATGCGGCAACCACATGAGCATTTGATTCACTATGATATTGTAAAATTTTTTGACAGAAACGACGATATTATATGTAACGTAGGGAATAGAGCGTCATGTATGGCTGTCCTTGCGCCTCCCCGAATCTTGAAGACATCGACGCGGACCCGGCAGCCGTGCTGCCGGCGGTCTTCCGCTCCCGAGCGTAGCGAAGCGAAGTCGAGGGAAGCGCCAAGCCGTCTGACGCGGATCACAGCCCTAAGCGGTCTTTCGTATAGGACAAAGCAGCGTACCGCGCAATATCTGATCATAGACGAAGAGCCTGAAGGAGGGAGCATCCGTCTTGCCTTGGGGGATGGCCGCGCAACAAAAGCGGGTTGTCCCTGACGTGAGAGAGCGAGGCTGATGATCCGTCCGGAGTTTGATGTCCGTGGAGCGAAGGTCGTAGCGGTGCAAGAAGTTCTCGATGGTATTACTCTGCGCGAGTTCTCTGAGAAGGTCGCGCGATATTTCCTCGATTTTTTGCAGACCGATTTTAAGAAGCAAAGTTTACCGCGACGTCGCTTACAATCAGATATAGGGTCACAAGTACGGCTTGAGCAATTCCCCTCGCTCCGCAACGCCTTCCGCAATCTCCTGCTCGACGAAGTAAAGAACTGGAAACAGATTAGCGTTCCTCCAGGCCGCTACACGCGACCGCTAAATCCTGCCCTCAACGACTATATTCAGAAGCGTGTCGACGCAATCACCGACGATGAGTTCGCAGCCATCGCCAACGATCTGAAAGAGTACGCGATCGATGGTTACGCCAAGTCTGCCGACGACCACGAAGCTTGGCTCGACAACGTACTTCAACGCGCCGGCGTTTTGGCCGACGACCGCATCGTGAGGCCGCTCATCAGCACGCTGCACGCCACGCTTGGGCGCAACGCCAACGATCCGGAAGACCGCGCGTTTGACCTTGAAGCTACGTTGATAGGGAAGCTCACCGAAGGCCTAGCACAAACATTGCCAGGCGCGCTAAACGACTACGCGATTGGTCTTAATGCCACATCGCTTGAGGAAGCGCTAGCAGCTGGGCTCGAGCCGTCTGGTTGCCGTGGCATTCTCAAGGAAGCGGCGCAAGAGTTTTGGACAGCGGATGCACTGGCGCAACTGAGAGACCTTGTTGCCTACATCGATACACGCGAGAACCTGCAAGCTTATCTATACGTCGGAACGGTCACGTATCGCAATCAAACGTACCCGCTCTTTTATCTGCCACTGAGCATTAAGCCTGATGGCCCGGAACTCGGCCTTAACCTTGAACCCCATCTATACGTCAATCATCAAGCGCTGGAATACATTCTTCAGGACCTTGCGGACAGCACTGCGGTCATCTCGCCACTCCGCGATCGCATCGTCTACCTCAGCCCGCAGCAGGTCGCAGCAACCGTCATTGAGAGGATGGCTGCTACCGCGGCGCCTGCCCTCGACCTTCCGCGCGCCGTCAACATGCTATCGGCATCAGCCGAGCAGGAGAGCACTACTAAGATTGTGCTTCGCAACCAGCTGCTTATCGCAGCGTTCGATCGCGCAGACGAAGCTCTCGTCAACGATTACGAACAGATCCTGGCTGCAGCACAAGGCGGCGGCAATACGCTTACCGCCCTCTTCGAAGATATCCTCAAAGCCGTCATGTTGCGCGAACCGACGTCCCTGATTACCTCTGTCGAACGCGAATGGAAGGAGTTGCCACTCACGTCCAAGCTAATTGCGGAATCGCCAATTCCGCTCAACGAAGAACAGCGTAAGATCCTCATGGCGCTCGCGCGTCCGGATTGTCGCTTCGTCGTCGTTGAAGGGCCGCCGGGTACCGGTAAATCACATACTATCAGCGCCATCGCGTTCGAAGCGATAAAAACCGGCAAGTCGGTCTTGATTCTTTCCGACAAGACCGAAGCGCTGGATGTCGTCGAAAACAAGCTGGAGCAGACGATCGCCGCAGTTCGCCCATCGGAAGATTTCCCAAACCCCCTCTTGAGACTCGGTAAGACCGGTAGCAATTACAGCCGCCTCGTTAGCCTGAATTCGTCCCAGCAAATCATGCGCGAGCATGCAGCAGCAACCGTAAACAAAACACAAATCGCAAAGGCTATTGACGGTCTACGCTCGTCCCTGAAAGAGAACCTCGAAGCAGCCGCGCAATCGGTCTCCCCTGAGGCCACGGCCGACTTGATTCGCACATTCTCTCTAGAGAGCTCCATCGCGTCGTACGGTGAGAGACTCTGCGAGGCCATCCGCAGAATCGTCGAAGAAACGATGAGCGTCGGCTTCCCGCGCTTTGCCCGAGACGTTCTCGAGCATCCGCTCGACGTAAAGGCCCTGGACTGCTCCGTTCAGGCCGCGCAACAACGCCCTAATCAGCCCCTTTCTCTGGCGACCATCCTTACGGAGGCGCGACGCCGGGCGGTCGTAACGTCATGCCTCTCATCCGCGCCGATCGACGTGATGCGCCGGTTCGAGCCCATGGACGAAGAGCGAGCTCGATTTATCATCTCGATACTGCAGCAATATGAATCGTTGCGCCGGCCACTCATAGGGTACCTGTTCCGCGGGAGCGACATTCAACGCTTGGAGCAGCAACTACTCGATCGAGTTGTTGCGCGAGACGTCATCAGTCTAACGCGCGACGCTGCTCAGCTCAAAGCCCTAGCTGCTGAAGTAGGGACAATTTCCGATGCCGCGCGCGGCGCTACATTGCCGCCCGCGGATGTCCCGCTCCTCTATGAGATGATTACACAGTCGGTCAGCGATCCGGCTGCCGAATCGATTGTCTCGAGACTGGAATCATTCTCTCGTATCGTCCAAATCTCGCCATCATTTGTAAATGAACTCTCTGCTGCGCTTACGCGATGCGCCGATCGTGGTGCTACGCCGGCAACCCTCCTCGGGGAGCTCATGGAATACGCGTACTTGTGGGGAACCGTCGGACAACGCTTTCGGGCATTTGGCGAACTGGATTACATCGGCAAAAAGGCACAGCTCGAGCGCTTGTACGCTCGTGGCATGGCTAACGGAATCGATGACCGCTTTGTCTCCTTCGTAACCGAACATCAAGCTGAATCCAAGGCCCTGGCCCGCGTCATCAAAGAAAAAGCAAAATTCCCTGAGGACCGCTTCCAGCTGCTACGCACCGCTTTCCCCATTATCATTGCGGGCATTAGGGACTTCTCCGAGTACATGCCGCTGCTCCCTGAACTGTTCGATCTCGTCATCATCGACGAGGGCAGCCAAGTATCCGTCGCTCAGGCGTTGCCTGCCCTCTTGCGAGCTAAGCAAGTCGTCGTCTTCGGCGACCATCGCCAATTCTCTAACGTGAAGTCCGCAAACGCAAGCAATGAGCGGAACCGAATCTATCGCAACGATCTCGATGAGTTCGCTCGTCGTCGCATCTCCGATGACGCCGCGACGCTAGCTCGTCTGGTCACCTTCGACATCAAACGTTCAGTTCTCGAATTCTTCGAGAACTGCGCAAACTATCGCATCATGCTGCGCAAGCACTTTCGTGGCTACCAGGAGCTGATCGGATTTTCGAGTCGCTATTTCTATAATGGTGAGCTGCAAGCTATTAAGATCCGGAACATTCCCATCGCAGAGGCAATTCGTTTCGACATCGTCGACGCGTCGACTAACAAGGAGAAACTCCGGAACGTCAACCAAGCTGAGGCCGATTTCATCGTCGGAACCTTGGCCGAGCTTCTCGAGAGAGACGAACCGCCGACGGTCTGCGTTATTACGCCATTCCGAGAACAGCAGCAGTACATTTCGAAGCTCGTGCTCGCTCATGAACGAGGCGAAGACATACGAAAAGAGCTCGACCTCAAAGTGCTAACGTTCGATACGTGCCAAGGCCTGGAACGTGAGATCGTGTTCTATAGCATGGTGGAGACCAACGAGCGCCGCGTTCTGAACTATATCTTCCCTACAACGATCGAAGGCATCGAGGATACGGTCGAAGAGAAGCTCAAAGCCCAGCGTCTCAACGTCGGGTTCAGCCGCGCCCAAGAGATGATGTGGTTCGTTCTCTCCAAGCCCGTCGCCGACTTTGGCGGCAGCATCGGGACAGCGCTGCGGTACTACCAAAACTGCCTTAAGGATGGTGACGTGACCGTGGCCACGCAGACAGATCCGAAATCGAAGATGGAAACGAAAGTGCTGTCCTGGCTGCAGCAGAGTCCGTTCCTTCAGCGGCTCGGAGACAAAGTAAGAATTACGCCACAGTTCCCGATCGGCAAGTATCTCCAACAGCTCGACAAGCGCTACCAGCATCCCGATTGGAAGGTCGACTTCCTCGTTAGCTATGACTCTCCAAAGGGTCCCATCGAAATCATCGTTGAGTACGATGGGTTTGAGTACCACTTCCGCAACGACCATCGCGACGAGATTGACGCCTCGAATTATGAGTCATTTATGTCGGAGGCGGATATCGAGCGGCAACTGACGTTGCAGCAATATGGCTATCGGTTCGTTCGCCTCAATCGCTTTAACGTCGGCTGCGATCCTGTAACGACCGTTTCGAGAATGCTTGAGCAGGTCGTAAAGAACGCCGACATCCCTGAGCCGGCTGCCCTCACACGCCAAATGGAAGACTCGATCGGCCTTGCCAATGGATCTAAGAAGCGTTGCTCAAAGTGCAATCAGGTGCGTGACATCAAAGATTTCGCGGACCCGACCCTCAAAGGCGGTTACGGTCGAATCTGCATGACCTGCAAGGAATTCGGTGGGCCGCACGCCGGCCGTTAGGGGGGCGACATTTCACCGGAAGAGGCTGGAACTACCGTAGCCGCAGACGCTATTAGCCGCTAGCTATCTCAGATGACGTCGGTCCAAAGGCGTTCTCCGTTGCCTTACGACGTTTCGGACTGAACCTTTGCCCGTTTACTGCGTTTTAGCTCCCGTCGGATGACGGCCAACGCGCCCAATCAGCAACTCATCGTGCTTGTCGCCGTTAAGCTAAATGGGGCTTCCAGACTTGAGGTGGGTTAGGCAACGATTGCTGAACTCCCCGTCGTATGCTTTTGATCCATGCGCGACCGTGAATTTCAGGTCAAGATTTTGGGCACCGAACATCCTTGGACCCTCTGTGTCAACCTTGGGTGAGACACTCGACCCCAGCTTAAGTGCTGAGTGAGGGCTAGAATGAGGAACCAATGCTCGAAGTCCCATCCATTGGCGAATCTCGACTCCGACCGCGCGACACGGCGCCGGTTCGCCAGCGAGTACAAGCTTCGGATCCTTCAAGAATACGACGCGCTGAAGGATCCTCACGACCGAGGGGCACTGCTGCGCCGCGAAGGGTTGTACAGCTCCCACATCGCGCAGTGGCGTGTTCACCGTCGCAACGGTAAGCCGCGCAAGCGCGGACGCCCGCCCAAAGCGCAGAATCACGCGAGCTCGAGCGGTTACGTAAGGTCAACGCCAAACTCCAGCGTGAGCTCGACAAAGCCAACAAGATCATCGAGGTCCAGGGAAAAGTCTCCGCGCTCTTGCACCAGCTCGCCGACAAGAGCCAGGCGGAGGAGAGCGAGCAATGATGCTACGACGGGCAAGTTTCGCGAGCATTATCGCGAAGGGCTCCTGATTTTGTTGCATCCGAGGCGCTGACGCGGTAACGCCAGCCATTTTCCAAGCGAACGACTTCAAATGCGCGCCAGGTGCGCGTAATCGTGCCGTGTTTGCGAAGGTAGCTCCGTTGGAACACGGGGCCCTCAAAGCGTCCGCGTCTACGCAAGATGAAACTTGGTCGTTACTCGTAACGTGCGGCGACTCGATGGCGTTCAATGAACTCTCGGAGAGAATCCATCGGAATGCGTCTGGCCGCATCAATTTTGAGGAAATCGAGGCGTCCCTCATCCGTGAGTTGATAGACTTTGGGGCGCGAGAGGCCGAGGAGCTCGGCCGCTTGCTCTACTCTGACTGCCAGGGGTTCAGGTTTGTTGTTATTCATGCTGTAAGTATCGCAGTAGCCGCCGAGATAGCCCAAGCGAAAGTCCACAGCTGCCTGCCCCTTGCACGCCTGGGTCCGCTCTGTGTGCACCAAAAACGTGCACCCAAACCGAAAGGTAGGTCACGAAGCCTGAGATAGAAAATGCCGAAAACCCTTACGGCACCGGTATTTTTTCGTGGTCGGGCTGACAGGATTCGAACCTGTGGCCTCTTGAACCCCAGTCGGGAGGCTACGTAGAATCGCGTTCATACATCTCTTGGTCGGTGCACTGCTCGGAGCGACGCCCGCGCCCGGGTTACCCCCGACGGGGGCCTATTCGGTACACGGCCACGCCGTATACGTTGGTCCCGAGAACTACGAGGGCCATGCGTATGCGGAATATTTCGATAGTGGTACCCGTCGGTTCGGAGAGCTTCGTCTGGTCGGTGGCGACACGTACGAGACCACGCAGCCGCCTGCACGACGCTATACGCTGACGACGCCATCGGAGGCCGTCCAGGAAGATCGTTTCACCGCATCCGACGCGCAGGGTCGGATCGGCGTTTCCGTCTGGCACGCGCCAGGAGCGCGTTCACGGCCGACTATCGTGCTGATCCACGGGGCCGACGACGAAACGCGTGACATGGGCTTCATCATCCCCTTCTTCGTCGCCCACGGCATGAGCGTCATCACGTTCGATCAACGCGGCACGGGGGAATCGACGGGAAATTGGCAAGCCACCGGTCCCGAGCAAAAGGCGGCCGACATCGTGGCGATCTTGCGCTCGCTTCACGATCGCGCCGTCGATCTCAAACGC
>CADDZI010000017.1 GCA_902812405.1 bacterium | reverse complement strand
CGCACGCCCACAGGCGGTCGGGCCTACGGCGCCGGATGAGGCGCAAAGTGGCGGGGCGAGGTAGGGCTGCGTGCTGTGCGTCACCAAACGGCTGGTATGAGACAACCCTTTGACGCCCTGATTATCGGCGGCGGCCACAACGGCTTGGTCGCCGCTGCCTATCTGGCGCGCGCCGGCCTCTCGGTCTGCGTTGTCGAACGCAGTGAGGTGGTAGGGGGAGCCGCGGTCAGCGAACAGCCCTGGCCGGGTTGGCGTGTCTCCGCTGCGTCCTACGTTGTCAGCCTGTTGCATCCCACGATCATCGCCGACCTCGATCTGCCCGCACACGGCTACCATGCGTACCTGAAGAATCCCAGCTCGTTCACCGCGACGCTGGACGGGCCGTCACTTTTGCTGTCTCGCGATCGGGAGGCGACCGAACGCGAGATCGCGGCCTTCTCCGCGGCCGACGTGCGCGGTTATGCGGAACTCGAGGCGACGCTGTGCCGCCTGGCGGGTGAGATCTCGGACTCTCTTTTGGATGAGGAGCCGCGCTTCGACCGGCTCTCGACGGAGGCGCAACGCGTGTTCTTAGGCTCGGCCGCCGACTTCGTCGAGCGCTACGTTGAAACGCCGATTCTGGCGGCCGCCGTGGCCACGGATGGGATCGTAGGTACCTTCCTGGGGCCGCGGGATGCCGGGACCGGGTACGTACTCGCGCATCACTATGCCGGTCGGGCACTGGGGCCGCAGGGCGCGTGGGGCTACGTGCGCGGCGGCATGGGTTCGATCTCCGCCGCCCTAGCCAGCGTCGCGCGTACGCATGGCGCCGTGCTGCGGACCGCCGCTGAAGTTACCGCAATCACGATCAACGCAGAAGGTCGCGCCTGCGGCGTCGTGCTGCAGGATGGGGAAGAGATCGACGCAGGCGTCGTGCTCTCCAACGCGGACCCGGTGACGACCTTCACCCGGTTGCTGCCGCCACAGGCTCTGGAACCCGGTTTTCGGGAACGCGTCGCCGCATGGCGTTGCGAGAGCCCGGTGATGAAGGTCAACCTCGCACTGGGAGAGCTGCCTCGTTTCAGCTGCCGGCCCTACGGCCCCGACGCCGGCCACTACAATGCGACGATCCACATCGCTGATAGCATCGACTATATCCAGCGTGCGTACACTGAAGCAGCGGCGGGGCTCCCGTCATCGGAACCGATGCTCGAAATGTTTTTGCAGACGCCGAGCGATCCGAGTCTTGCTCCGCCGGGTAAACACCTGCTGTCGGTTTTCGCCCAGTACTACCCGTATGCTCGCAAGGATGGGGAATGGACGGCGGCAGCACGGCAGGCCGCTGCGGACGCCATCCTGGCTACCATCGGCAGGTATGCACCCAATGTTCCAAACGCGGTGGAAGCAGTGCAGATCTTCACACCGGTCGACCTCGAGAGCCGCTTTGGGTTGCCCCGTGGCCATATCTTTCACGGCGAGCTCTTGCCGGGTCAGATCTTCGAAGATCGCTTTTCGGTGCGAACACCCGTGCCCGGTTTATACCTGTGCGGGTCGGGGACGCACCCCGGGGGCTGCGTTTCGGGATGCCCGGGCTGGCGAGGAGCTCACGCCGTGCTCAAAGATTGGGCGCTACTGCCCCGCCGGTGACCTCGCTAGGCGGACCTGCGATGCGCGCAAGCCCTCAGGCGGTATGGTCCGATCGGTCGCGCAAGCGCGACCGCTACCTACCACGATTTCGTGCTATGTCCCGTTGCGGCCCTTGGAGCGGGTAGGATTCGTCGGTCGCGCAAGCGCGACGGTCGGCCAAGGCCGACCGCTACGACACAACAGAAGGCATGTGGGAGAAGGTCCCACCACCTGAGAAGGGGTCGATATGCTTGCCCTGATTGTGCGTCTGAAGAGTCTGTGGATGGCCCGCCGCTATCTCGCGCGCCTCGTGCGTCTGTTTTTGGATAACCGCGTGTCGCTAGGTCTCAAGGTGGCGACGGTGGCGGCCGCATGTGCCATCCTCTCACCGTTTGATCTCATAGGCGACATCCCGCTCGTCGGGGTCGTGGACGACGTTGCCTTGCTGAGCCTTCTGGCAATGCTCTTCGTACGGTTGTGCCCGCCCGAGGTGCGCGCCGAGTATTTTGGCGAAGCGCGACGTCGCAGCCCAAAAAACGTCACCCCATAGACGTCGATCATGGAGCGTTCGCAGCCCACAGATCTCCTTGATGACCGTCCGCCTGTACAGAGCCCGCACGACACCGGGCAGCTGACCAAAGCCGTGCAGGCCGGCATCCGGCTTTACCATGGTCTGGCTAGCCCAGCGCAAGCGGCTCCCCGCAGGCCTAACGTACATGCTCTCACGCAGCTCTTCACGACCGGTCTCGACAGGCTACGCCAGTTGCGCCGGCCACGCTTGGGTCGGGACGAGATCCTCGTCGCAACACCGTACGGCAGACTCATCGTTCCAGCCGAAGACGAAGCTTTGGTGACGTGCGTCGCCGAGGGCGGTGTGCTCGAGCCAGGCACAACATCCATCATAACGCGCTTGCTGCGCGAGGGAGACACCTTTGTCGATGTCGGCGCCAACATCGGTTTGCTGACGCTCCCGGCTGCACGCTGCGTGGGTGGTAGGGGGATGGTTATCGCGATTGAGCCCGTCCCGCGCCTGGCGGATGTCTTGCGCAGAAGCCTGGCGCTCAACGGTGTGGCCTCCAGAGTCCGCGTGGAGCAGTGCGCGGCGGCGGATTCTTTCGGTTCGGCACGCATGCACGTGGGGACGATTCTCGGACACAGCTCGCTCTTGCCCCTGGACGACGTGCGGCAGGTCATCGAGGTACCGTTGCGCCGCGTGGATGCCATTGTTGCGCCGGGCACGAAGGTGGCGCTGGTGAAGATCGACGCTGAGGGATATGAAATTCCCGTTTGGCGCGGCATGCAACGAACCATTGCCGACAACCCTAACCTGGCCCTCATTGTCGAGTTCGGGCCCAGTCACCTGGCCCGGGCGAACGTCGAGATTTCCGAGTGGCTGGATACCTTTCGGCAAGCCGACTTCGACCTCTACGAGATCGACGAGCTCACGGGAGTGTGCCGGCCGTTGCGCCGCGAGGGTTTGGAGAGCGTCGTCTCCATGAATCTGCTCCTCGTGAGAGGCATGTATCCCGACTTCGTTGGGGCTCCGCCGGTATGAGTCTGCGGCCCGTGGTCATCATCGGTGCAGGCGGTCACGCGAAAGTGGTCGTGGAAGCCGTTCGCGCGACGGGCATCTTCGACATTATCGGTCTCACCGACCCGGCTCCGCCCGCCCGCGAGGTGCTGGGCGTTCCCGTGCTGGGGGGTGACGACATGCTGGCCGCCCTCTACGGGCGCGGTGTTCGCGACGCGGTGGTGGCCGTCGGTGACAACCGCCTGCGCCAGGAGCTGGCGCGCATTTGTTCCAGTTGGGCTTCAGGTTGCCGTCCATCATCCATCCCCACGCCAGCATCTCTCCCAGCGCCCGCATCCACGATGGCACCGTGGTGATGGCGCGCGCGGTCGTCGGCACCGAAGCGAGGGTGCACGAAGCGGCGATCATCAACACCGGCGCCATCCTCGATCATGAGACGATTATCGGTCCTGCGGCGCACATTGTACCCGGCTTCGCGCTGGCCGGCCGCGTCACGGTCGGGGAGCGGGCTCTCGTCGGTGCGGGGGCGGCGGTCCGGCCGCGCATTGTTATCGGGGAGGATGCGGTCGTGGCGACCGGCGCTGCCGTCGTCGACGACGCGCCGGGTGCCCTCGTCGGCGGCGTCCCCGCGCGCCCCTTGCGTCGAGCCGCCGAGCCGGTACGGTGAAGGTCGGGCTCATCTCCTCCTGCGTGCCGCTGGTTTTGGGCGGTGCGCGCAACATCGTGGACTGGCTACACGAAAAACTCGCCGAGCGCGGTATCCGGTCGGAAGTCGTCTACCTGCCCAGCAGCGACGACCCGCAAACGATTCTGGAACAAATGGCGGCCTTTCGGCTCATCTCGCTGGAGAATTATTTCGATCGTGTGATCACGTTTCGGCCGCCGGCGCACGTCGTACGCCACAGCAACAAGGTCGCGTGGTTCATTCACCACATCCGGCTGTACTACGACCTGTGGGAGAGTTCGTTCAATCCCCTGCCGGACACGGCTCCGTCGCGAGCCCTGCGCGAGGCGGTCATGCGCGCCGACACCGCGGCTCTCTCCGAGGCGCGTGCCGTCTATACCATTTCGCGGACGGTCCAGGAACGCTTGCTGCGCTACAACGGCATCCCAAGCCGGGTGCTCTACCCGCCGCTGGCGAGACCCGAGATTTTCCACAGCGGTCCGTACGGCGACGAGATTGTCTGCATCAGCCGGATGGAACCTCACAAGCGACAGGACCTGCTCCTCGATGCGATGCGCTACGTCCGCAGCGGAGTGCGGCTGCGGCTGTGCGGGGCGAGCATGAGCCCGGGCTACGTCGCCGGCTTGCGCGGGCGAATTGCGCGGCACGGACTTGGCGACAAGGTCATCCTCGAAGATCGCTGGATCAGTGAGGAGGAGAAGGCGCAGCGTCTGGCCGGCGCGTTGGCGCTGGCGTACGTACCCTTGGATGAAGATTCCTACGGCTATTCGACTCTGGAGGCCGCCCACGCGCAACGTTGCACGGTGACGGTGTCGGATGCGGGCGGTCTCTTGGAGTTTGTCGTCCCCGAAGAGTGCGGCCTCGTGACACCGCCGACGCCGCAAGGACTGGCCGAGGCATTCGACCGCCTCTACACGGATCGGCGTCTGGCGCAGGAGTTGGGTCACGCAGCTCAGCGCAGGCTCGAGAAGCTGGACATCGGGTGGGACCTGGTGGTGGACGCGCTCCTAGCCTAAGTTCTGGAGCGCGCTGCGCAGCGCAGCCGCGACGCCCTCCTGCTCCTCGGTGGTCAGGGCCGGGTAGCTGGGAAGCGACAAACCGCGTGCGGCGATATCCTCGGCGACCGGAAAATGATCGTCTCGTGCATACATCGGCATGCGATGCGCGCAATGAAATACCGGGCGCGTCTCGATGCCTAGTCCGGCCATGTGGGCCATGACCACATCGCGGTCAACGCCGGCCGGGAGCAAGAGGCTCACCAGCCAGTGCGAGCTCTCGACGCCCGGATCGAAACTCTGGAAGGTTATCGGCAGGTCGCCGAGCAGCTCGCGGTACCGCTTCGCGATGGCCTGCTTGCGTGCCGCGATGTCGTGCAGGCGCTCCATCTGCGCCAGGCCGATGGCCGCCGCCACGTTGGTCATCCGATAATTGAACCCCAAGACCTCATGCCAGTAACGGCGCGTGAGGGACTGCCCCTGGCCTTTGGTTTGGCGCACCCCGCGCGGCATACCCATCGTCGTTGGTGACGACCATGCCGCCCTCGCCGCACGTGACGGTCTAGTTGCCGAAGAAACTGAACGTTCCCGCGATACCGTAGGTGCCGACGTGACGCCCCTCGCGCGTTGTTCCGAGCGCCTCCGCGCAATCCTCGACCAGGTGCAAGCCGTGACGTGCCGACAGCGCCGTCAGCGCCGTCATGTCGCAGGCCGCACCATAGAGGTGCACGAGGAGAATCGCCTTCGTCCGTGGCGTGATGAGACGCGCCGCATCGTCAGGATCGATGTTCCAGTCAGATGGGCGGGCATCGGCAAAGACGGGCCGGGCGCCCGTCTGCGCGATCGTGTTGACCGAAGCGATGTACGTAAAGGTGGGGACGATGACCTCATCCCCGGCGCCCAGGTCCAGGCAGTGCAACGCCAGATGCAGTGCGACGGTTCCATTGCACACCGCGATGGCGTGACGCGCACCGGTGACCGCCGCCACTGCCGCCTCGAACTTCGGGATGAACGCACCCAGCGAAGAGATCCACGTGCTGTCCAGGCATTCGAGCACGTAACGCCGCTCGTTACCGCCCAAGTCAGGCTTGTACACGGGGATCACGGGTGAGGTCACGAGCGGTCTCCCAGCAGTTCTGCCAACGCACCGGCAATCCGTGAGACTGCCGGGTCGTCTATACCAACGCCAAAGGTTGCCAGTGTCCGGCCGAGGGCCCTGCCGGTCTGCGTGCCGGGTGATGCCGCGACTGCCGCAACGGTTAGGTCAATCAGGCCCGCAGCATAACGGTCTACCGAATGTTGGCGGTAGACATACGACCGCGCTCGCTCGCCAAGGTCGTGCGCCCGAGCCGGCTCAGCGAGTACCCACGCAAGGTGGCGTGCGATATCCGGCGCCTCATTGCCTGGCGTGCACGGCAAAACGGCATCCTCCGGCACCTCCGCATAGACGCCGTGATGCGAGACCAACGTAGGCCGGCCGGACTGCAACGCCAAGACAAGCGATGCCGAACCGCCTTCCAAGGCCGGATAGCGCAGACACGAAATGACGTCCACGCCCTCGAGTTCGCGGCACAACTGCGCGTCGCTCACCCAACCGGTGAAGGACACGGCCGATAGGCCCAGGCGCCGGGAAAGAGCGGTCAGCCGGTCTCTTTCCGTTTCTTCGATAGGGCCGATGACACGTACCCGGCAGACCTGGCGCAGACGTGGGTGCGAACCAATCGCGTGCAGGAGTTGGTCCACGCGTTTGTTGGCGTTGACGACCCCGATGGACGCGACAACAAGCTCGCGTGCGGGAATCGTTCGGGGCGCAGGCAGGTCGTCGAAGAGCAAGGGCAGGCCAAGCACGGCAACTGGGCCCGGACACGATGACCGCACCGGGCCGGCATAGTGTTCGGCGTGGACGACAGCTCCCGCAAGGCAGCCGGCAAACACTTCAAGCATCGTGCGCTCGCCGCCCGGCGTCGCAAACGCGGTGGCAAAGGTTTGACCGGACGGCCAAGCCTGCGAACCATAGAGGGCGTTGACCAGGGGGCGCAAGCTCACCTCGCCGCGAGCACGGCGCAGCGACCAGTCCAGCACCAGGTGCGCCAGCACGCGATCGTGGATGATGCCGACGGCATTCATCGTGAAGAGTGCCGGCACCATCGCCCCGTGGAAGCCATAGTGGTCGCCGAGGTTGACGATCAGGGCGTCGGCCCGCGCCGTGCGCCTGCGCACGCGGGAATCTTTCCAGAAGCGAACCGGCACATCGGAGTGCCGAGCCGGCAACCAAGCGCTGGTGCCGGTTTCAGTGCGGATGACTTCGACCTGATGCCCGCGCTCCGTTAACGCCGCGACGACGCGGCTGCCGACCTGCGCGACTGCCGAGCGCTCATTCCAGGGCCCGGCCCATAGAAGGTGCATGTTACGCCATGAGCCGAGCGATGGTTGCCGGCCACGTCAAGCCCAACGCCTGCCATGCCTGCCGCGCATTTTCGCCCATCGCCGCCGCCCGCCTCGGGTCCGCCGCAGCCTCGCGTAACGCCGCTGCCAGAGCCGCCGGGTTTGGTCCCGACACCCACCCGGTCCGCCCGTGACGTACCAATTCCAAGACGCCGCCGCTGTCCGTCGTTGTGATCACAGGTTTGCCTGCGGCGAAGGCTTCCATCGTCACGTAGCCCATGGAATCCTCGGCGTGCGGCAGGTATGCGACGGCCTGCGCGTGGTTGACGAGATCGGCAAGCTCGTGCCGAGGGAGAAAGCGCAGCTCGAGATGAACGCGGTCCCGCAGATGCCAGGCGGCAACGAGGGCGTGGAGAGCCTGGGCATCTTCGGGCGTATCGGGTGGCCCGGCGATGACGAGCTGTGCTCCGGGGGCATCGCGCAGAGCTTCCAGGATCAATGCCTGCCGCTTGGCTGCGTTGATGCGTCCGCCGGCCAGGATGTAGCCTCGGGACTCTCCGCCGGTGAAAAGCTCTGGGTCGTTCAGTGGTGGCGGCAGGACATGGCTGGCAACGCCGCTGTACGCGGACAACCTGCGGGCCGTTGTTTGGGAATTGGCAAAGATCCAGCGCATCTCGCGAAACGCCAGGTCGTCGGCGCGCTGGATGCACGCCCGCAGATGCCGGCCGCGCGCCGAACGGGGAATATTGGACTGGTTGGCATCCCACCGATCGTAGGCCTGACGGTAGTGGGGGAGAAGCCAGAGGACTTTATTGGGATGCGGCACGAGGTAGGCCGGAAACTTCAGCGCGATAACGCGCTCCACTCCTTCCAAGCGAAGACTGCGAGCAATCAACATCTCCTCCACCAACCGCTCCGCGGGCTCCCACGTAAACGGCAGGCGAAAGGCTTCCGCATCAATGCCTGCCCGGTTGAGATTACGGACCAAATGCTCGCATAACTCTTCGGCGCCGCCGTGAATAAACGGCACGCGGTTGGTAAGGACGGCAACCTTCACGTCTTTGGTCTCCCTGTGCGCCCTCCCGTTGTGTTGGCCGCGCCTGCCCGCCCGTCAGCGGTTGGCGCAGCCGCCGCCCGCGTGTTCAAAGTATCGGCGTGCACGAGTTGCGGGCGAGGAACTACGGCTGTGCTCCGTCGCCTGGGTGGTGGCGGGTAGACTGACAAGTCTGCAAGCCGCTTCATAGACGGCGATATCGATTCGGTTCCCCTCCAGGATGCGCCGGCGATCGTTCTCTGTCGGCTCTGTTCGCGTCACTGGCTCGAATTGGGGTAAGCTCGGCGTGCCGGGGCCGGATGCGTTCTCACGGGGCATGACGTCTGGAAGTGGCATGCCGAGCTGCACCGCCAACCGAGCCACCGAGTCCGCAAAGTCCTCGGCCATGCCGATCCAATCGAAGCGCTGCAGTGCAGTGATCGCCTCGCGCGTTGCCGCCGACGGGTCCTCGGTGATGAGGTGCGCCCGGCGTCCGAGCAACTGGGCGGCGGCAGCGTCGTAGATGTTGGGTGCTACCTGAGGATGACGCAAAAAATCCGAAAAGGCAAGAGACTTTGCCAAAGCCGGGCCGTTGTGTGCGGGAAGATTCTCGCGGATATACTCCCAGCGGTAGGAACGCCAATAGTCGTACAGAGATACCACGCGGGCCAGGGGTTGGCGCAGCATGAGCAGTTTCGTGCCGCAGCCGTTCCAACGCTCGAGAAAATCCATGCTGAAGTGGCCGCAGTAGAGAGCGTAGCTGCGGTTCGCCGACACGGCGGTCGGCCACTCGCCGTCGGCTGGAACCGGGCAAATGTCGTGAGGCCGAAACTGGCGTCGCAGGAGCGTCGCCAGCGAGGATCCGCCGCACTTTGGGACGTGCATGAAAAAGATGGGGAGACGATGTTTGTCCATTGCGCCCATGAGCGATGCTGCGCCACGTCGGTGGCCCTGCCCTGCGGCGAGAATGAGGATTTACTGAGAACCTTTGCGCTTAAAGAGGAAGACCCGGCGCTCGGGGTCGTGTGTCCGATACGACTCGACGAACCGAAAACCGTTTTGATCGGCGAGGTTGAGCGCCGCCTCGACCGTCGTAGCACAGGTGGTGGAGAGCTCCAAGGCCATGTAGCGGCCATGCGCCGTCGTGATGCCCGCGGTGGCACGTTCGACCAAACGGCGAATGGCCACCAAGATGGCTTGGCCGATTGGTTCGCCGGCAATGAAGAGTTTGCTGCCGACGCTCTCCACCGGCAGGCGCCCCACCGACTCATCGACGAGCGCCATGCTGAGACGATCCTTGGGGCGCAGGATGGCAAAAGTGTGGCCGCGGTAGGTGACCTCGATGGCTTGACCCCCGTCGGGTAAGGCCAGGCGGTCGCGCTCCGTAATCTGAGCTCCGGGCTCGAGGCCGGCATTGAGCTCGGCGATTTCCTCCGCCAAGACATTTTGCACGAGGCGCCAGGCATCGTCCGCACGTTCGCTATGGCTACGCGCGTCGTGTGCCGCGTCGGCAAATTCGCGCAGGCGAGCGCGGATATGCTGGCGTGCGGCGAGAATGTCATGCTCGGAGTGCAGTTCCCGAAGCACCGCTTTGCCTTTCCGTTACGAGACGTGCCCACCTTTCCGGGGAAGCCGGGCGTCGCGGTCTCTGCCCGCGGCTTCTGACGGCCGCCTGAAAATATCCTGGTGCGCGCGAGACGCCAGCCCCCTTGCGCGCAAGGACAAAAGGAACTGACGCGCTGGCAGCGTGCATTGCCCTCTAGGCCCCCCTGCGCGCAAGGACAAAAGACAGATACCGGCACGGGCACGTCGCTGCGTCACGAGGGACCCCTGCGCGCAAGGACAAATGACCGGCCTAGATGGCCAAGCGGGTCCCTCTGGCGAGCCTGGCGCGCTACGGTGCAGGCGCAGTTTCCATTTTGTGGGCGCTACTGGGGCTCGCGAATGCCGTGGCGGCGGGCCTCGGTCGAGGCACGGATGCCGGCGTCATCGTGGAAGCCGCCGTCAACGTGATTCTCATGCTGGCGGCTCTTTCGGCCGTCGCGGGCGTACGCTCGTGGCGGCCTCTCGTGCTGGGTGGGGCCGCCGCGGTCACCGCCGACCGGTTGTTAACCGTTGCGGCCGCTGGAGACCTGTGGCTGGGAGTGTCCAGCGTTGCAATGCTGGGCGCCTTGGCGGCCATCGTATGGGCAGCTGGGCCGGCTTGACCGGCTGACAGGAAGGCGCAGGCGGCATGCAGGCTGCCCGAACCCTCGTCTTCACACGGGCACCCGCCGCCGCCCGATTTCTAGAACGCAGCGCTTGGGCAAAAGATTTCGCTACGCACCGTGCGCCCGCCAGCGGTTTATGTCTCCCGGGTGATTTTCCCAGACTTGTCTATGGAAAGCCGCCGGCCTCGCCAGCCCACGCGATTGGCAAAAAACCCGGCCGCCCATTCCCCTGCGCTGAGAAGGTCGCGCAGCGGAAGAACCCACAGCGGATCCATGCGGGAGCCGTCCAGCGCCCGGCGGGCTCTTTCGTGAAGGGCGAGCCGCATCACGACGGCCGCGCCCAAGAGAGACCAACCGGCTGCGTTGCGCAGACATGCCGCCGCGATGCCGGCCAGCGGCAAGACGTACGTGACGAAGGAGAACGCGTACCCAAGCGGGCGTGCGCTGAAGATTGTCCGGTGCCAACGGACTTCGTGGTGCCAAAGGTCGGAAAAACTGGTTTCGGCAACGTCATGTTCGACGACGTATGGGCTCAATGCGATGCCGTAGCCGCGCTCGTAGACCAGCCGGCCAAGCATGCGATCGTCGGCCAAGTGATCGGCCAGAGCCGCAAAACCGCCAATCTCGTGCAGCGTGTGCCGGCGAACGGCCATTGTGGCTCCCAAGCAAAAGTCCAAGGGGCCCAGCCGGGCGGCAACCAGCACCGACGGCATGAAGTGATCGTTGATGAAGAGAGAGCCGAGGGTTGCCCACAAACCCCCGGTTGCGGGTGCGCCACGATAGATGCAGGTGACGGCCCCAACGGGCAACCTCGTCCCACCCTTCGCCGCCGAGAATCCAGCCGCCACCCAGCGCAGATACTGTGGGCTGACTCGCGTATCGCTGTCGGCGACAACGATGAGATCGCCGCGCGCCTCAGGTTGCATGGCACAGAGATTGGCCACCTTGCGGTTGGCAGCTTGACAGGTGGCCGCCGCCGACCACTCCCCGATAATGAGGCGGGTGCGGCACGAGGGATGCTCGCGCATGGCCTTGCGGGCGACGCCGGCGGCCGGATCGTCGGCGTCCGCGACTCCGAAGATGACTTCGTAGTCCGGATAGTCTTGCCGGCAAAAGGAGCCCAGATTCTCGGCCAGGTTTGGCTCGACGCCGGCCAGGGGTTTTAAGATGCTGACGGACGGCAAGGCGTAACCGGGCAGCGCATCGCAAATCGGCAGCCCTGCCTCGCGCCTGGCGCGCAGCCGGCCGAGTTCGCGCAGAGCGACAAACCAATAGCCGAGCCCCGCACAAGCGGCAACAAAGGCAGCGACTCCCAAGGATTTGAGGGTCATGTGCTTAGACGCCCGCCAACTCGTTGAAGGTGGTGCTCAGGATGCCTCGGTCTTGCAAAGTCTGAACCACGTGCTCGTCCGTGAGTGCGCTCAATTCGGCCTCGGGTTGCGCTCCGGCGGGCATTGCCGGCCAGGGCCCGGTGGCCGGATGGAAATGGAATTCGCTGACGCCAGGCGGCAGATGCTCGAGCAGCCGTAGGACGAGATCGGCAGTCATACGTCCGGTATCCGCGATCCCAAAGAGGTAATCATTGCAAGCCAGACCGGCGCGCCGGACGCGGGCGTGCATGGCGGCGACAATAGGGCGCAAGGCGATGCCATAGCCCACCCGGGCAGCCCAGGCTGTGCGGGTGGCGCGCCACGACGGACCAAAAGGCTCGTACGGAATGCGTACTGCGCGCAATCCATACCGCCGACCCGTCTCCAGGATGAGTCCCAAAACAACGGGATGCACGTGCAAGTGATTGTGACCGTTGGCGTGATCCAGTCGCAGGCCCGTGCCGGCAAAAGCGGCAAATTGCGCCTCGATCTCGGCGCGCAGCTGGCGTTGCACGCGCGGGCGCACGGCATACGAAAAACCGGCGGGCAAAAGCCGGCCGGAGAGGCGCCCTTCGCGATCGACCAAATCCGGGATCTCGGAAGGGTCCAAGATCGGACGCCCATCCGTGACGACGACGTGCAAACCTACCCGCAGGTTGGGCATACGCTTGGCCCGGGCGACGGCATCCGAGGCGGCGGGGCCGCCGACGATGAGGCTGGCCGTGGAGAGAATGCCGCTGCGATGCGCCAGTTCGACCGCCTCGTTGACCGAGAGGGCCGCGCCGAAGTCGTCGGCGGTGAAGATGACGCGGCGGGCGCTATCCGCGGAGCATCTCACGGGCCGCATTCCATCCGGCGGCGCCCATGACGCCGCCGCCGGGGTGCGCAGCCGCCCCGCACAGGTACAGACCGCGGACCGGGGTGCGGTAACCGGCAAAGCCCGGGACGGGCCGAAACATGAACAGCTGGTGCAAAGCCATCGCCCCTTGAAAAATGTTGCCCCCCGTCAGGTTGAAGGTCCTCTCCAAGTCGGACGGGCTGAGAACTTGCCGATCAATGACCGAAGCGCAAAAACCCGGTGCGTACTGCTCGATGATGGCGAAGCAGCGGTCGGCGAAGGCCTCCTTGTGTTGTTCCCAGGTGCCCTGTGCAAGCTTGTAGGGTGCGTACTGAACAAACAATGACGCGAGGTGCTTGCCCGGGGGGGCAACGCTGGGGTCGACGGCCGAGGGCAGACACATCTCAACCACCGGATCCTGCGACGGAAGGCCGTACTTGGCGTCGTCGTACGCGCGTTCGATGTAATCTTGATCCGGCACGAGATGGATTGTGCCGCGATGGTGGGGGCTCGCTTCGCTGCCCGGACAGGCGGTGAAGTTGGGCAAGGCGGAAAGGGCGACGTTGATTTTCAGGGAGGCGCTGCTGTAATCGATGCGCCGCACGGCGTCGAGGAAGTCGGGCGGCACGGCGTCGGGGTCGAGCAGGCGGGTGAAGGTCACGTTGCAGTCCACGTTGCTTGCGACCCGCGGGGCAAAGAACTCGTCGCCGTTAGCCAGCGTCACGCCGCGCACCGCGCCGTTGCGGACGTTAATCCTGACGACTTCGGCATCCGTGCGCACATCGGCGCCGAGATCGCGCGCCGCAGCAGCCAAAGCCTGCGTGAGGCCGCCCATGCCGCCGCGAACGTAGGCCCACACCCCGCGCTTACCGTTTGTCTCGCCCATGACGTGGTGGAAGAGCACGTATGCTGTGCCGGGCATGGAAGGTGACGCAAACGCACCGATGATCGCATCGGTCGCTAGTGTGCCCTTGAGTTCCTCGGATTCGAACCAGCGATCGAGGATGGGGCGCGCAGCACCGGTTAAGACCTCAATCGCCTCTCCCATCGCGGCCGGCCCCAGTCTTTGCAGCGAGCGGCCCAGGGGCGCCAACTTCAGGAGGTCCGAGACACCCGGCCGCGCCAGGTTGGGCGGTGTTTGGATGAGAGTCGGCTCGATGACCGAGGCGACGCGTTCGAGCATCGCCTGGTAGGCGGGATAGGCCTCTGCGTCTCGGCGGCTGAATTTTCCGATTTCGGCGAGGTTGCGTTGGTGATCCGGCCCCAGCATCAGGTAACGCCCATCCAAAAACGGTGTGAAGGAGGATGGGTTGCGCTCCAACAGCTCAAAACCGTAGTCATACAGGCGCAGATCGCGAATGATTTCGGGACGGAATAGGCTATTGACGTAAGCTGCCGTGGAGACTTTGAAGCCTGGGAAGGTCTCTTCGCTAACGCACGCGCCACCGACGATGTAGCGCCGTTCGAGCACAAGCACTTTCCAGCCCGCCTTTGCCAGGTAACAGGCCGTCACCAGACCGTTGTGACCGGCGCCGACAATGATGGCATCGTATGTGCTGCTCTTGATAGCGCTCTTTGCCATGCTCTCCGCAAACGTTTGTGCAGCAAGCGGCGGCCCTTCGTGGGCCGCCGGGATCGAAAAATACGTGGGAGACAGATTCCGCCGTGCGGCGGTGATACCCTTGGTGGGCGCCGTGAGTTGCCTTGAGCACAGCGTACCCAGGATGCATTCGTTTCCCGCGCTCAGGACACAGGCGGCAGCCGAATAAAACGCGGCTTGCGGCGCCGCCAGTCGCCCGTGAGCGACCGCAACATTTTTTGTGCATCGGCACAATGCGTAGCGATCGCGCTTACGCGACCGAGGGAACGTGATGCGCTTTGCGTGTTGCGGTCCGTAGCGGTCGCGCTTGCGCGACCGAGAGAGTGTAACGCCTTGGGTACGCGTTCACCGGCTGCCCGCGGGCAGCCGATATCCTACCTGGTGCGTGGCGCCGCCGCAGCTTCCACAGCCGCCTTCAACTCATCCGCGCTCGCAGCGCGAGCAAAGCACGTTGTTCCTCGGCACAGGTAGATCCGGGCCATGCCGGACTCGCCGTCGTGGCCAAGGCGAGCTGCGCGCTCCGGATCCTGCAAGGGGTCAAGCGAATTGACGCGTATCGCAGGCATAGGCACGCGAAGGGCGGCTTGACGCAACGTGCCGGCTGCCTCGTCCCGCGGGTTGCCGAGTACGATCGCATCGATGGGAGGCTCGAGCAGGTTGAGGACGGCGCTGCCGTAGGGTGCGGCAAAGATATCGAACGAGACATATTCCCCGGCCCAGCGTTCCAGCAGAGTGCGTGCGCGCTCGAGGTACCGTGCATGCCCCGAAAGTGCGGCATAGTCGGTTACGACCTGCGCCATCAGCGAGTTCTCTTCGAAAGAAAAGACAGGTTCGGCCAGCTTGCCGGCGTCGCTGGTATCGGGGATACGGTCGGCGTAAGCCCGCGCGTTTGGGTCGTACAGGGCTTCGCAGTGATCCACGACCTCGCCGGCCCGTTTCAGCCAGACGCCGTCTCCGGTCACCGAGAAAGCCGCAAGCGCCGCCCACGTGCTCCACGCTTGGTCGGCGAGCAAGCCACGCACGTGAGGCGCGCCATCGTCGTACCTGCAGAAGAGGCCGTCGGCTGCAAGGCGCGTCCACAGCGTGTCGAGGATGCCGAGCGCGCGAGTGGTCCACCCATGCTCGGTGTCGAGGCTGCCCGCGCCAACCAGCAGAGGGGCGCTCAGCAAGAGCGAACGTGCCGCCTGAGCGTTCCACGCGGTGTAGATTGTGGGATCGACGTAGGGTTCGGGCCGTCCCCCCCGCCCCGCTGCATCCAGTGCGTAGTACTCTTCGTCGGCGTCCTGTGAGCCGCCGTAGGCGCCGTGCTGCGGCTGCCACAAGTGCTCATCCATGTAGCGCTTGGTATCAATCGCCACCCGGCACAGCGCTTCATCCGAAAACATCGCCCCGGCTCTGGCGCACGCGTGCAGCAAACCGGCCAGATCCTCCAGCATCTTCTCGTAGTGCGGTACGCTGAAGTCCGGCGTCGTCGAGTAGCGGAAGAAGCCGCCCGCGACGTGGTCGTACATGCCGCCCTCGGCCATGGCATGCAGCGAGTGTTGGAGCATGGTCTTCGTCCGGTCGTCCCGCGTACGGCTGTAGTCGTCGAGGAGAAAATGCAGAGCTGGAACGTGCGGGAATTTTTGCTCGTTCCCAAATCCTCCATGACGGGAGTCGTAAGCAGCCCACAAGGCGTCGCGCACGATGTGAGCGGTACGAGGGTCGAGGCCTGCACTTGTCCCGCCGTACGACCTCGCCGCCCGCACCTGCTTGAGGTCCGCGACGCGGCGAGCGATGCTCAAACGATTGGCTGGATCGGCGTAGAGCGCAGCCACCTGCTTGAGAATTTCCAGCATGATGTGCGGGGGTATGTAGGTTCCGCCGTAGAGTACCTCCCCCTCGGGCGTCAGAAAAACGGTGGTCGGCCAGCCGCCCATGTTGTAACGCAAGTTAACGTCCGGGCGGCGGTCGTTGTCGACGCGCACCGGGATGTACCGTTCGTTGATGGCGGCAATGACCCGCTCGTCCGAGTACGTCGTCTCATCCATAACGTGACACCAATGGCACCATACGGCTGAGATGGCCAGCAGAATCGGCTTGCCCTGAGTGCGGGCTTCCTCGAATGCTTCCGGGCCCCAATGGCGCCAGCGGATCTCGGCCGCCCGGTTCGGCCGAGGTGAAAAACGATGAGTATTCATTCCCGATTTCTTCGTGCCGGCGGCGCGGCTTTACTGTGTGGTGATATTACGGGATTTCACGATCGCAGTCGCCGCGCCGATGATGGGCTGCTGGGTCGCCGATCATAGCGTGCTAAGGAGCGGCCACGCTCCCCGCTCCCGGAGCCCACGTCATCCGCCCACCAGTTGTACCGCGCTTGCTGGGCGGTCAGCGCTGGGTCCGGGTCACAGCTGTATCCCAGCGTCTGAAAGAGAACATAGTGCCGGTTCCAAATTGCCTCCGCAACCTCCGCGGTGAGCACACGCCGCCAGAACCCGGGTTGGCCGCGCCAAAAATGGTGGACATCGTGGGGATTCTTATTCCGTAGCGCTGTCAGCGTATTCTCAGCCGTGACCGCATCAAGGGGGCGTGCCGGCGTAAGGCCGAGGGCCGCGAGCAGCTGGCGTAGCTTCAGGATCGGATCGCGGCATAACTCCTCGTAGCGAACGGTCGCCGAGGCATAGGGCAACCATTCCGCGCTAATGCCTAAGAGCGCCGCCCCCCTGGGACCGCAAGCGTACGTCAGGAAGGCGGGATCCATGGGGCCGACCCCGTACAGCCTAGATTCGTCCCCCCCCTCCCCGGCCAACCACAGCGCTGTCTTGGGTTCATGCTGTGCATAGTGTAAAATCGAAATGAGGGTGTCCAAGGGGTGTCGCACGGTAACCAAGACTTTGAAGCCGCGACTCGCGAGACACCGGTAGAAGTCCTCGGAGACATGCTCGTGCAGCGAGACGATACAATGAGGCGGTAGATCGTCCCACGGCACGTCCGTGGCGCGATGAACAGGGTAGGATGTCAAGTACAAGCTGTCGGCTAAGAGCTGACGGACCCAGGTATTTCCCGTCCGTGGTGAGCAGGCCAGAAAATGCCGAACACCGTGAATATCCGTTGCCATAGATCGGTGAACCCCCGCATGTGCGCCTCGGCCGAGCTGGACGGCGCCCAAGCAATCCAGAGGAGGAGGTTGCGCCCCGGCGGCCTGACGGCCTGCGACCAGCCGCCCGAGCGTCGTGCCAAAAAAGTCGAGGCTGACTGGTCGACCGCGGGGCACGCGTGGCGTCTGTGCGACGCGTCGCGGGCTGTGTGGGGGTGTCAACAAGAGGGGCAGGGTACGAACGGACCACACCTGAGGAGTTCCGGCTACTGTGGCTCAACGCATTGCACGCACACCTGCACGCATTCAACCCATCGGCGACGCGGCCGTGACCGCTGTGCTGGGCGACGCCTTTGGCCGGTCGGTGCAGAAGCGCGTCTGGTCGCTGCACGCCCGCCTGCAGCAGCTTCTTGGGGATACGGTGCTGGACATCGTGCCCGCCTACGCCTCGGTTATGGTGCGCTTCGATCCCGCAACCGTGCCTCTGGCTACGGTCATGGCGACCATGCGGGGTGCCCTGGAAGACGAGCACCCCGTTCAGCTGCCAGAAGCCCCTGTGATGCAGATTGCTGTTGACTTCTCTCCCGACAAGGGGCTCGACCTCGACACGATCGCTGAACACACCGGCCTGGCGCGCGACCAGGTTATCGCTCTCTTTTGTTCCGGCGAGTACACGGTTGCGTTCTTGGGTTTCACGGCCGGCTTTCCGTATCTCATCGGCGTGCCCCCGCGCTTGTTTGTTCCCCGCCTGCCCTCGCCGCGGGCCCGCGTGCCGGCGGGTAGTGTGGCCATTGCAGCCGGCCAGGCCGGCATCTATCCCCGCGCCACGCCCGGCGGCTGGCGTATCCTGGGACGGACAAACACGCAGATCTTCGATCCCTTGCGCAACCCGCCATGTCTCTTGCAGCCGGGCCAGCGCGTGCACTTTCATCCGGCCGGCGCCCGGCCGGAGAAACCAGTTGAAGCTGGTGGGGCGGCTCACAGGGTGCGGGGATTCAGAGAGTCGAGCATCCCGAGTGCGGAGCTGGCTATCGAGATGCTGGAGCCCGGTATTCTCACAACGGTCCAGGATAACGGGAGGCGGCATGTCGGAGTCATGGGCGTTTCCCCGGCCGGCTGGGCCGATTGGTTCAGCGGCCGGGTCGCCAACCGTCTCGTCGGCAATCCGCAGAGTACGGCTGTTTTGGAGGTAACGCTGACCGGGTGCGCCTTCCGCGCGCTCACCGACCTGGTAGTTGCCGTGACCGGGGCCGCTGCAGACCTCACGGTGGATGGCGTGCCCAAAGCCTTGTGGCGGTCGCATGTGGCGCCGCGCGATTCCGTGGTTCGGATAGGGCCGGCGCAGTGCGGCGCACGATCCTATGTCGCCGTGCGGGGCGGGTTTGCGGTGCCGCCGATACTGGGTAGCTGCAGCACCGATGTGGGGTGTGCGTTCGGGGGCTTCGAAGGCCGCAGTTTGCGGCGTGGTGATCGCTTATGCAAGGTCAGACCGGAGCCGGCAAGTCCGAAGGCCGTGGTGCTTCGGCAGTTTTCCGAAACATTGCGTCCGAAATGGACGCATCGCGTTGGCTTGCGGGTTGTTCCCGGCATGCCCTGGATGCCGGGGAGTGTGTCCAGCACCGATGTTATGGGCAGGCTGACTGCGCAAACGTTCAAAGTTTCGCCCGTGGGAAACCGGCAAGGAGTGCGCCTGGAAGGGCAACCGCTGCCTGGAGGCGAGGCCTTCAGCGTGCTGTCGACAGGAATGTCTGCCGGGTGCGTCCAGATGACGAGCGAGGGTTTGCCGATCATCTTGCTGGCGGAGCACCAAACGACGGGCGGCTACGCAGTACCCTTCGTCGTCATCAGCGCAGACCTGCCGCGCTGCGGTCAGCTGCGGACCGGCGATGAGGTGACGTTTCGGCAGGTCACGCTGGCGCAGGCTTCCCACGCGCTGGCCGAGGTCATGCGCGATGCGAATGCTCCACTTGCCGAGGTGCCGGCATGACGGCAACCCCACTTTTCCCGATGGAGATGGCTATCGACCTGAATGCCGATCTCGGGGAGGGTGCGGCCGGACAGGGTGAGCAGGCTGAGCAGAGCAACGAGATCTTGATGCGCTACATCACCTCAGCCAACATTGCATGCGGCGTCCATGCCGGTTCTCCGTCAACGATGGCCGCCGCGATGGACGCCGCCAAAAAGTTTGGGGTGGCGGTGGGTGCACACCCCTCCTACCCCGACCGGGAACATTTCGGCCGGCGTTCGGTGCGTCTTACACCCGGCACGCTTCGCGATGTCCTGCTCTACCAGCTGGGCGCGTTCTCGGCGCTGGCGCGCGTTCGTGGGCTTGTCGTGACCCACGTCAAGCCTCACGGGGCGCTCTACAACGATGCGGCAGGTGACGCGGCGTTGGCGGATAGCATCGCGGCGACGATTGCCGGCTTCGACCGATCCCTCATCTTGGTCGGCCTGGCGGGCTCGCGCTTGACCGAAGCGGCGCGGCGCCACGGCCTGCGGGCGGCCGACGAAGCCTTCTGCGACCGCAGGTACGAACCGGATGGCACCCTGCGCTCGCGCAATCTTCCGGGCGCGCTTATTCTCGACCCCGAGGAGGCGGCCCGGCAGGCGTGTCGCATCGTTCTCGAGGGACGGGTGCAAACATCCGCCGGAACAGACGTCGCCCTGCGCGCACAGACGCTCTGCATCCATGGCGACTCACCCAAGGCCTCTGCGATTGCGGCGGCCGTCCGCGCTCGCTTGGAGACCGCAGGCGTCCGCCTCACGCACCTGGAGAATCTTGTATGACGGGGGTCTCAGTGCAAAGGCAGCTAGAGACCATCTGTCGCGGCCTGACGGACGCACCCGCGTTTGCGGATATCGAACTGTTGCGCTGCACCGTGCGCCGCGAACGAGACGCGTTTGTCATCAGCCTGGTCATCGACCGGGAAGGCGGCGTGGACGCCAATCTCTGCGAGGCGGTTTCACGTTACGTCGAGCGCCGCATCGAGGCGCTGCCGCCGCCGGTTCCGCTGTTTACGCTCGAGGTTTCCTCAGCGGGGGTCGAACGGCCTCTTGTGAGGCCGGAGCACTACCGGCGCTTTCGCAACCGCATGGTTCGCGTCATTACGACGCTGCGGATCAGGAATCGAACGGAGTTCCTCGGCGCGATCGAGGAAAGCGACGACAACGCGGTGGTGATACGCGACCGGTACGCCGGCCCGACGCCCATTCCTTATGCGGCGATCAAGCGTGCGACACTCTACTACGACCCGCGCTGGGACTTGGAACGCAAGCATCGTCCATGACTGTGGCGGTCGCCCTTGGGCGCGCAAGCGCGACGCTCGGCTAAAGCCGACCGCTACTTTCGGGAGCACAAGCGCGACGGTCGGCTAAAGCCGACCGCTACTTGCGGTTGCGCAAGCGCGACCGCGACTGGAGAACAGCGACGCTTCTCGCACAAGCGCGCGATCGCTACCGCCGAAGGCGAGCCAGGTGCGCGGCCTCAGACGTCCAGCTCCAAAACCCTCTCGACCGTCTCCCGGCGGGCGATGAGCCGGGCTTCCTCGCCGTCAACGAGCACGACGGCGGGTCGCGGAAAGCGGTTGTAATTGCTGGCCATGCTGTAGGTGTAGGCTCCGGTGTCGTGGACGCGCAGGATGTCGCCGGGTCGCGGATTGGGCAGGGGAACATCGGCAAAGAGCAGATCAGTTTCGCAGTGCCGGCCGAAGACTGTATACCTCCCATCCGGTGCTTCACCGGCGCGTTCCAGCACACTGACCGTATAGCAGGCATCGTAGAGAGCGGGTCGTGGATTGTCGGAGAGACCACCGTCCACGATCAGCGCCCGGCTGCCGTCGGCAAGCTGCTTGCGAACGCAAATCGTGTACAGGGTCGAGCCCGAGCGTGCGACAACCGATCGGCCGGGTTCGACGAAAACGCATGGCCGGGGTTCGTAACCTGCAAGGTGGCGCTCAAGGGCGTTGAACAAGACCTCGGCCCACGCCGCGGGGGTCGGCGATACGGCGCTGTCCGGGTACACGGCCAGGCCCCCTCCCAGGTTTAGCGCGTGGCACTGCAGTCTGTCCTCGTCCGCGAGGACTCGGACCAACGCCGCCACTTCGGCGGTTGCCGCCACGTAGGCATCCAGGTCGGCAATTTGCGATCCGATATGGCAATGTAAGCCGGAAAATTCAAGGACCGCCTCAGAGGCAACGCGGCGTACTGCGCGCCGCGCTGAGCCGTCGGTGATGGGGAATCCAAACTTGGATTCCGGCGCTGCGGTCTGCAGGTGAGCCTGGGTTGGAGCCGGGATCGCCGGGTTGACGCGCACCAGAACCGGGATCCGTCGCGACCCCGCAGATGCGCTTCTCGCCGCCCGCGCCAAGGCATCGATTTCGGACTCGTTGTCGACAACAACGTAAGCAATCCCCGCGCGCGCCGCGAGTTCCAGCTCCGTCGCCGTTTTTGCACAGCCATGCAGCAAGCACGCGTCGGCCGGTACTCCGCCCTCCAACGCCGTCCGCAATTCTCCCTCCGAGCAGGCGTCAAAGCCCAGTCCCTCCTCGTGAGCAATGCGGGCGACAGTTTTCAGAGCCAAGGCTTTCGCAGCATAGAAAACCCGACACTGCCAGTGCGAGGTGGAAAAAGCCTGGCGCATGGCGCGCATGTCCCGTCGCAGACGGTGCTCGTCGAGGACTAGGAGGGGAGTGCCAAAACGTCGCGCAGCCTGCGAGAGCGCCTTGTCAGAGACGGACAAAAGGCTCACCCGAGTTTCGAAGGCATTGCGTCATTATGGTCTTGTCCCCAAGTCCGGCTTCCCCAAGCATGCCGGCCGGTCTTGCCGTCTTCGGTTCGATTGCCGACAACCGACAGGGTCCACCACGGCGATGCAGAAGTGCGGGGCCACTGCGGGCCTTGAATGGGTAGGCGCAGGGCCGCTTTGTAGGGCAAAGGGAGTGTGTCATGGGTGCATTGCGTGTCTGCCGCGTGGTGGCGGCGATCGGTCTTCTCTTTGGGCTAGGCCTCTGGTGCGGGATGCCGGCGCAGGCCGGTACGACCGGTACGGTCACCGGAACCGTAAGGGACGCCCAGTCGGGGGCGCCGCTGGCGGGCGTGAAAGTGAGCGCCAGCGCACCGTCGGGAACGGCAACCGCATACACCAACAGTGCCGGCTTTTACTCCTTGCAGCAACTGATTCCGGATACCTACATCCTGACCTTCTCCCTGGACGGCTACGAGACGGCAGTCGCGCAGGGCGTAACGGTCTACCAAGACGAGACGAACGTGGTGGACGAGCGCCTGTTGCCTGCCGTCCGTACGCTGGCCAAAGTACCCGTCGTGGCCACGTCGTCGAACCTCGTGCAACCGCATACAGGCGCCGACGTCTACAACGTCACAGGCCAACATCTCACCGCGGCGATGGGCGGAGATTTTCTCCAAAAGACGCTGTACGAGTACACGGCGACCGTTCCAGGCCTCGTACCGATTGGCGGCGGGTTCCCTGCCGAGCCCTCCATTCGAGGCGGCCAGGATACCGACAACGGCTACGAGTTTGACGGCATACCGATCGCCGAGCGCATCACCGGCTTCTTCACCACCAACCTCTCGAACATCGGGATCGCCAACCTCGAGGTGTACACCGGCGGGCTCTATGCAGGTGCCGCAGCCAACGGAACGGGCGTCATCAACTCGGTCGTCAAGGTGGGAACGTATCCGCCCTTCGGCCAGGCGGTCTTCGGCATGACAAGTCCCGAGTTCAACCATAAGTTGACGCTGGAATACGGCGGCGCGACACCGGATAACCGGTTCTCGTACTACCTGGGCTTCGGCGGGGTCAATTCGGAAAACGAATACAACTACGGAGAAAACACGTACATCAACCTGGTGTATGGTCCATCCGGTGTCAGTTCGACCAACGCCGGGCCCGTCATGACGCGAGACGTCGTCACCAACTTCCACTATAAACCCAACCCCGGTAACGATGTCCAGTTCATGCTGGAGAACAGCCTCTACGACCAAAGCAACGACTACCTGCTGTGGCGCGCCCAGCCGGGTTCACCCCTGCTCGAAATGCAACCCTGTCAAGGTTACCAGCCCGATCCCACCAATGCCAACGGTGACTACGGTCAAGGCGGCATTGCCCCTAACGGCCAGCCTTGCCCGGCAGGCTTGTACTTTGCTGCACTGCCTAACGGCGGTGGCGTCTATACGAAGCACTACGGCGGATTGGGCAAGTTACAGTGGAACCACATCCTGGGGCAAAACTCCAGTCTCTCGCTGCGACTGGCGGAAAACTTCAACCAGTACTTGTTCGATCAGGTGCTGACCGATCCGAACAATCCGGGTTTCCCGGAATCGCCGCTACAGTCGGGCTGCCCGCCTTTGCCGTATCAGCCGAATACGCCGGTACCGGTCGGCTCGGGTTATATCTGCACCCACGACACGGGAGATTACTACCAGGACCGCAACTCCCGCATGTACCTGGCCGGGCTTGATTACACGACGACGCCCAACTCGCACTTCTCGCTTAAAGCCGGGGTGGGCCAGGAATACGATCAAAATTATCGCGGGGTCTTCAATCTTGCTTCCATCAACCCGAACACCGGCCGCTGGCCGGGTATGGCATACTACGGTGCCCTCACCGATATACCGACACATATCCCCTACATCTACGTCCAGAGCTCGATCAATGCCGGACGGTTCACCCTGGAGCCCGGGGTCCGCTACCAGCGCGAATGGTACGGCCTACCGACCATTCCTGCGTCGGGCAGTTTTACGGGCTCCCACGGTTCCATCTCCGTCGGGGCGTGGGCGCCGACATTTGCCGGAACCTACCGCGCCGGCCCGAACGACGTCATCCGCTATTCATGGGGCGACACGCAGAGTTTCATCGGGACGGAGTTTGTCTGGCGCATCAGCGGCAATCACACAACCCCGACCTTCTACAATCCTTTACAACCCGGTGCTGCTGTCGCACCCCAGATCAACCACAGTGCCGACCTCATGTGGGAGCACCAGTTTGATGCGACGACTTCCCTGCGGATCGGGCCGTGGCTGCGCCACACCGACAATTACTTCGAGGAGTATAACCCCATCATCGGGTACGACCCAAATGGAGACCCGATCTACTCGAAGGAAGATGTGCCGACCAACGGCCTGAAGATACGGGCGTTCGGTGTCGAATTCGGCCTCAACCATGATGACCCAAGGCCGACGGGGGCCGCATTTTGGATTTCGGGTTCCTACGACAACTACTGGACCACGGCAACATCGGGAAATATCAGTTACTACAACTTCCCATTGCCGTCCAATTTGGTCAATGAGGGCGTGTACGTCCGGCAGAGCTTTGTCCCCCTCTTCGGTGGTACATTCCTCGCCGATCTGCACAGCAGCGGCTTTCACATCATTCCCCTCTTGTATTACGAGTTTGATGGTTTCTACAACATTGCCGTTCTCAATAGTCAGGGGACCCAGATCGCCCAACCGGAAGGCAAAGGGCCAGGATACTTCATTCTCAACACGACGATCTCGAAGAGCTTCGGCCCCAACGGGAACTACATTGTTGGCATCCGAGGTAGCAACCTCACCAACAACCTGCAGGGTACCTTGCCGTGCGTTGTCGATGGAGCCGGAACGGGTTGTTTCCCATACAATGGCCCTCTCTCCGGAGTCCATGTGCCCGGCTCGCCAGCGGGTTGCATCGGACTCGGACAGCCGGGGGTTCCCAGCTGTACGTGGATAAACCAGAAAGTCTCGCAAGACGCACGCCTCTACGAGTTCTTCTTCGGGCGCCGCTTCTAAATGAGCCGGCACTGGGCCATCGTGTGGGGCTGCCGGTTTCTGGCGGCCCCACACCTGGATAGACCTGCCTGATGCTTTTGGCGCTCGGTCTGGCGCTGACTCTGTGTCCTGCGCCTGCCACTCCCCGGCCCACAGCCCGCGACGCCCGCATTCTCCAAGCAGTCGTGGAGCGCGTCGCGCAGAGCCGCGCAGCGCGCGGCGCCCGCCTGGGCGTGGTAGTCGAAGATGCGGCGACCGGCCGCATTCTCGTGCAGCGCAACGCCGATGGCGAGTTTGCACCGGCATCAAACTTCAAGCTGCTCGATGCAGCCGCCGCGTTGGCGTACCTGGGAAGCGATTTTCGTTTTCGGACGACGCTGGTGGCCCGCGGCTCTGTGAATGGTGGCGTGCTGCAGGGAGACCTGATTCTCGTGGGTGGCGGGGACCCAGTGTTGACCCGGGCGGATCTCGCCCAAGCGGTTGCGGCCGTCCGTTCGGCGGCCATCACGAAAGTCTCGGGCACCGTCCTGGCGGACACGTCGATCTGGGATGACCAGCGCTACGGCGGCGGCTGGGCTTGGGACGACATGCCATACTATTACCAGCCGCCAATCGAAGCCCTGGCGATTGACGAAGGGACTGTGGCGGTCACCGTGAGGCCCGGCGTCCGCAGCGGCGATCCGTTGCGGGCAACCTTGGAACGCGACCCGGGAGAGATGACGGTCACCTCGGTTGGCGTGACCAGTCCTCCCAAGGGCGCGGCGGATGCCGATTGCTTCCGATCTCCGGGAAGCACAGCCATCGACGTTGTCGGCCATCTCCCCATGGATGCACAACCCGTGACGTTGCACTGTGCCGTTGACAGCACAACCGACCAGACGGCGGCCGTGTTGTCCGAGATGCTTGCAGACGCCGGGGTGACAGTGGGCGGTGCGGCCGTCGGCCCCGTGCCGGACAACGGCGTGCGCGACGTGGAGGATCAGCGGCCCCTGCCGGCGCCCCTTGCGGTGCGCTATCCGGGCGCGATGGTCGTATGGACACACGATTCAGTGCCGCTCATCGACCTTGTCCGGCGGATGATGCCGCCCAGCGACAACTTCATCGCTGAGCACCTCTTCAAGATGCTGCCCGTTGCCGCGTTCGGCCAGCGCGGGTCGTTTGATGGCGGGGCCGCCGCCGAGCGGCGCTTCATCGGCTGGCTGGGTCTGGATCCCGCCAGTATCGACAATGGTGACGGGTCCGGCCTCTCACAGGGGGACCGCATCACACCGCGCGACCTGGTCACGATCTTGCGCTGGGAAGCCCGGCGCGCCGGCGGCTGCGCGTACGTCACCTCGCTGGCGCGCGCCGGCATCGAGGGAACCGTGCGCCGCCATCTGCACGGCACGGATGCCGCCGGCCGCGTGCGCGCCAAGGACGGGTACATTTGGCATGTCTCGACGATTTCGGGTTACGCGTTGAGCCGCCGACGCGGCCTCATGATTTTCTCGATCATGTTCAACGACGTGCTGGGGCCGCTGCGTCCGGTGTATCGGGCACAAGATGCGATCATTAAGGCCATTGTTGATCTGCCGTAGCGCGCGCCGGCACACTCCCGAGGGTTCGAGGGAGGTCAAGGGGCTCGTCGGGCTGAGCGGGGCGGTCTGCATTGCGTGGTGGCTGTCTGCGCTCGCCTGGAGCGTCGCAAAAGCCTCCGATGCACCGCTCGCCACGCTTGCCGCCCCGGCCTTGACCACGTCCTACTATATTGACATGGCGCCCGAGGAGTTCCCGACCAACGCGGAGTTTCTCCAGGCCTACCGGCGGGTCGGATGCATGGAGGCTGGCAGTGCGCGCGGTGGTCTCGTTATCTTGGATTTCGGAGAATCCCGGTACAGCAAGCCGGCGCGCCAGTGGGGTCACAACGCATGGTCTCCTCTGCACAATCCTCCCAACGGATTGGGTCCGTGGATGGTGAACGCCGATATGGAGCGGGCCGTAACCGCCTTTGCCCGAGGCCTGCATGGGTGCGCAAAGAACGGTGACTTCTACGTGCTGGCCCTGGGCGTTAACAATAACAACTACGAGCCGGTCAGCATGCTAACGGCGGGCAAGGTCTGGGGGCGCCTTGTGGTGGCCGTGGATCAGGACCTCGAGCGGCTGGGTTTGACTCACACCGCCTGGGCCATCGGGGCCTTGGATGCAGAGGCCGGGTTCGGTTCGGTTAGCGACACGGTGAACTGGATCCGCGGCTACAACATAACAACCCGTCTGTCGCGCCGGTTGCCGCTTTTGGACTTTGGGGATCTCGAATGCTCCTTCAACCGTCGGCCCCCGTCGTGCGGCTCGGGGTGGACCCTGTACTGGCACTGGTGGGTGTCGTGGGGCAACGGCCACGCGCTGGCCCTTCCGGAGATCTACGGTATCGACGACAAAGCAGATCGGCTGTACGACGCCCAAAAGTGGCGCCGCTTGGCGGCGTTCGGGGTCGCCCGAACGGGTACGTATGGCTTTGCGGGAACGATTGCCGAACAGGAAGTTCCGCCCGGTCACTACGATTCGCGTTATGCTTTCTCGCGCCTGATGAGCGCACTGCAGGGTCTGCGCGGCGTCTCGGTCCTCCCCGTCAGCACGAACATCACCTGGTGTTTGTTGGACGACGCAACCGGAGAGCGGCAAAAGGACACCTGGTGCGCCGGTGACGGGTTGCTCTGGGCGCCCCGTCTTCCCGCCCGCCGTTTTACGGAAGCCGCGGCCGAGGCATTCTTCACCCGCGGGAAGCCTTAGAACGCACCACGTCGGTACACCCCCAAGGTGTCACGTTCTCTCGATCGCGCAAGCGCGACCGCTACCGCACGTAGAAGGGACGTGTAGCGGCCGCGTTGGCGGCGCAGGTCAGGGATCTGTAGCGGCCGCGTTGGCGGCGCAGGTCAGGGATCTGTAGCGGCCGCGCTTGCGCGGCCGACAGAACGTAACATGTTGGCCTCAACGCGTGGCGTTCTCTCGATCGCGCAAGAGCGACCGCTACTGCCGCAATACCGTGCTTGCAAACGCCGTTCCGGTGTGGTATACTGCTAGCTGAAGTCCGAAAGGAGTGGCACCACCCACTCCTTTTGCAATGTTAGGGGCTAGGAACCAGGTTACCATGACGCCGCGAAAATTGCTCAAAACGAAAGCTCCCGCCGAAGGTTCGACGGCGGTGGCACCCGCGCAACCCAATCCCGAGCTGCTGGCTGCGATCAAAGACCTCGAACGCGACCGCAACCTGCCGGCCGGCACCCTCATCGAAGCCCTCGAAGCGGCGCTGGTGTCCGCCTACAAGCGCAATTTTACCCGCGAGGCGGATGCAGTGGGCAATCCGGTGGTCCTGGTCGATCGCAACGACGGATCCTACCGCGTATACGCCCGCCGCACCGTGGTGGAGACTGTCACCGATCCCGCCGTGGAGATCAGTCTGGCGGAAGCCGGCCCCGGCTACAAACCCGGCGACAACTACGACGTCGAGATCACGCCCAAGGAGTTTGGCCGCATTGCAGCCCAAACCGCCAAGCAGGTCATCGTGCAGCGCATCCGCGAGGCCGAGCGCGACGTCGTGTTCGACGAGTTCAATCAAAAGGTCAACACGATGGTCAACGGAACGGTCCTGCGCTACGAGCAGCGCAACATGTTCGTCGAGCTGGACCGTGCGGAAGCCATCTTACCCCTGTCCGAACAGGTGCCTCGCGAAACGTACCGGATCGGATCGCGTATCCGCGTGTACGTCGTGGAGGTGCGCAAGACGAGCAAGGGTCCGCAGATCATCCTATCGCGCAGCCATCCCAATCTGCTGCGCTGCCTCTTCCAGAGCGAGGTCCCTGAGGTCGCGCAGGGCCTGGTCGAGATCAAAGACGTTGCCCGCGAAGCCGGCTCGCGCTCCAAAGTCTCGGTGTGGACTGATGAAGAGGACATTGATGCCGTCGGAGCGTGCTTGGGACCGCGCGGTTCGCGAGTAAACAACATAAGCGAGGAGCTGCACGGCGAAAAGATCGACGTCATTGCGTGGTCGCCCGATCCGGCAACCTACGTCGCCAACGCGCTCCAGCCGGCAAAGGTTGTGGCCGTCCACTTGAACGAGCGCGAGCGTTTGGCCGAGGCTGTGGTGCCCGAACATCAACTCTCCTTGGCGATCGGCAAAGAGGGGCAAAACGTCCGGCTGGCGGCCAAGCTGACAGGGTGGCGCATCGACATTCACAGCGAGGAGCAGTGGAACGAGCTGGCGGCCCAGCGTGCCGAGGAGCAGCGGGAGTACGAGCAGGTTGCGGTCATGGCGGAGATTGCGGCCGAGGAGACGGGCGTCGAGTTGACCCCGGAACTTTTGGCTGAAGACGAAGACCTTATTCGGCGTCTCCAGGAGCTGCAACGGGCCGTCGCGTCGGGGGAGCCGGACGCGGCGGGCGCGGGTCAGGGCGAAGAAGAGCCTGGCGATTCGGCCGGTGCGGACGTGGGAGGCGGTCAGGAGGGCGTCGGCAGCGATAGAGGCTAATCAAGGTGCGGCGCGGCCACATTCCCTTCCGGCAATGTGTCGCCTGCCGGCGGCGGCTGGAAAAGGACCTGCTCAGGCGGTTCGTGCAGCAGGCCGGGCAATGGCTGCCGGATCCGGCACAGCGAGCCCCCGGCCGGGGGGTCTACGTGTGTTCGCCGGAGTGTGCGCAACACGTGGCGAAGAACAAGCGCTATCGGACGCTGGCGCCGGTCGCCCAGGCAGTCTGGGTGAGAAGTAACGGAGAGAATGGCAACCGTACGAGTTCACGAACTGGCTAAAGAATTAAACTTGTCGAGCAAGGACACGATCGCTCTGCTGGGCCGCGTTGGTATTCGTGCCACCACCCACATGAGCGTCATTGACAAGCACCGGGCGGAGATCGTCAAGGGTGTCCTGCTTGGCAAACTCGCGCAGGCCGCCAAGACCCATAAACCGGGGGCACGGCCGGCCCGAGGTAATGGAGCTGCGCCGGCTGCGGGTACTGCAACGCCGGCCGCTGCGCCCGCCTCTGGGCAGGCAGCCGCGCCGCCTGCAACCACGACGGCTGATTCTGCCGGGACCGCACGTGCTGCCCAACCGGTTGAAGCCCCGGCCGCGCCTACACGACAACCATCGACGCCCGTACAGCCTGGGCCGCCGATCCTGAGACCGGTTCCCTCCACGCCTCGCCCGCCACGCCCGGCTCAGCCGCAGAGGGTCGTTCCGGCAGCCTCCGCATCGCCGTCGACGCCGGTTCCCGCAGCTCCGCGCACGCAGACGTCCCCCGCCTCACCGCAAGACCGGGGGGCCGCGGCGCGTTCGGGCCCCGGCGTACGTCCGGCCGGACCGGGAGCCCAACCCGGACGACCCATGCCGCGTCGTGACGCCGCACCCGGTAGACCAATGCCGGGACGGCCGCTCGGGCCGCGTCCGCCCGCAGGCCGACCTCTGCCCGGCGTCGTTGCCGGGCCCTTGCCGGCGCCGTCTGCCCCAAGCGGCGTCCGCAAGCGGTCGCGTGAGGAACTGGAGCGGGAACGCAAGGAGCGCGAGCGCGAGGAGCTGCTCAAGAAAACACAACCGCGCCACAAGACGGCGGCCGGGCCGGTCGCGGAGCCGGTGGTTTTCAAGGATCTCGAGATTCCGGATCTGATTACCGTGCAGCAGTTGGCTGCGGCGATGGAAGTGCCGGCCAGTCAGGTGATCGCTCAGCTCATCAAGATGGGCACGATGGCCACCATCAACCAGCACATCTCACCGGATGTCGCGTCCCAAGTCGCCCGCCGCTTCGGGTACAATACAATCATCAAGGAGGCCGGCGAGGAAACGGTCGAGATCGCCGTCGACACGGATCCGGCCGGGTCTTTAACGCCGCGTCCGCCGGTCGTCACCGTGCTGGGTCACGTGGACCACGGCAAGACGTCGCTCCTGGATGCGATCCGCTCGACCAAGGTGGCGGCCGGAGAAGCCGGCGGCATCACCCAGCGCATCGGCGCCTACACGGTCGAGTACGGAGACCGTAAGATTACGTTTATCGACACGCCGGGCCACGAGGCATTCACCGAGATGCGCGCCCGGGGCGCCAAGGTGACCGACGTCGCGATCCTCGTCGTCGCCGCCGACGACGGCGTCATGCCCCAGACCGTTGAGGCGCTCAACCACGCCCGTGCGGCCAACGTTCCCATCGTTGTGGCGGTCAACAAAATCGACAAGCCGAACGCCAACGTGGACCGGGTCAAGCAGCAGCTGTCCGAGCTGGGCCTGACCCCCGAGGATTGGGGCGGCCAGACGCAGTTCATCCCCGTCTCGGCCAAGCAGAAGACCGGTATCGACGAACTCCTCGAGATGGTGCTGCTCAACGCGGACCTGCTCGAGCTCAAGGCCAACAAGAACCGCCGCGCGCAGGGCATCATCATCGAGGCGCAGCTGGACCGCACGCGTGGTCCCGTGGCGACCGTCTTGGTGAAGAACGGTACGCTGCGCGTCGGCGACGTCGTCGTGGCGGGGGCGGTGTGGGGCCGCATCCGCGCCATGTTCGACGACAAGCTGCAGCCCATTAAGCGCGCGGGTCCGTCCATCCCGGCTGAAATCATGGGACTCTCGGACGTCCCGTCGGCGGGTGACGTGCTGGAGGTTGTCTCCGACGAGCGGGATGCCCGGGAATTGGCCGCCAAGCGCAGCCAGCGCAAGCGCGAGCTGCGCATGGCCAGCGCACGCCGCACGGTGACCCTCGAGAGCTTCGTCACGCAGGCCAAAGAGGGCGGTCTGCGCGAGCTCAACCTGATCATCAAGGCCGACGCCCAGGGTGCGGTCGAAGCCCTGCGCTCGCAGCTCGACGGCCTGGCCAACGACGAGGTCCGGGCGCGGGTCATCCACGCCGGTGTCGGCGGGATCAACGAGTCCGACGTCATGCTGGCCAGTGCCTCCAACGCGATCATCATCGGTTTCAACATTCGCCCGGATGCGACGATCGCGCGCAAGGCCGAGGCCGAGGGCGTCGACGTGCGCCTGTACGACGTCATCTATACCGCAATCGACGAGGTGAAAGCGGCCATGGTCGGGATGCTCGCACCCCGCGAGCGCGAGGTCGTCCTCGGCGAAGCCGAAGTTCGCCAGACGTTCAAGGTCAGCAAGGTGGGTACGATCGCCGGCTGCTACGTCCGCCACGGCCGCATCACGCGGGATGCCCACGTGCGCGTGGTGCGCGACAGCGCAGTTATCTACGAGGGCAAGGTCGCCTCGCTCAAGCGCTTCAAGGATGACGTGCGGGAGGTGTCCGAGGGCCTGGAGTGCGGGTTGGGCATCGAGAACTTCAACGACGTCAAGGAAGGCGACGTCATCGAGGCCTTCGTCAAGGAGCAGGTCGCCCCGGCGCTGGCCTGACGACCGAGAGGAACGCTTGTGGAACGCGACGTTGTCGACGAGGCGCACGAAATCTACTTCAACGTCATCCTGGCGCACGGCGACGGCGACGAACCGTGGACGCCGGAACAGCGTTCGGAGTTGCGGCGCGCCTTGAGTCTGTTGGAACCGGCCGAGTCAGCGGGCGAACTGGGCCCGGAGGGTATCCAACTCATGGCCTCCCTATGCCTGGAACTGGGCAACGACGAGCGCGAGGAGCACCTGTTGCGATCGGGCGTCGAACTGTACCCGGCCGCGGCCGGCCTGCATGCCGACTTGGGAGCCGCCTACGCCAACTTGGGAAAGTGGTCATCGGCCATTGCGCATCTGTGTGCCGCGCTCGTGCTGGGTTCGGACGACCCCGACGAACGGTGGGCCATGACCGCCTCGCAACTGGTCGACGCACTCGTCGAATGCGGGGAAGGCGAGCGGGCCCACGCCATCCGGCAGTGGGCACTGGCGCAGGTCCGCGACGACGAGGCGCGGGCCTGGCTGGAAGACGACGAGGAGGATGGCGAAGAGTCCTAACGCTCCGGCGGCACCGCGCACCAGGCTGCGCGTGCCCCCAACCCGGAGGATAGGATGCCGCTGCTGACCAGAGATGAGCGAACCGCGTGCCACCAAGAGCCAGCGCCTCCAGCGCATCGAGCATGAGATCGTTCGCGAGCTGAGCGAGATCGTTCGCGAGGACGTTAAAGATCCGCGCGTGGGGTTCGTCACCATCGTCGCCGCCGACGTCAGCCCCGACCTGCGCAGTGCGCGCATCTTCGCCAGCCCCATGGGCGACGAGCGGGCATCGCGCCAAACGATGCGCGGTCTAGCGGCGGCCGCCGGTTTCCTGAGCATCGAACTGGGCAAGCGTCTGCACACGCGGCACACGCCCAGTTTGACCTTCGTCCGGGACCGCTCGATCGAGCGTGGCGTCCGGCTCTCGGTCATGATCGATGTCGCGCGACGCCGCGACGACGAGGGTCATGATCTCGCCTGACGGCGTCCGTACGGCAGCCGACCTCCGCGCCGTCGTGCAGGCGCTCCGCGACCACGAGCATTTCGTCATGTGTGCCCACGAGAAGCCGGATGCCGACGTGATCGGCAGCGGCTTGGCGCTGGGGCTTGCGCTGCGGAGCCTGGGCAAGGATGTCCGCTACTACCTGGACGACGAGGTGCCCCGCAACCTGCGCTTCCTCCCGGATAGCGACCGCACGCAGCGCACTCTGACGGGCGTCCATCCGGACGCGCTCTACGTCTTCCTCGACATGAGCGATCAGGCGCGCGCCGGCGACGCGCTGCGCTCGGTCGCTCCGGCACGCATCGTCAACATCGACCACCATCTGGGCAATCAGCGATTCGGCGGATGGAATTACGTGGTCGATACCGAGGCCGCCACCGGTGTCCTCGTCCTGAACGTCATTGCCGCACTGGGATGCTCTCTGACGCCGGATATCGCCACCTGCCTCCTGACGGCCATCATCTCGGATACAGGGTGCTTCATGTACAGCAGCGCCGGGCCGGCGACGTTGCGGTTGGCTGCGGCTCTCGTGACGCTGGGGGCGGACAAGGATCGCATCACCGAGCAACTCTACCAGACGCGCAGCTACAGCGGCCAAAAGATCTTGGGGCGTGTCCTGGAAGATTTCAAGTTGACCGAGGACGGTATCTGTTATGCGACGGTCAGTCAAGAACTCTTGAGGACGTACGGCGCCGGACACGAGGACTTGGAGGATATCGTGGGGGCGCTGCGGGCGGTCGAGCACGCCGAGGTGGCCGCTCTGTTCAAGGAATCGCCGGATGGCACGTATCGGCTGAGCCTTCGGTCACGCGGCCGCGTCAACGTCATGGCGGTTGCCAAGGCGTTGGGCGGCGGGGGACATTTCCGGGCCGCAGGGGCGACGCTGCCCGGGCCGCTGGATGCCGCGCTGCAACGCTTCCTGGCCGCGGTACGAGCCGAAATGGCCGCACGTTCCGGCGCCGAGTGACGTCTTCATTCGGCTTTCTCAACGCGTTCAAGCCTCCCGGCCCTAGCTCCGCAGCATACGGCGGTTGGGTGCGCCGCAGCCTGGGGGGACTGCGTGTCGGCCACTGGGGGACGCTCGATCCGACAGCCGCCGGCGTCTTACCGCTAGCGATTGGAGCTGCGACCCGTCTTCTGCCGTTGTTGGGCGAGGGGCGCAAGCAGTACGTCTTCGAGCTGGTGGTGGGAGAACGAACCGATACCGGCGACGCGTCCGGCCGCGTCATCGCGCGCGCCGCGGTGCCCGATGGCTGGAGGCGTGAGCTACCCGCCGTTTGCCGGTCACTCACCGGCGTCGTGGAGCAGGTAACGCCGCTCTACTCGGCGGTCAAAATCGGAGGGCGCCCGCTCTACGAGCGGGCGCGTGCAGGCCGCGAGGTGGATAGACCGCGGCGCAGAGTGGTCATTGACGAGCTGCGGATAATCGACGGCGACGACGTGCCCGACAATGCGGCTCCGGGACGCGAATTACCCGCCGGGCGTGCGCACACCGCGCGCCTGGCGCTGACATGTTCCGCCGGCACCTACGTGCGCAGCCTCTGTGAAGATGTGGGCCGCAGGCTGGGGTTGCCGGCGCGCATGGGTATGCTCGTCCGCACAGCTGCAGGCCCTTTTCGGCTGCAGGAGAGCATCCTGCCGGCGGAGTTGGCGTGCGATCCGCGTGCGTACCTCATCGACCCGCTGTGTGTGCTCTCGCAGCCGCGCGTGGCACTTGATGCCGTCCTCCAACGCCGCTTTGCGGCGGGCAACGAGGTTCGTTTGGAGAGCGCTGTGCCGGTCAGCCCAGACGCGGGTCGGGATGATATTCTCGTGACGGATGGCCGGCGGCTGCTTGGCACGGGTTGCCTGATCCGCCGTGCAGGCGTCATCCTGCTGGCGCCGACGCGGGTCTTGGCGGACAGCTAACCTTCCGCAGGGAAATCGCGTGACGGTTCGGACGCCCTCCGACAGCCTGCCGCCCCAATCCGCCGCCTGCCTCCTGCGCCCGGCGTGCGGTTGCGTGTCTAGACAGACGCAAGGCCTGGCCGGACGGGGCGCGAACCTGAGGCGGCGATGCGTATCGTGCGGTCCTTTGACGGATATGAGGCCGACGCCGATCTCCTTCTGACGATCGGCGTCTTTGACGGCGTGCACCTGGGTCACCGCGCGGTCCTGTCACGTTTGAGCAGCCTGCGCCGGCCGGGCACGCTCGTCGGAGCACTGACCTTCGAACGCCATCCGTTGGCCTTCTTGCGACCGGACCAGGCACCTCGGAACATCACGACGGTGGACGAGAAGATCAACCTCCTTGCGGCGTGCGGCCTGGACATCCTGTTTCTGCTGCCGTTCGACGAACGCATCGCCAACCTTGACGCTGCAGTCTTTCTGCGAGAGGTGCTTCACCGCCGTCTGCGGACGCGTGCGCTCATCGTGGGTGCGGGTTGGCGTTTCGGCAAGGGACGCGGGGGTGACGTGGCGCTTGCCGAGCGCATGCTGGGGCCGCTCGGGTGCCTCGTGGAAGCGGCACCCATCGTCGAGCGCGATGGCGAGAAGGTCTCGAGTTCCCGCATCCGGCGGCTAATCGCAGAGTGCCGGTTTGGGCTTGCGGATGAGCTCTTGGGATCGCCGTACACGGTGCGTGGGATTGTCACGACCGGCGAGGGGCGCGGTCAGAGGCTTGGGTTCCCGACGGCCAACTTGGCTTTACCTGCCGACAAATTGCTGCCCCCGCCGGGCGTCTACGACACCCAAGCCCGCCACGACGGCGTTACCTACCGCGCGCTGACCAGCATCGGAGATAAGCCGACCTTCGGCGGCAGCGAGCTCATCGTCGAGACGTACCTGCTCGATTTCTCGCGCAGCATCTACGGCGAGCAGATCTCTCTGTCAGGGTGGCGGTTTGTGCGGGCCCAGGAGCGTTTTCCGTCGGCTCAGGCTCTCATCGACCAGATGCATCGCGACGTGGAAGCCGTCGGTGCCACCAATCCTCCTCGCGTGCCGTAGCGGCCGCCGGTGCGCCGCCGACAGAACCCGCCACCATCACGAACAGTCCGATCGCAGGGCCAAGCAGCAACGGGTGCGCAGCGCCGAGCAGCCCGTGCGCGTATCCGAACCAGAAAGCCTGGGATGCGGCACCCGTCGCGGCCGCCGCCAGGATGGCCCAGAATCCCACGCGCGGATTGGTGCGCCGGCAGTGCAGCGCGAGGACCAAGGGGGAAAAAGATTGCCGCCGGGGAGACGATGGTCGAAAACACGACCGCACGTCATCCGGCAGGTGATATGACAAGCGGATAATTCGCGAGTGATCCTGGGATTCGCCCCGATCATGGCCCAGGGCGAATTGTTCGAGGCTTGAGACATCCTCGCCGCAGCGCCCTATCAGCCAGTATGCGGCGCAAACGGCGCAGCGGCTGCCGCCTGATAATCCGCGGCTGCCAAGCCCTTCTCTGGCCTTCCGACCCGGTAAGGTGGTCGGCAGACGTTTGTGTGAGCGGCAAAGGGGGACGAGCCAGAAAGCGCTAGCGGAACCAGATCAACAAAAGGATGCCGACGATCGCGACAAACGCCCCGCTGGCAATCTCACCGTAGCGCTCGACGGCAGGTGCCGCAATCTGTTGCAGACCGGCGTGAGACACGACGCATGTCACGACGTACGTCGCCACGGACGCGACGGAGAACGTTGCCGCAACGGCGACAAACCCGATCCAACCGTAGGGCGCGCTCGCCAAGAAGGCCGGCGTGACCTCCAAACTGGGCGAGGCGCCGACGGCGAGCAAAAGCGCCGTTCTGCGCGATGTCTCGGCAGCCGGTCGTTCAGGGTCGTCAGGCAGGGTGCGTAGGCTCCGAACGCCGTCGGCGATCGTCCACAGACCCAGGCCGATAAGGCCGAAGCCGCCGATCAGCGTCACGATGTGTCCGGCACGCGTCGCGGCAACCGCGCCGGCGATCCAGGCGACAAGCCCGATGGCGACGGTGGAGAGCGCATGGCCCAAGCCGGCGCGCGCCGCCGCCGCGGCGGTCGTACGCGGCGACCAGCCTCGCTGTCGCGCGACGACAGCGATCGGCGCCCAGTGATCCGGAACCATGGTGTGCAGAACGCCGACGCCCCCGACGGTGAGGATGAGCAGCCACAGGGCCGGCACGAACGGCTAGAGCGCGAGCCGCCGCATGCGCAAGCCCAGTGCCGTCATGATGAAGCCCGCGAGCAGTGCGTAGAAACCAAACAACAGGCCCAGCGTGAGAATACCGGCCAAAGGCCGCCAGATGAGGAGAACGCCGAAGACGATCGCGAGGACGCCCCCCAACGCGAGCAGCCAGTCGTTGGGGACAAGCTTGCGAAATTCGATCGCGACGATGATCTGCAGGATGCCCGTCAGGATCGCCCACCAGGCAACGATGAGGACGAGGACGACCGCCAAAAGGCCCGGCACCAGCACGGCACCGGCCCCGACGGCCAGGCCGAGGATGCCGGTCACGATCAGGAGGATGCGCTCCCGCGCGGGTAATCCCCAACCGAAGGATGCGACCAACGCAAAAATGCCCTCGACGACGGCGAATGCGGCAAAGAGAAAGACGATGGCAAACGTTGCTGCCGGCGGCCAGAGCAGGGCCACGATACCGAAGAGAATCGCCAAAAGACCGCGTAAGGTTAACGTCCACCAGTGTTCGATGAGAACCAAGCTCATGTCACCCCTCCCCCAGGTGCCGCGTGCCACCCGGCGCATTCGGCGCGCGGGGGAGCTATCGGCGGCGTGCGAACAGGCTCAGAAAGTAGAGCAGTTGCAGCAGCGCTTGGGCTGCTGCGGCGACGTAGGTCAAGGCGGCCGCCCCCAAGACTTTGCGGGCCCCTTCCAACTCGCTTGGGTCAACCAGAATCCCCGTGCTGGTCAAAAGTTGCAAACCCCGCCGGCTCGCGTTGATCTCCACCGGCAGCGTGAGGATTGCAAAGACGACGGTGGCCGCGTAGGCGATGATACCGGCCCACGCCAGGTTGTACATCGAGAGCACCATGCCGAGCACGAACAGCAAAGGACCAACCCATGCGCCCAGAGTCACCGCGGGGACGATCGCGCCGCGCAAGCGCATCGGCAGGTAACCCTGGGCGTCCTGCAGGGCGTGACCGAACTCATGGGCGACCACGGCGACCGAGGCAACCGACCCTTGAACCGAACTCTGCGAGAGGTTCAGGGTCTTGTTGGCGGGGTTGTAGAAGTCGGTGAGCATGCCCGGGATGTGGTTGATGCCGCAGCGCAAACCGGTCCGTTCCATGAAAACCTGAGCCGCCTGGGCCCCGGTGATCCCGGTGGAGGTGGGAACGCGGGCATAGCGGGCGTAATTGCCGCGCACCGCTGCCTGGGCCCACAGAGCGAGGAGCAGGCCCGGCAGCGCGAAGAGCATGTACGTGGGGTCAAAATAATAGAACATACTCGTACCTCCTATGCCGCGGGCGGAGCAGTAACCTGCCCCACGGTCCGCGGACGTCAGAATCCACCCTAACGCGACAAGCCGGCGCTATCGCCGGGTGTGCTCCGAGCTCTTCGTCATCGGCCTCTGAGCGGGCATCCAGCGTTCTGCCCAGGCCGCCAATGCCCGGACAGTCGCGTCCAGCTCCGCGCCGGCCTTGGTCAAGACGTAATCGACGCGAACGGGTCTGGCCGGTGCGACAACCCGCCTAACGATCCCGGCCTCCTCGAGCTCGCGCAGACGGGCTGAGAGCAGCCGGGCCGATATCCCGGGGACCGCGGCTGCAATCTCTGCAAACCGATGCCGTCCCGCCATGAGGGCGCGCACGATGGCGCCCGTCCAGCGCCGCCCGATGAGCTCGACCGCGCGGTGGTAGTGCGGACAAAAGCCGCTGAGTGCGTGGCGGGGGTTCTTTCTCTCCATGGTTGTGACCCTTGACATCTTCGGTAGATGGTGTTACCTTATACCCGTGTAAAGGTTACTAAAAATAAGTAACTAGTGCAAGATTACTAGGGCGCACTGTCGCACGTGCGCCGTCAAAGGATGGGAAGGAACCTATGGCAGTCGCACTTTTGCTGGCGCGCATCTTCCTTGGATTGGGCCTGGCTGCACACGGCGCCCAGAAACTTTTCGGCTGGTACGGGGGCTACGGCTTGAAGGGGACCGGTAATTTCTTTGAGAGCTTGGGTTTTAAACCCGGTACCTTCTTCGCCCTGGCCGCCGGTCTGGGTGAGTTCGGCGGCGGTCTTCTGACCGCACTGGGCCTGGGTGGGCCTATCGGACCGGCCCTCATTATCATGGTCATGCTGGTGGCCATCCTCACGGTACACCTCGGCCATGGCTTCTTCGTCACCAAGAACGGGGTTGAGCTGCCGCTCATGAACATTGCGGCGGCGCTCGTCATCCTGTTCGCCGGGCCCGGGGCCTATTCGCTCGACCAGCTTCTGAACGTGACCGGCATCTGGCCCGCCAACGCGGCATGGTATGCACTGGGTATAGCCGTCGTGCTGGCCCTCCTCAACGTAGCTGTCCGGCGGCGTCCCGCGCCGCAACAGGCAGCCACGACGGGCAAAGCCGCCTAACCGAGGTTTGCGCGCACACCCAACACCCTGTACAATAAGCCGGATGACACAACCTTGCCTGGGGCCGCAAGGGCCGCTCTGGCCGGCTCGCGGCTCGGGCTGCACGAGGCCGTCCGAGTTCCACCGATCGACGGATGACGAACAGCCTACCATCCGCCGGTCGATCCGGAACTCGGTTCTTTCATTGCGCCCGTCGCCGATAGGCCGCGGTGTTCGCTGGCAGCGACCGTTGACGAACGCTCGTGACGCCTTTCGCGAGGGTCTAGGGTCTGATGAACCTGACCCAGCTGGCTTCCCACGGGGCTGCATGACAAAAACCCGGACGACGCCGTGAACGGCGGTTTCGCATTCGGTCTGGATCCAGACATCTTTTTGGCGATTGGGTTCATCATCGGCCTCGCCGCGGCGATCGCCGGTTACACCGCTGGGCGCAGGCTTGGGCTCCCCGCTTCCGGCACGCAGAGTGCGGCCCTATCCACTGCGCTGGGAGCGAGCTTCACGATCATCGGGTTGGTGCTCAGTTTCTCTTTTTCGTTTGCGCTGGGGCGCTTTGAAGAGCGGCGGCGATTGATCTTGGCCGAAGCCCAGGACCTGTCGACGGCGTCGTTGCGCGCCGACGTTCTCGCGAGCGGACGGCGGCGTGCCTTTCTCGCGGCGCTGCACCGCTATGGGCAGCTGCGGCTGGATGTGTATGGCGAAGCGGCGGACAGCGGCCTGGCGCAAAAGGCGCGAGCGGCCAGTGCCAACCAAGCCGCCGCAGTGTGGTCACCCGCCTCGCAGCTGCTCGTGCACAGCCCCAACTCGGCGTCGCTGGCTCTCGTTCAATCCGTCAATGCTCTCTTTGACGACGGCATGGCGCAGGAGGCGGCGGCGTCGTTTCGTTTGCGCGGCCCGACTCTGGGCTTGATTGCCTTCGTGGCCCTGGCGGCGGCCTTTCTCATCGGCTTCACGTTTGGGCACAGCCAGTCGCGTCTGTGGCTCGTCTCGGTCCTGTACGTGCTATTGGTTGTCCTTTTGGTCTACGTCATTCTCGAACTAAACTCGCCGGAGGGCGGTGTCATTCAGCTGGATTTTAGACCTCTCGTGCGGGCGGTACAGGCGATCCCGCAGTGACGAAGGACCGGTCCGTGGTGCGCGTCGGCGGGCGCGTCCTCGCGATCAGCAACCTGGACAAGGTGTTGTGGCCGGAGCAGGGTTACACGAAAGGCGACCTCATTGCCTACTACCAGGCTGTTGCGCCGTCTCTCCTCCCCTACCTGAAGGATCGTCCGGTCAGCCTGGAGCGCTATCCGGATGGGGTCGACCGCCCGGGTTTCTTTGAAAAAAATGCCCCGCCCGGGCTGCCACGGTGGGTGAAGACGATCACGTTGGCCTCCGATGGGCCGCGCGCGCGCATCCGGTACATTCTGTGCAACGATACGGCGACGCTCGCCTACCTCGCGAATCTGGCTGCGATTACCCTCCATGTCTGGATGTCGCGTGCCGGTTCGCTCGACAGGCCGGATTTCGTGTTGTTCGATCTGGATACGGGCGACGGGTGCACGCTCGGAACGCTGTCGACCGTGGCGCTTGCAGTCCGCGACGCGCTTCGGTCGCGCAGACTGACCGGTGTTGTCAAGACAACCGGCGGATCCGGCCTGCACGTGTTTGTCTGGACGGCGGGGCGCGACACCTACGAGCGCGCCAAGCGTTTGACGCACGACGTCGCCCTGCAGGTGCAGACGGCATTGCCGGACCTCGTCACGCTTGAGCGCCGGGTTGTCAAGCGCCCGCCCGGCCGCGTCTACCTGGACTGGGTGCAGATGGGTCGCGGGAAGACGGTCGTGATGCCGTTCACGGTGCGCGCGCGGGACCAGGCGCCGGTGTCGATGCCGCTATCCTGGGAGCAGGTCGAAAAGTGGGGGCGTTCCAGGGTCCGCGATACCGCGGCGTACTTTGCCCGCTGGAACATCGCCAACGTGCCTGGCCTCCTGCACCGCCGCGGCGACCCGTGGAGAATAAGAGGTACCAGGTAAAAGGACGCGCCGGCCGGATGCACCCCCGTCGCCTCCTGCCCGGCGGACCGGGGCGCAGACTCTGGGCCCTCCAGAAGAAACCTGATCGGACCTTGGCCGGGTGGGAGGGCTTGAAGGTCGAGGGGCACGTTATCGGTAACTGACGCGGCAGTCGGAACACGTCGGATTGCCTTCAGGCGTCACGTTGGAGAGAGGGAACAGTAGGTTATGGGAACCACGGTTGTCGGTATTTTCCCAAAGAACAGCCACCTGGAGGAGCTGGCGTCTTCCCTCTCGTCGGCAGGCCACGAGCTGCACAGATTGCGCGTTATCTCCCCCGACGGCGCACCTCCCGAGTTGGCGGATTCCGGCATTCGCTTTCTCGAAGCCACGCAGGACGAAATCGGCAGTGCGATTGGCGGTATTATGACCTCGTGGGGAGGCACCGGTGTGCCCGGGGTGACGAGCAGCTCCCCTGCAGAGCCGGCTCTGCGCACCACCCTGGAAGAATCGCTCGAGGAGTTGTTCATTCCCGGCAGCCGGGTTGAGGACTTCGCCAAGGCCGTCGAAGCCGGGCGGACGGTCGCGAGCATCAAAGCCGATCCGGATGAGATTGAGACGGTGAAGAAGGCCTTCCAAGCCGC
>CADDZI010000016.1 GCA_902812405.1 bacterium | reverse complement strand
AGGTGTTTCATTGGCATTGGTTGGCGCCGCGACAGATGCGGCCCCGCGTTCGGGAAGACCGGGTGCAGGACCCGCCGGCGCGCCGTCCTGTCCGGCAGCCGAAACCCCAGCGGGTTGGTTCGCGGCAGAGGCAGTGCCGCTTTGCGCCGCCGGTTGCGCTTCGTTGCGAGCCGGGCTAGGCATCGCCGCAACCGCCGACGGAGCCGCCGCGGGTGTTGCGGATGCATTCTCTTCCCGGCGCGGCTCCCGGCTCTGGCGCTCGGCGCTGCGCAATTTCTCCTCAATGAGGTCCCAGCGAATGCGGCCTGTGCGACGCCCGTTCGACACGGCGACACCGATCTCGAGCGTCGGAGGATGATTGCGTCCCTGCTCATCCTTGACGCTGCGATCCCAGCGCACCGGAATGAGCACGCGGCCGGTTTCACCCGGTTCCAACGCGAGCGGCTCGATGGGAGCGACGCACAGCGACGGATGCGGCGTCACGCCGAGCGCAAAACTCGTCGGTCCTTCGCTTTGGCTGCGGACCGTACACGACACGACGACGCCGTGCGGCTCGTCTTCCTCCCAGAGAACGTCGTCCAGCGCCAGCGTCAGACTGCAGTCCGAACCTCCGGTGATGACGACCGGGTGTTCGAATCTCGCGAGTTCCTGGCCGCCGGCGGTGCACAGCGCGATGACCACGCGTTGACTGCGCGCCACCGGAGCATCGCCCTCCAAAATCACGGTGACCGTGCGCACCTCGGACCCCCGCAGCACGCACGAGGAGGGATCGACGTGAACGCCGGATGGAGGGTCTTCGACCCTCAGCAGGCAGTCGGTCGCCTCGCGCGTCTCGTTGCGAACGCGCAAGTCATAGATGGATCGTATTCCCGGCGACAGGTACCAACGACCGGAACGGTCCAGAGTTTCGATCCGAAATCCCGAGGACAAAGAGTGAGCCTCCGCAACCTCTAGTATCGGGAAGAGCGTGCGCTGAATCAATGACGTGCGCCGCGCCGGAGGGGGCGCACGGTCAAGCGGTGCTGTCTGTCACAGGTATGCGGGCACCGGTCGGGACGCGGGGAGCGCGATGTGGGGCCTGTAACGACCGCGTCATAGCAGCCGAGCCCGCCCAAGCTCGGTGTGCCCCCGGATCTTGGTACCGTACCGCGGCGGTGAGACTTTTTTCGTCTCACCGTCGGCCAGTGCGGCGGGCCAGTAGCGGCGTCGCGGCGCGGCGCCCGTGCCGAACCGGGTCCAAAGGGTGGCCCCGGCGAGTGTGACGAACGTAACGCTTCGACTCTTTTGTGCCGACCCTACCCCATCAGCGAGACGTGCGATGTTTGCCGACGATTCCTGGCGCGACCTCGACCGGCTGTTTGCCGAACTCAGCTTGCCGTTTGCCGGTTTGGCCAGCCGCGGGTCCTTCAGTCCGAATGCCGACGTCTACCTAACCGACGGCGGGTCGCTCATGGTCGTCCAGATCGAGCTGGCCGGCGTCCGCCGGCCGGATATCCGCCTGTTTGTCGAGGGGCGCACCTTCTATTTGGTCGGGGCGCGTAGCAGCGAGGCGCACGGCTGCGAAGCCGTGCTGCAGAAGGAAATCGAGCACGGCTACTTCTTCAAGAAGATCCTCCTACCGGCGCCGGTCGCGATCGACAAGGTACGGGCGGAGTACGTGGACGGCATGCTGACGGTGCACCTGCCCGTCCTGGAGCGCCCGCCGGTGCACACCGTCGATCGCATGGAGATCCGCATGACCGTGCGAGGGCGCAGCTGAGATGGCCGAACGCACCCGCTCGATGGAGTCCGGTACCGGCGCCGCCATTCCGGCGCAGCTGGCCATCCTGCCGCTGCAGGAAGCGGTGCTCTTCCCCAATACCGTCATGCCGCTGGCGGTGACCAAACCCCACGGCATCAAACTGGTCGAGGATGCGCTGCGCTCGGGCGCCCCGATCGGCGTCGTGGCGCTGCGCGAACGCGACGTCGCGGTCCCGACGCCGGACGACGTGTACACGGTCGGCACGGTGGCCGTCATCCAGAAGATGATCAAGGTGCCGGACGGCACCCTGCGCTGCATCATTTCGGGGACCGTGCCCTTCAAGGTCGTCGAGTTCACCCAAGCCCAGCCCTACCTGGTCGCGAAAGTCGAACAGCTGGAAGAGATCACGGTCGAAAGCGACGAGCTGACCGCCATGTCGCGCAATCTGGCGGCGCAGTACTCGAAGCTGCTCTCGTATCTGCCCTCCGCGCCGCGCGAGCTGGAGCTTGAGGTCAACAACATCAGCGACCCCAACATGCTCTCGTACTTCATCGCCTCGACGATGCGGCTGGACACGGCCGACAAGCAGGCGGTCCTCGAAGAGCGCGACACGCACGCCCGGCTGCGCATGCTGACCGCCTTCATGGCGCGCGAGCTGGAGGTCGTCGAACTCGGGCACAAGATCCAGACCGACATCCAAAAGGAGATGGACAAGAGCCAGCGCGAGTACTACCTGCGCCAGCAGCTCAAGGCCATCCAGGAAGAGCTGGGCGAAACCGACCCCGCCCAGGCCGACGTCAACGAACTGCGCGAGAAGATCGAGGCCGCCAAGATGCCCGAGGAGGCACACAAGGCCGCGCTCCGCGAGCTGGACCGGCTGAGCAAAATCCCCTCGGCCAGCCCCGAGTACTCCGTCATCCGGACCTACCTCGACTGGCTCGTCACGCTGCCCTGGTCGGTGACGACCGAGGATTCACTCGACATCGAGAAGGCGCGCAAGGTTCTCGATGAAGACCACTACGATCTGGAGAAAGTCAAGGACCGCATCCTGGAGTACCTGGCGGTGCGCAAGCTGCGCAACACGCTGAGCGGTCCCATCCTGTGCTTCGTGGGGCCGCCCGGGGTGGGCAAGACGTCGCTCGGCAAGTCCATCGCGCGGGCCATGGGACGCAAGTTCATCCGCCTCTCCGTGGGCGGCGTCCGCGACGAAGCTGAGATCCGCGGGCATCGCCGCACCTACATCGGCGCCATGCCCGGCACGTTCATTCGCGCCATCCGCGACGTCGGCTCGGCCAACCCGCTCATCATGATCGACGAGATCGACAAGGTCGGATCCGACTTCCGCGGCGACCCGTCCTCGGCGCTCCTCGAGGTGCTCGATCCGGAGCAGAACAACACCTTCCGCGACCACTACCTCGACCTGCCGTTTGACTTAAGCCGCGTCCTGTTCATCGCCACGGCCAACCAGCTGGACACGATCCAGCCGGCGCTGCGGGATCGCATGGAGATCATCCCGCTCTCCGGATATACGCAGGCCGAGCGGGTCGAGATCGCCCGCAAGTACCTCATTCCCAAGCAGCTCGAAGCCAACGGCCTGACGTCCAAGCAGCTGACGATCAGCAAAGATGCGGTCGAGGAGATCGCCGCCTACTATACGCGCGAGGCGGGCGTCCGCAACCTGGAGCGCGAGATCGCGACCATCGCACGTAAAGTGGCGCGCAAGGTCGCCGAGCAGCCGTCCTTTACCGAGCACGTCACCAAGGACAAGGTTGTCGAGTACCTCGGTAAGCGGCGCTTCTATTCCGAAGTGGCGATGCGCACCTCCACCGAAGGCGTCGCGACGGGCCTCGTCGTCACGCCGGTCGGGGGCGACATTGTCTTCGTGGAATCCAAGGTTATGCCCGGCACGGGCAAGCTTATCCTCACGGGTCAGCTGGGCGAGGTGATGAAGGAGTCAGCGCAGGCGGCGCTGGCCTTTGTCCGCAGCCGCTCGGCCGAGCTGGGACTCAAGGACGACTACTTCAACACCCACGACATTCACATTCACGTACCGGCCGGCGCCGTACCCAAGGACGGTCCGTCGGCGGGCGTCGCGATTGCGACGTCCTTGGTATCCTCGCTCACGGGCAAGAAGGTTGACCCGCGCGTAGCGATGACGGGCGAGGTGACGCTGACCGGCCAAGTCTTGCCCATCGGCGGGGTCAAGGAGAAGGTCCTCGGCGCACGGCGCGCGGGCATCCGCAAGGTGATCCTGCCCGCACGCAACGAGGCCGACGTCCTCGAGGACGTCCCGCCCGACGTCCGCAAGTCAATGAAGTTCGTCTACGTGACCGAATTGTCACAAGTCTTCCGCGAGGCCTTGGGCACGCAGGTCATTTCGCCGGTCATGAGCGCCAATGGCAAGCGCAACGGCCGTCTGCCGGCCGCCGCGCGCCAAACGCGCACGCGCGCCTCGGCCACACGCCGCGCATAACGTTCGCGCGTAGGCGTTTCGCACATCATTATCATCGCATCAATGTAGCGGTCGGCCTTGGCCGACCGTCGCGCGTGAGCGACTGAGAGAACATTTCGCGTTAGAGATTCTCAGGGAGGAGGACTCACGTAGCGGTCGCGCGTGCGCGACCGAGAGACCGTTTCGCGTTGGAAAAATTCCACAAGGCGTTACGTTCCGTCGGCCGCGTAAACGCGGCCGCTACGTAAAAGCGGCCGCTACGTAACGCGGCCTCTCACGGCGCCGGGGAGTGCGAGAGGCGGGAAGCCGCGGCGCCATCGAGCAGCCACAGCAGAGTGCCCCGGGGAGCAATGCCCTGCGCGGGGAAGCGATGGACGTCGCGCTCGCCTTCCAAGACCTGTGCAACAATGCCCGCTTTCTCCACCCCCTCCACAAGGAAGACCACCGCGCGAGATGCGTTGAGCGCCGGAAAGGTCAGCGTCACCCGCCACGGGGAGACCGCGGCGTCGGCGACGTGTGTTGCCACGCACGTCAGCTCGGTCTCGTCGAGAGCCGGGCTGCCCGGAAAGAGCGATGCGGTATGTCCTTCCGGCCCCAAACCCAGGTACGTCAGATCAAATGCGGTCGGACCGCCGAAGAACGTCTGCAACTCCTCGCGGTACAAGACGGCTGCCGCGTGCGGGTCGAGTTCGCCGCGAATGCGGTGGACGTTGGCCTGCGGCACGGGAACCTTGGACAAAAGACGTTCGTGCGCCATGCAATAGTTGGATGCTGAATCGTCGGGCGGCACGCATCGTTCGTCGCCCCAGAATACATGCGCGTTCTCCCACGCGACGAGGTCCGCAAAATCCGGGCCTGCCAGCAGGTCGAACATTGCCGCCGGGGTGTGACCTCCCGACAGCGCAACGGCAAACTTGCCGCGGGCGGCAACGGCGGCGTGCGAGCGCGTGACGAACTCGGCGGCACCCGCAGACGCAACCTTCTCGGGAGTGTCGAAAACGATCAGCCGGGCCTGCGAGCCGGTCATCGCTTTCCTGGGGCGACACCCGCCGCCCGGCGCACACGCAGGGCAACCCCGCCTGCCCGCGCCCTCACGAGAGCACGAGTGCAGCTTGCAGAGCCGCTTCGAAAACCGGATCGCTGCCCAAAGACGACAGGCAGCCGTCCAGTAATTCCGCCTCTGTCAATGTCGCAGCCGGAAAACTCCAACGCCGTACGATATGGCCGCCTGTTCCCTCGCACGCCTGCGCATCGATGCGGGTCGGCCCCACCTTGCGGACGAGCAAGAGGGAGGCCTTCGACCGGCTGGAGGTGAGCGCAATGGAGACGACGCGGCCTACGCCAACATCGCGGCTCCAATGCGGCCCCGGCACCACGGAACAGTGCCTCTGTAAACCGTTCACGCACCGGCATAGCCAGCCGGCCACCAGCTGCGCGCGCACCGAGGGCGGCGCACTCGCATCCTCAGCCGAGAACGTGATGACTGCGCGATCCAAGGCGTCGAGCATCGCCAACACGGCGCGGTCGTCGAAGCAGGTTGCCAGCGCGGCCCGCCAGGGCGCTGTGCGCTGCCAGTTGAGATCGCGCACCGCGCGCCGGCCGCCGGCGCCAACCTCTCCCACCACTCGGTGCAGCACCTGCAGCGCCTGCGCCCCGAAGTCGCTCGAATCCACGATGATGCGATCGGACAAGCCGGCAAGTCCGGACCACAGGGGGCTGGCCCCCACGTCCGGCCCGCGCCACCACAGAAGAACCGGCAAGTCGGGGACGAGCAGACCCCGCACCGCCGAGAGCAGGCAGTCGCCGGCCGTCTGGCCGCCCTGCAGGACGATCTCCTCGGAGCAGACCGCGCGTGGATCGTCGCCCGCACAGCCCGCGTTGACCCACGCACGCACGCCGTTGGCCAGCCGTGCATTGTACCCGACGCTGATCACGCGGATGGGATGCTTGCCTGCCAGCTGCTTGACCGTATCGAAAACCGCGAAGGTGGCGGCATCGTCTTCGACGCGCACCAGCATCGTCATGACCCGCGCGTGAGCGCGCGGCCGAGCCATGGTGTGGGCCAGCGCACGCCAGCGCTCGGCAATGGCGGTTTCAATACCGGTGACGGGCACGGCCGTCAACCCGGCGACCGGCGCCGGCGGGGTGCCGTCCGGGCCGGGCATCACAGGCGTCTCCAGGACCGCCCGTCGCGAGCCAAAAGCTCGTCGGCCTCGGGCGGTCCCCAGGTTCCCGCTGCGTAATTGGGAAACGCCACCTTCGTGTCTGCCTCCCACACCGCCAGGATGGGATCGACGATGGCCCATGCCGCCTCAACGCCGTCGGCTCGGTCGAACAACGTCTGATCCCCTTTCATACAGTCCAAAATGAGACGTTCGTATGGTGAGGCATCTTTGCTGCCGAAGGTCTCACCGTACGTGAAGTCCATCTCAACCGCTCGGATGCGCATCGTCGGCCCCGGCACCTTGGCGTCGAACTTCAAACTGATGCCCTCATCGGGCTGAATCTGCAACGCCAGCACGTTGCCGCCCGGCGTCTCGATTTGGGACTTGCGGAACGGTAGGTGCGGTGCCTCCTTGAACTGCAGGGCGATCTCCGTGATGCGCTTGGGCAGGCGCTTACCCGAGCGGATGTAAAACGGCACTCCCGCCCAGCGCCAGTTGTCGATGCCCAACGCCAGGGCCGCGTAGGTCGGCGTGAGGGAGACCGGGTTGACGTTGGGCTCCTCGCGGTAGCCGCAGACGCGTTCGCCGGCCACGCTGCCCGGGCCGTACTGACCGCGGACGGCGACGCGCGGCACGTCATCCGGCGCAATCGGCCGGATCGCCTCGAGAACGCGGATCTTCTCGGCCCGAAAATCGCGGGCGTCGAACGAGAGCGGCGGTTCCATCGCCACCAGCGACATCAATTGCAGCGCATGGTTTTGAATGACGTCGCGGACGACGCCGGTCTCCTCGTAGAAATTCCCGCGGCCCTCGATGCCGATGCTCTCAGCGACCGTGATCTGCACCGAATCCACGTAGCGGCGGTTCCACACCGGTTCGAAGATGCCGTTGGCGAAGCGCAGCACCAAGATGTTCTGGACGGTCTCCTTGCCCAGGTAGTGGTCGATGCGGTAGATCTGCTCCTCGCTCATGTAGCGCAGCAATTCCGCATTGAGCGCCTTGGCCGACGCCAGGTCTCTCCCAAACGGTTTCTCGACGATCATGCGCACGAAGCCGCCGTCGCCGCCGGGCGGCGTGATGAGGCCGGCATGGTGCAACTGTGCGGCAATCCCGCCGTACAGACTGGCAGGCGTCGCGGTGTAGAAGATGCGGTTGCCGCCCGTCCCGTACTGCTTGTCGAAGGCGTCGAGCATCGTCTTGAGCGTGGCAAAGGCGCCGGCATCCTGAAAGTCGCCCGGCAGGTAGTGCGTGCGCTCGCGCAGCCGCTCCAGGGCCTGGGCATCGCGCACGCGCACCTCGCCTGATTCGGCAACCGCCTGGCTGAGCAGGTTGCGGAAGTCATCGTCCGTCATCTTCTGGCGCGCAAAGCCCAGCACCGAGAAGGCGGGCGGTGCCAGCGATGCCTGAACCAAGTTGTAGATGGCCGGCAAGAGTTTGCGCCGCGTTAGATCGCCCGAAGCCCCAAAGATGACCAGTTGGACTGGGTGTGTGGCTCCCTCGAGCGAGATGCCCTCCCGGAACGGATTGACGAGCGTGGTCGCCGCCATGGCGCGCTATCCGCCGGAGGTGCCGGTGCGGCCACTCGTGCCGCCCGCCTGCGCCTTGCCGCCACCCGCCGGCGTCTTGCCCCCCGCTGGCCCGTCTGCTGCTGCCGGCGCTTCGCTCTTCACGGCATGGCCCCCGAACTCGTTGCGCAGCGCGGCGATCACTTTGGCCGCAAACGAATCCGTTTGCCGCGACCGGAAGCGCATGAAGAGGGCCAGCGCGAGCGCGGGCACGGGCACGGAAAGATCAATGGCATCCAAGACGGTCCAGCGCCCCTCACCCGTGTCCTCGACGTAGCCCGCGATCGCCGCAAGCCCCGGGTCGGCAGCAAAGGCGCGTTCGGCCAATTCGAGGAGCCACGAGCGGATGACGCTGCCCTGGTTCCACAAGTGCGCAATGGCGCGCAAGTCGAGCTGAGCGCCAAACTCCGACGCCTCGAGCACCTCGAAGCCTTCGCCGTATCCCTGCAGCATCACGTACTCGATGCCGTTGTGCACCATCTTGACGAAGTGCCCGGCGCCGACCGGCCCCACGCGCAGGTACCCGTCGGGGGGCGCCAGGGTGAGGAAGATGGGCTCCAAACGCCGGCACACGTCTGCCTCGCCGCCCACCATGAGACAGTAGCCGACCTTCAATCCCCAAATGCCGCCCGACACGCCGGCATCGACGAAGGAGATGCCCTTGGGCGCCAGAGCAGCCGCGTGCGCCTGCGCTTCCTTCCAATACGAGTTGCCGCCGTCAATGATGACGTCGCCGCGCTCGAGGAGATCGCCCAGCGCCCGAATCGTGTCGTTCGTTGGTGCGCCGGCGGGCAACATAACCCAAACGTGCCGCGGCGGCGACAGAGCCGCCACGAGTTCGTCGAGCGAATGGCAGCCGCGGGCTCCGCTCGCGGCAACCGCCGCTACCGCCTGCGGATTGCGGTCAAACGCGGCGATCTCGTGCTCTCCGCGGCGCAGCCGCTCCACCATGTTGGCGCCCATGCGCCCCAGACCCACCATCCCCAGTTGCATAGCGTTCCCTTTCTCAATGTCCGCGTCATTGTGCCGGGGTACGTGCGTGCAGCCGCGCTGCGACGCCACGGCTGCGCGGGGCGCTCTCCGCCGCCGACGCCGTCACGGGAGTGCCGGTGCGTGTTCGTCCGGGCGGTGCTGCGGTACGAGTTGTCACCGCAGCCTTTAGCGTGCGGGCGTCGACGCCTGCCCGGCGCGCCGCGCGACTGCACCCAGCGTGCGCTGCAGCGCCTCCAGGCCGCCATCAATATCGTCTCCCAGATCAACCCGCAGCACGCGCCGCCCGTGCGCGACAAGCGACTGATAGTCGCCCAGTGCCTGTGCGTCTTTGAGAGTGCCGAAGTCAAAGGGTTGGCCCGGGATGGGCAGCCGGATCCGGTCGCGGCCTACGATTTGCAGGACGACGCACGTGTTCGGACCGCCTTTGTGCAGTTGACCGGTCGAGTGCAAAAAGCGCGGCCCGTAGCCAAGCGTCGTCGCATTCTTGGTCGCATCGCGGACGGCGACCCGCATCGCCGTCAGCGCCGCATCCCGCTGCGGCGCTGGGCCGATGAATGCCCCAAGCACGAAGTAATCTTTGGGCCGCAGCTGCCCGATAAACGCCCCAAGAGCAGCTTCGTCCGACGGGGCAACCGCGCGGACGCCGCCCGTGCCATCCCCGCCGGCCAAGATGCGATTCGTGTTGTCCTTGCTTTCCTGCACGTTGGGCTCGTCGAACGCGTCCAGGTGGAGCAGCGCGCCGGCAGTCACGGTTGCGAACTCCCAGCAGAAAAACTCCTCGGCCAGATCGCGCGGATCGCGCAGGGTAAGACACACCACTGGGTGACCGGCCGCGACGAGCGCCTCGCGCGCGGCCCGGGCGTCCTCGTCTCCCGGCAGCGTCAAGAACGCGAAGATGCGGTCGTCGCCGTACACCTCGGGCGGGCCGAGCGGCTCGCCGGAGACCGGTACGAGTCCCTCGCCATCTTTGCCGGTGCTCTCGGCGATGAGCTGTTCGAGCCACAGCCCGATGGTCGAAATCGGCTGGGAGGCCCACAACGTCACCTTATCGCGCCCGTGATGGATGGCGGCCTGAGCCAGCGCGACTCCCAGCGTGACGCCCGGATTGTCGCGTGCCGGCACACCCGCCGCACACGCCTGCATCATGCCGTGTGCCCGGTCCAGCAAAGCGGCGACGTCGTAGCCGGCGATGGCTGCCGGCACGAGGCCAAAGTACGACAGGGCCGAGTAGCGCCCGCCGATGTCAGGCGGGTTAGCGAACACCCGGCGGACGTTGCGCTCCTTGCCCAGCGCAGCGAGCGGTGTTCCCGGATCCGTGATGTAGACGAAATGGCGCGCCGCGGCCGCCGCACCGCCCAGCGCGTCTGAGACTTTGGCAAAGAAGTATTCACCGAAACTGCGACTTTCAAGGGTCGTGCCGGATTTGCTGGCTTCAATGAAGAGGGTGTGCCGCAGATCGATGCGCTCTTCGAGAGCCGCAATCACCTCCGGCACGGTGCTGTCGAGTACGTGGAGTTCGGGGTAGCCGGGCGTGATGCCGAAGGTCTCGCGCAACACGAGCGGGCACAGGCTCGAGCCGCCCATACCCATGAGGACGGCATGCGTGAACCCGTCGCGGCGCACACCCTGCGCGAACTCGTGGAGGTCGGCGAGGCAGCCCTGCATCGTTTCGACGACGGTCAACCAGCCCAGGCGATTGCGAATGATCGCCGCCGCCTTGACATCGCCCGGCCGCCACAGGTCGGGGTCGTGCTGCCACACCCGCTGGACGAAGCGCTCTGCGTCGAGGCGGTCCAGGGTCTGGCCCAGCTCGGTGGGATCCAGGTTGACGAAGGTACGCCGGCCGATCCCGTCTGCCGCTATCGCCTTTGCCTTCTCGCGCAGGACGTCGAACAGCTGACGGTAGGCATCTTCGAAGAGGACGACGCCGTCGGCCAGCAGCTTGTCCGTGATCTCGTCCAGCGAAATGCCGGCCGCTTCGAGCTCCGCCAGCGCCGCGTCCCAGACGTCGTAATCGCGATCCAGCGTCCGCTCGACCTTGCCGTGGTCGCGGAAGGCGTCAATCGTGGCCGGCGGCATCGTGTCGACGGTGTCCGGGCCGATGAGCGCCTCGACGTAGTAGGTGTCGGGGTAGCGCGGGTTCTTGGTTGAGGTGCTCGCCCACAACGGGCGCTGACGCCGCGCACCTGCGGCTGCCAGTTTCTGGAAGCGCGGTGTTGCGATGGACGCCTGATAGATGCGGTAGAGCCGTTTGGCGTTGGCGATTGCCGTCTTGCCCAGAAGGGCTTCGAGGGCCGGGCGCCGCGCGGCGTCGGCGCGTTCGATGAGAGCCGTCAGGCGCCGGTCGGCCTCGGTGTCGACGCGGCTGACGAAGCAACTTGCAACCGACGCGACCGACGCCAGCGGCAGATTGCGCGCCAGGCGCGTCTCGAGCCCGGTGAAGTACGCGTCGATGACGCGCTCGTAGTAGCGGGCGCCGAACATCAAGGTGACATTGACGTTGATCCCCTCGGCGATGAGCGCGGTGATGACGGGCAGACCGGCCTCGGTTGCCGGCACCTTGATCATGACGTTGGGGCGGTTGATGGCCTGCCACAGGCGCTTGCCCTCGGCGATGGAGGCCTGGGTGTCCATGGCGAGATCCGGCGGCAATTCGATGGAGACATAGCCGTCGCCGCCGTCGCTGGCGCGATACAGGTCGGCGAACACGTCGCACGCTTCGCGGATGTCCTGTTGGGTAATCGCATCGTAGAGCGCTTTGGGGTCGGTGACGCCGCGCGCGACGAGCTCCTTGATGCCGGCGTCGTAGTCACGGCTGCTCGACACCGCCTTTTCGAAGATCGTCGGGTTGGACGTGACGCCGCGCAGGCCGTCCTCCTCGATCATCCGGCGCAACTCACCCGAACGGGTAAAACCGCGCCGGATATTATCCAGCCAGAAGCTTTGGCCGAAGTCGATGAGCCGGGTGAGGGGATTCGCCATTCTCAGTGTCCTCTCGAAGTGATGTCGTTGTCCGGCTTGTCGTCGCGGGCTCGGGAGCGGTGCCCACCCGCGCCGGCGCCGGGTATTCTAGCTGTGCCGGTTGCGTTCGACGACCTCGCGGGCGCGCTGCGCGATGCGCTCGGGTGTGAAGCCGAACTCACGGAAGAGCACCTCGCCCGGGGCGGATGCGCCGAAATGGTTGATACCGATGGACGCACCGCGCTGGCCGACGTACCGTTCCCAGCCGAAGGTGGCCCCGGCTTCGACCGAGATGCGAGCCGTCACGGCGGGCGGCAAGACGTCGTCGCGGTAGGCCTGCGGCTGGCGGTCGAAGAGCGTCCAGCACGGCAGGCTGACGACACGCGCTGCCACGCCCTCGGCGTCGAGCAATCGTGCCGCCTCCAGGCAAAGGCCAACTTCCGACCCGGTCCCAATCAGGATGACGTCCGGCGTTGCGGCAGTCTCGCGCAGTAAGATGTAACCGCCTCGTTCGGCCATTGCCGTCGCTTGCGGATCGAACACCGGAAGTTTTTGCCGCGTCAGCACAAGGCCGACCGGGCCTCCTTCGTGCGTCATCGCCAAGCGCCAGCAGATGGCGGTTTCGTTGGCATCCGCCGGTCGGAAGAGCGTCATGTTGGGCATCGCGCGCAGCGAGGCCAGATGCTCGATCGGCTGATGCGTGGGACCGTCTTCGCCCAGGCCGATGCTGTCATGCGTCCACACGTAGATCGGATGAATCTCCATGAGAGCCGCCAGCCGGACGGACGGTCGCATGTAGTCGGAAAAGATGAAGAAGGTTGCGCCGAAGGGCCGCAAACCGCCGTGCAGCGTCATGCCGTTGAGAGCGGCCCCCATGGCATGCTCGCGGATGCCGAAGTGGAAGTTGCGGCCGGCGTAGTTGTCGCGTTCGAAGTCTCCCCATCCGTCGAGGTAGGTCTCGGTGGAGGGAGCCAGGTCGGCCGCTCCGCCCAAGAAGTTCGGTACGCTGCGTGCGATCGCGTTCATCACCTTCTTAGAAGCGACCCGGGTAGCCATCGGTCCCTCGGACGGTGCAAAACGCGGCAGGTTCGCATCCCAGCCTGCGGGTAGCTCGCCCTTCTGCTCGGCGACAAACTGACGGGCAAGATCGGGGTGAGCGGCGGCGTAGGCATCAAAAAGCGCTCGCCACTGCGCTTCCCAGTCCTCGCCGCGCTGGATCGCGGTGCGCGTGTGCTCCAAGACCTCCTCGGGTACCAAAAAGTGTGCGTCCGCGGGCCAGCCGTAGACACGCTTGGTGGCGCGCACCTCGTCCTCGCCTAGCGGGCTGCCGTGAGCCTCCTTGGTATCCTGTTTGTGCGGTGCGCCGTAGGCGATGTGGCTGCGCACGCGGATGAGCGACGGGCGCGGGTCGGCCTTGGCGGCGACGATGGCCCGGTCGAGAGCCTGCAGGTCGTTGACGTCCTCGACGACTTGCGTGTGCCAGCCGTAGGCCGCAAAGCGCGCGCAGACGTCCTCGTCGAAGGTCAGCGCGGTGTCGCCCTCGATCGTGATGTGGTTGTCGTCGTAGAAGTAGATCAAATGCCCAAGGCGCAGGTGTCCGGCGAGCGACGCGGCCTCGGCAGAGACGCCCTCCATGATGTCGCCGTCGCTGCAGATGGCGTATGTGTAGTGGTTGACGATCTCAAAACCGGGGCGATTGAAGCGCTGTGCGAGGTGTCTCTCGGCGATGGCGAAGCCGACGCCGTTGCCGAAGCCCTGTCCCAGCGGGCCCGTCGTCACTTCGACGCCGGGGACAACGCCATACTCGGGGTGACCGGGTGTCTTACTGCCCCACTGGCGGAAGTTCTTGATGTCCTCGAGGCTGAGGTCGAAACCGGTGAGGTACAGCGCTGCATACTGGAGCATGCATGCGTGGCCTGCCGAGAGGATAAACCGATCGCGGTCCGGCCACTGCGGGTTGCGCGGGTTGTAGCGCATGTGGCGCGTGTAGAGCACGTAGGCCAGAGGTGCAAGTGCCATCGGCGTGCCGGGGTGCCCGCTGTTGGCCTTTTGCACCGCGTCCATCGCGAGCGTGCGAATCGTGTTGATGGCAAGCTGGTCCAGAGCGTTGGCGTCGAGCGTGGCGGCTGGCTTCATGGGGAGACACCTTCCCGTCGTCTATGTTGACTTGTGTCTGTGCCTTTTCTTTTACCCGGATTCGGACCTCTGTTGCGGTACCACCTCGAACGTCTGCTCGGCGGTCAGTGTGCCGATTGGCGCAGTCTGGGCGACGCCGCTGCGTTTGAGGGCGAGGAGAAGTGCTTCGGCGTGGTCTGCGGCGACTGCGGCGAGAAGGCCGCCCGACGTTTGGGCATCGCAGACCACAAAGCGCAGCGCCTCGGGCAGGGCGGGGTCAAACGCAACGCCGGCCGCAAGCGCCTGGGCCAGGTTCGTCCGCGTGCCGCCGGGCACCTGACCGGCGTTTGCGAGTTCGAGGACGTGATCGAAGAGTGGAACGCGCTCTGCCGAGAGGACGAAACCAACACCACTGCCGCGCGCCATCTCGAGCAGATGGCCGACGAGGCCGAACCCGGTCACATCGGTTACGGCGTGTACGGGCGGATCGCCTGGGGAGTGGTCGTTCAAGGATGTGATGGCGGAGGCGGCCGCGCGGTTAAGCGTCTCCATCGAGGCAATGGCGTGAGCGAGGTCGGACTCCGGGATGGCATCGTTGCGCCGCGCCGTTGTGAGGATTCCCGTGCCAAGCGGCTTCGTGAGCACGAGCACGTCGCCCGCGCGCGCGCTTGCGTTACGCAAAATCTTCTTAGGGTGTACCGTGCCGGTGACGGCCAGGCCGTACTTGGGTTCGGGATCCTTCACCGTGTGGCCGCCGATCACCCAGATACCCGCCTCGCGCGCCTTCTCCGCCCCGCCCGCCAAAATGCTGGCCAGGATTGACGGGTCGAGATCGGCTGGAAACGCCGCGATGGCAAGGGCGCACAGCGGAGTCGCCCCCATCGCATAGATGTCCGAGAGGGAGTTGGCGGCCGCGATCCGTCCGAACGTGTGAGGGTCATCCACGATGGGTGTGAAGAAGTCAACCGTCTGCACGAGTGCCAGATCGTCGCTCAGGCGGTAGATACCGGCGTCGTCCGCCGTCGAGGTGCCGACTAAGACGTTGGGGTCGTCAATGGGCGGCAGACCCGACAGCACCTGCGCGAGCACGCTCGCGTCTGCCTTGGAGGCTCAGCCGGCGCAACTCGAGAGGTGGGTCAGACGTAGGATGTCGGCTTTGCTCATGGGGCATGGCTTTCTGGATGGCCGCCCCACGGCCTTGCGCGCCAATGCCCCAACGCGTGATGTTCCGTCGGCCGCCTAAAGGCGGCCGCTACGGGGCAGCGTGTCATCCAGCCGGCGCGTAGCGGTCGGCCTTGGCCGACCGTCGTGCTTGCGCGACCGACAGAACCTGAGCCTTGTTGAGGGCCCTCGTGTAGCGGTCGGCCTTGGCCGACCGTCGTGCTTGCGCGAGCGAGGGAACCCTTGCGCCTTGCCGTCCGGCCGCCCGCCTGCTTGTCCCTTCGCGCGGACCTATTCCCGCTTACCCCTTAGCCGATAACTCAAGGCAGGGGAGCGCCTAGGCGTTGGCCGCCCGTGCATCCCCATTTGTGAGGAGTTCGAGGCGCCGTGAAAAGACTTTTCAGGTCTCTATCCGTGGTCCGGCTCGCCGGCATACTTGCCCTTGCATCTCTTGCCGGTTTCGCATCAAGTCCGCCGGTCTTCGGATCCGGACCCCCGGTTGCCGTGACGGCCTTCTTCAACCAGGCGGGGGCACCACAGGCGACCGTCAGCGCATTGAGCCAAGCGCTCTACGATGCGGTCGGTCAATCGGGCAAGTTTACACCGGTCGGCGGCGGTCCGCTTGCCGTGCGACCGGCGCCCGACGGTGCGATCGTCGGGCCCGCGGTGAATGCCGCCGCACGGGCGGGCGCACAGGAGGTTATCGTCCCAGAGCTCGTCAGCGTCTCAGGGTCCAACATCGTCTATCGACTCTCGGCGTATCGAATTGCGCCGTTAGCCTTCATCCGCACGCAAGTCTTCACGCAGTCGTCTTTGGCTGCGCCCTCCCTGACGGCGGGATTCGTGAATAACCTGGCAACTCTGGACGAACCGCGCGCCGCGACCGGCACGATTTACTCGCTCGTCGGCGGCGTCCAGGCCGACTTGGGTTCGACATACGGTTTCCACCTGGGTGACCGCTTCAACGTGATGCGCGACGGGCAGCACGTCGCCGATGCGCAGATCACCTCCATCACGGATGACTCGGCAACGGTCACCATTTCGAATCCTGCAAACGGCTACCAGCCGCGCATCGGCGACCTCTTGGTGGGCTTGCAACCCCTGCCGCCCGTCTATCCTGCGCCCCGCACGCCGAACACTTTCAGCATCCTGGGACTGGTGGTCGCCACAGGAGCCGCACTCTTGGCCATCGGTCATCACGGTCAGGCTGCTCCGATTTCCCCGATAGTGCTACCGAGTCCAAGTCCGACCGCGGGCCCGTTCTCGGTAACCAGCGGAGGACAGACTGGCACCGCTCCCAACGAAACCTTTATCTTCATCTTCAGTCAGCCGGTCAACATCGCGCCCATCGTTTTCTATAACGTCACATACATGTATTACACCGCGACGTCGCCGAACGTCCCGCAATCGCCCGTGACGAATCTGGATGGAACCCAGATCTGGGACCCCACTGATACCCAGCTGACGATCACCACAACAGCAAATCTCGCACCCGGCCAGCAAGTCACCTTTTATTTTACTTCCAAGATCACGTCCCAAACGGGGACGCCCCTAACCCCTAACTCCTTCCAGTTCACTGCGTCGGTCCAGCGCCACCCGGCCGACATGCGGATTCCCGTGCATGTCCGTCCCGGCATCCATCCGCCGGGCCTGCCCCAACCCCGCGTCACATCTCGGCCATAGACGCGAGCGCCATCGCACGTTCCCGCGGCCGCCCGCAAAGGCGGCCGCTGTCATATCCTTTAGGTGTGGTGGCGTTCCAAGAACAGCTTGGCCCAGGGGCGGGCACGGTGAGGAAGCGATGCAACGAGCAAAGCGTACGCCGGCCGGTCCAAGGATTCGATGAGACCGACCGTCGGCGACCTGTGCAGCGTTGTCCGCACATCCGGTGCCATGGGAAAAAATAGCGCGATGAACAGAACCAGCCACAGGATGAGCACCGCCTTCGCGCAGGCGACAATGCCTCCGCCGATGCCGCTGACCACCTTCAAGACACCCACCGCGAGGATCCGCTCCAGCGCCCAACCCAGGGCCCTGGTCAGCGCGAACACAAAGAGGAAGAGCAACCAAAAAGCCACGAGGTGGGCGGATGCGGGCGCCAACCCCGTGCGCTGTTCAACCCCGCCCGCCATGCTGCCGGCCAGCGCTCCGGCAATCACCCAGGCCAGGATGACGGCGGCCATCCCGATTGCCTCCCGCACGACGCCGCTGCGGTACCCGCCCCAAAATGCCAGCGCCAGCGTCAGGAGAACGAGCCAATCAGCCCAGGTCCACGTCATCATCTCTTCCTTACTATTCTCTACTGTCGGTCGGGCAAGCGCGACCGCTACGGAAACGTTCCCAGGCTGTACGTAGGCTGTACGTAGCGACCGCGCTTGCGCGGCCGATGGAAACACTGCCGTGAGCCGGGGAAAAGCAACAGGCGCCCGTGGCGCAACGCTCTGCAATGCTCTATGTGGCTTCGCGCAGTGCGGCCGCAAAGCGCTCCTGCAACAAGGTCACAACCGCACGTACGGTTGCGTTGGCCTCCTCGTCGGTGAGCGTGCCGTCCGCGCGGCGCAACACCATGGTCAGCGCAATGCTCTTCTTGCCGCTGCCGACCTGCGGCCCCCTGTACTCGTCGAAGGCTCTGACGCTCTCCAGGTGGGGGATGCCGGCGTGGCGGATGGTGTCGGTGAGGCTGCCGGCGGGCAGCGATTCGTCCACGACGACCGCAATGTCGCGACGGGTGGCCGGAAAGCGTGGCAGCGGCACGAAGCGCTTCACGGGTTTGTGCCGCGGGATGTTCTCCAAGAGCAGGCTGAAGGCATACGTCGTTTCCGGCAATTCGAAGGCGCGGGCTAGACGCGGGTGTAGCCGGCCGAATTTTGCCACCGTTGCGCTTGCGGTCTTGATGTTTCCGGATGCCCCGGGATGAAAGTAGGTGCGCTCGCGCGGCTGCGCGCTCAATTCGGTCAAGCCCATGTCGTGCAAGACGCTCTCCAGCTCTCCTTTGAGTTCCAGCAGCCGGCGGTCAAAAGACCCGTCGGACCGTGTGTTGGCACCCGCAGCACCGTCAGCCGTCCCATCGCCCGCTCCCCCGGCACCCGGTGCGCCGTTTTGGGGCTCCTCCTCCACCACACACATGCCGGCCAGCGAAGGCCATTCCACCACCCCGTTGTCGGCAAAGACGCCGGCCTCGGGACGATGCTCTACCTGCGGCGCATCATCGAGCCTTCGAAAGATATGGCCGACTTCAAACAGGCGCACGCCGTCGCCCCGGCGGCCGTACCACGTCGCCGCAGTCGCGAGCAGGGCGGGAAGCAGGCTGGGTCTCAGGAAGCGGTGGTCCTCCGAAAGGGGGTTGACGATCTCCACGCGTGACGGCCAGAAGGGGAGTCCGGAACGCTCCCAGGCCGCCACCGTCTTGCTACCCTGGAGCGGCAGACTGACGATCTCGTGGTAGCCCAAGGCGGCAAACGCGCGGACCAGGATGCTCTCCTGATCATACAGACTCTCGTCGATTCGTTGCGGCTGGGCGACGATGCGCGCCTCCGGAATCGTATCGTAGCCGATGCCGCGTGCAATCTCCTCGATGAGATCCACTTCCTCGCGCACGTCGCGGCGCCAGTACGGCACGCCGACCTCGAGATCGTCCTCGCCGGCCGGTTCGAACGCCAGCGCCCGTAGCGTATCTTTCATCTGCGTGACGGCATATGATGTGCCCAGGACGGCGTTGACGCGGCGTGCGCGCAGCTGCACGCGGCGCTGCGGGCCGGGCCGTTCACCGGCGTCCACAACCTGGCTCGGGACTGCACCTGCTGCCATCAGCAGCTGCGCCGCTCTGCGCCGGCCGACCTCCGGCAATTCCAGTGGCAGATCTTTCTCATGGCGCAGTGCACCCTCCGTGCGCAGGCCCAGGGCCAGCGAGGCCCGCCGGATGCGCGGCCCGACAAAATTGGGCGATTCGACGAAGATGTCGCGCGTCGTCGCCGTTACCCCGGACGCCGCCCCGCCCATGATGCCGGCGAGGCCAACCGGACCGGCGCCATCGGCGATCACCGGCGTGCCCGGATCAAGCCGGCGCTCGACACCGTCCAGCGTGACGACGGTCTCCCCCTCGCGCGCCGCGCGTGCCACGATCGCGCCGCCGCGCAGCGCTGCGAGATCGTAGAAGTGCAGCGGCTGTCCGGTCTCCAGCTGGACGAAGTTGGAGACGTCAACCGCAAAGTTCAGACTGCGCATCCCAGCCGCCGCAAGGCGCAAGACCATCCAGGTCGGCGAGCGGCGGCCGGCCAGACCGAAGAAGCATTGCCCCAAGAGCCTGCGGCAGATGTCGGGATCTTCGATCTCGACCCGCACCGGGCAGGGCCGGTCGCCTGTGCCCGGTCCGGGCGTGGGAGGCGAAAAAGGGGCTTGTAATCCGGCCGCTACCTCGCGCGCCACACCGATGACAGACAGGCAATCCGCGCGGTTGGAGGGCACGTCCACCTCGAGGACTGCGTCGCCAAACCGGGCCGCCTGCCAAAACGGCGCGCCCACCGGTGCCTCGTCGTCCATGATGAAGATTCCGTCGTCGTAATCGCCGGGCAGCGCCAACTCGTCGGGCGAGCACATCATGCCCCGGGACTCCACACCTCGCAGAACGGTCGGCGCAATCTGCCGGGTGGGCCGGCGCGCAGCCGCTCCGTCGCGCGCTCCGGAGGCGGCTCGTTCGAAGACCACGGCGCCGGGCAGGGCGATCGGCACCTTGTTGCCCTCGGCGACGTTGGTCGCCCCGGTGACGATCTGCAACCGCTCGCCTCCAACGTCCACCGCCGCCACGAGGAGACGATCCGCCTGAGGATGGCGTGCCAAGCTTTCCACTTTGCCGACGACGATGCGCTCTGGGGTCGGCTGCGGATGAATGGCATCCACGGCAAGACCGCGCTGGGTCAAGACATCCGCAATGGTCTCGGCCGTCGCATCCGTGGCGACGAAGTCGCGCAGCCACGACACCGGCAGCCGCATCAGGCGAACTGCTCCACGAATGCCGGGTCGTTCTCCGTGAAGAGCCGAATGTCGTCGATGCCGTTGCGCACCATGGCGATGCGTTCGATGCCCAGACCGAAGGCCCACCCGGTGTAGGTTTCGGGATCGTAGCCGCCGGCCCGCAGAACGTGCGGGTGCACCATGCCCGCGCCTCCCATCTCCAGCCAGCCGGCGCCGCCGCAGGTGCGACATCCTCGCCCCTCGCAGACCGCGCACGACACATCCACCTCGGCTGAAGGTTCGGTGAACTGAAAATAGGATGGCCGGAAGCGCGTGCGCCGATCCTCACCATAGAGCGCCCGGCACAGGTCGGTGACGAAGCCCTTCAGGTGCGCAAACGTCACGCCCCGGTCGACCTGCAGGCCTTCAAATTGATGGAAGACGAATGCGTGCCGGGCGTCCAGGGCATCGCGGCGGTACACCTTCCCGGGCACGAGGATCGCAATCGGCGGCGGGTAGGCCAGCATAGACCGCACCTGCATCGGAGAGGTGTGCGTGCGCAGCAGCGTCCGAGGCCCCACGTAGAACGTGTCCATGGCATCCCGCGCCGGATGGTCGGCGGGAATGTTCATCGCTTCAAAGTTATAGTACTCGGTTTCCACCTCGGGGCCCATGACGATCGCAAAGCCGCGGCTGCGAAAGAAGGACGCAACATCCTCCAGCGTCTGACGCAGGATGTGCAGGGATCCACGGTGCGGCGGCAATGCGTCGAAGGTAACGTCGTAGCGTCGCGCTAGGGATTGCTCAACGGCGGCGTCCGCCAGCCGCCGGCGCGCGTGCTCCAGTGACGCCTCGATGCGGGCCTTGGCCTCGTTGGCGCGGCGTCCGAACTCGGCGCGCTCTTCCTTGGGGAGCTTTCCCAGACCGGCCAGCACCTGCGACAAGCGGCCGCCTTTTCGCCCCAGCACACTCGTGCGGAGCTCGTCGAGTTCGCGCTCGTCGCGCACCTGCTGCGCCCGCGCCTCAACCTCCGCTGCGAGAGCCGCCAGCTTATCGTCCACCCGTGTGCTCCTCCCGACGGCGCCACGCCGCAAAAAGAAGGTGGCCGCCTTCAGTGTGCGGCCACTTCCGGACCTTCCCGGGGCGCATCCTTGCGCCGGGAGACGTTACGAGTGGGAGTCCTGCGTTGCCATCCGCTTGTAGAGCAGATAGGCTTTGATCGAACCAGTGGAGAGAAACAGCTTCCAGAACAGCCCCGGAGAGAGTAGCAGTGTGCTCGACCTCCTTTGCGTTACCTGGCGTTCTGACACCGCTTTCCGGCATCCAGTATAGCACAGGCAACAAACGGGAAGCAAGGTCGCGGGGGGCTTGACAAATCATCCGGCAGGTGTTCTCACTCTTGCAGCAGCCGGCACCGTCTCCGCCGCCGGCAGATGCCGGCGCCGGTCCAACTCGTAGAGAAGAATCGATCCCGCCACCGCTGCGTTGAGAGACTCGACGCTGGGGGCGTGGGGGATGGCGACCTGCAGGTGGACGTCCTCCCGGGGAATCCCGCCCAGTCCCCGGCGCTCGTGGCCGATGACGAGTAAGGACCGCTCGGGCAGAGTGACCGCCCTCACATCCTCTCCCTCGCGTTCGGCCGCAACGATGCGCAGCCCGGCACGTTCGGCCGCCGCCGCGAGCTCCGCCCACTCGCCGTAGCACACGACGGGCAGCCGGAACAGCGACCCCATCGACGCGCGCACGACCTTGTCGTTATACGGTTCGACCGCCTGGCGGCCAAAGCACACCGCACAGGCACCGAACGCTTCGGCGCTGCGCAAGAGTGTACCGGCGTTGCCGGGGTCGGAGAGGCTCGGCAGGGCCAGGACGACCGCCGGCCCCGCCGGCGACACGAGATTTGCCAGATCCGCGGCCGGCCGATGCAGGAACGGGGCAACGGCAACCACGCCCTGCGGCGTTTGCGTCTGCGCCAGCGATGTCAGGGTGCGAGCACTGACGAAGACGACAGGCACGTCTGGGTATCCCCTCAGGCGCTGCACCAGAGCAGGCGGACAGGTATCTCGTTGCGCAAAGACCCGCTCGAGCCGCACGCCGGCGTCGAGCGCGGCTTCGACGAGTGCCGGCCCCTCGACGAGAAAGCACCGCCGTATCTGACGGTGCTTTTTGACGTGCAGCAAGCGCGCCTCGCGAACCGCGCGGTGGTGAAACCCAGCCTCTTCCGGGTCGGCCTTGTCGGGGGCGTGGCCCGTGCGGGCCCGCCGGTGCGGGCCGGCCCCACGAGCTGCGTCTTCTTGCTGCTCGCTCACCGCGAATGCGCGTTAAGGGATAGGCACCTTTGTCGTGCACGCACGGTGGCCTGTGCGCCCAAGACTCTCACCGAGAATCCGGTCTTAGGCTTGCGCGGCGGGCGATGCCGGGAGGTGCTTTTTGGCGATGGCCAACAGCGCCGAAAACGCAGCCTGGTCGTTGACCGCCAAGTCGGCCAGCACTTTGCGGTTGAGCGCCAGGCCTTCTTTCTTCAAGCCGCTGACCAGCCGGCTGTACGTGAGACCCTCCGACCGGGCCGCCGCGTTGATGCGGGCAATCCACAGGGCGCGAAAGTCGCGTTTACGATTGCGGCGATCGCGAAAGGCATAACTGAGCGAATGCAAGAGCGCCTCGTTGGCCGCACGGAACGTGCGCCGGCGCGCGCCGCGAAAGCCTTTGGCGGCCTTGAGAACCTTCTTATGCTTCTTCTTGGCGATGACGCCGCGTTTGACGCGTGACATGTGCTCGGTCTCTCCTTCGTGAGTGCGGCAGTGCGGCGGCCCGGCGCAGTGATGGGCCGGGTATCCCGGCGTTCGGCGCAGGCCGGCCGGCGCGCCGCCCGGCGGATGTTAGGACGCGTACGGCAGCTGGCGGCGCAAGCGCGGCACGTCGGTCTGATCGACGACGACCTGCTTGCGGAAGCGCCGGATGCGCTTGGGCGGCTTCTTGGTCAGAATGTGGCTGCATCCGGAGAACTGGCGCTCGCGAAGGAACTTGCCGCGCGCCGTCACCTTGACGCGCTTGGCTGCTCCCCGGTGTGTCTTCAATTTTGCCATCTTGCTCTCTTCACAACTCCCCGCTCGTAAAGTGCCGCCTTGCGAACCGCCGCCTCGTAAACCTACCGCCTTGTGAACCGCTGCCGTCTGGCTGCATGCTTCGGGCGGTCTCGTGCCGTACCGGTCGCCGCCTAGCCTTTGCGTCCGGCCTTTCGCCCTGCACCCGATCCGTTCAGGCCTGTTTGCCGGCTGCGGCCCGGGGCGGCGTGACCGCCGGTTGCTGTGCTTTGTGGCCACCGGCTTGGGCCGCGATGACGTCCTGGCGGGGCGACAAAATCATGAACATGTTGCGCCCCTCCAGCCGCGGCTCGCGCTCGACGGTCGCAAAACGCGCCGTATCGGTTGCCATCCGCTCCAGCAGCTTGCGGCCCTGCTGGGCATAGGCGATCTCGCGGCCGCGGAACATGATTGTCACCTTCACCTTGTCGCCGTTGAAGAGCAGGCGCTCCGCCGTGTGGACCTTGACCTGGTAGTCGTGGTCCTCGATCTTCGGCCGCAGCTTGACTTCGCGCAACTCCATGCTGTGTGCCTTACGGCGCGCTTCGCGGTCTTTCTTATTCTGTTCGTAGCGCAGCCGGCCGTAGTCGTCCAGGCGGCAGACGGGCGGGACCGCGTTGGGAGACACCTCGATGAGGTCAACCCCCCGCTCGCGGGCCAACATGAGGGCATCGCCCGTTGTCATGATGCCCAGCTGCGTGCCGTCGTCCGCGATGACGCGGACTTGAGGCACCCGAATTTGTTCGTTGACGCGGAACTGACGGCTAATGAGCGCGCGCTCCCCGGCCCCGGTTCACTGGTTTATGGATGCGGTTGGCCTCCTTGGTCAAAAGAAAAAGCCCGCTTGTGCAGGCTACCGTGACAAAGTAACACGAAGCGTCGTTCGCTGCCTTCGTCTTTCGAACCGGTCAGGCTGCGCGTGGCGCCGGCCGGTGCGAAGGGTAGTCGTTGCCCTGGGATTATAGCATGGCCGCGGCTTTTGTCAAAAGGACAAGGTCGCAAAGGCCGGGGGCAGCGCGACCGGGGCACGGGGCCGGGCTGGGCCCGCAGGGCGGGCCGGTGACGGCGTTCCAAAGGCCGGGCCCGCCGTCGGCGCGAAAAGCGCAGGCGGCGTGGTTAAGGAAGACTACAAGACACCCCACCCCTGGCAGAAAAAGCGCTCCGACGAACGGCCGCTCGGCCTCGTCATGGTCAACACGGGCCCGGGGAAGGGGAAGACGACGGCTGCTTTGGGACTGGCACTGAGGGCCATCGGCCACCGCCACCGGGTGAAGATGATTCAATTCATGAAGGGTGACCCGTTCTACGGTGAGATCCTCGTGCGCGAACGCCTGCCCGAGCTCGAGATCGAACAGTATGGACTCGACCGGTTCGTCGACCCCAAAAACCCGGAACCCGAACAGGTGGCGCGAGCGCAGGCCGGCCTCGAGGCGGCACGCCAGGCCGTTCTCTCGGGCGATTACAACGTCGTCATCTTGGATGAAGTCAACGTCGCGATGAACTTCGGTCTCGTGCCGGTGGAGGCCGTGGCGGACCTTTTGCGCCGCAAGCCCCGTCACGTCGAGGTCGTTCTGACCGGCCGCGACGCGCCCCAGGCTATCATCGATCTGGCCGATTACGTCAACGTGGTGACCGATCTCAAGCACCCCTACAGCAAGAACGTGCCGGCCCGCGTCGGCATCGAGTTCTGACGCAGGTCGCGTGGCGCCGCGGGGCGCCCAGACCGTATGCTATAGTACGCATAGCGGGAGTCGTAAAAAAGAAGAAAGCGTGAGCAGCTCGTGAGCGTCAAGAAGACGAAGACCAACGGCCAAACCGGCAACGGCCAGGCTCGCACTCCGGCTGGACGGACGGCGGCCCGCGCTGCGTGGGAAGAGCAGTTTGCGGCGGGGGCCAAGCGCCCGGGTGCCATCGACCGGACGATTTCCGACCACCCGCTCCAGCCGTTGTATGGCCCCGACGACGTCGCGGGCCTGGACTACGAACGCGACCTGGGCTATCCCGGGCAGTACCCGTACACCCGTGGCATCCACGCAACGATGTACCGCGGGCGGCTGTGGACGATGCGCCAGTTCGCGGGATTTGGGACGGCCAAGCAAACCAACGAGCGTTTCCACTTCCTGCTCTCGCAGGGCCAGACCGGTCTGTCCGTGGCCTTTGACATGCCGACCCTCATGGGCTACGACTCCGATCACCCACGGGCGCTAGGCGAGGTGGGAAAGTGCGGCGTGGCGGTGTGTACGCTGCAGGACATGCAGGACCTCATGGCCGGCATTGATCTGGGCCGCATCTCGACCTCCATGACGATCAACTGCACGGCGCCGATTGCGCTTGCCATGTACATCGTGTGCGCCGAGGAGCAAGGCGTACCCCAGGAGCGCCTCACGGGCACCTTGCAGGCCGACATTCTCAAGGAGTACATCGCGCAGAAGGAGTGGATTTACCCGCCCGAGCCGTCCCTGCGCATCGTCACCGACATGATGGCCTACTGCTCGCGTCACGTGCCGAAGTGGAACACGATTTCGATCTCCGGCTACCACATTCGCGAGGCGGGCTCGACCGCGGTCCAAGAGCTGGCGTTTACGCTGGCCGACGGGTTCGCCTACGTCGAGGCCGGCATCGCCGCCGGCATGGACGTCGACCAGTTTGCCCCGCGCCTGTCGTTTTTCTTCAACGCCCACTCCGACTTCTTCGAGGAAATCGCCAAGTACCGGGCGGCGCGCCGCATCTGGGCGCGCCACATGCGGGAGCGCTACAAGGCCAAAGATCCCCGCTCCTGGACGCTGCGCTTCCACACCCAGACCGCGGGCTGCTCGGCCACCGCGCAGCAAGCCGAGAACAACATCATGCGTGTGGCGTTCCAGGCGCTGGCCGCGGTGCTGGGCGGCACCCAGTCGCTGCACACCAATTCCCTGGACGAAGTCCTGGCGCTGCCCACGCAGAAGAACGCCCAGATCGCGCTGCGCACGCAGCAAATCATCGCCTACGAGACCGGCGTCAGCAACGTCATCGACCCTCTGGGCGGGTCGTACTACGTCGAGAAGTTGACGTCCGAGATGGAGGAGCAGGCCGAGCGGTACTTCGAGCGCATCCGCGAATTGGGCGGGGTCATCCCGGCCATCCACGCCGGTTTCTTCCAGCGCGAGATTGCCGACGCCTCGTACCGCTACCAGCGCGAAATCGAAAGCGGCGAGCGCATCATCGTCGGGGTCAACGAGTTCGTGCAAGAAGAAGAAGAGCAGATTCCGCTGCTCAAGATCGACCGCGAGGTGGAGCTGGAGCAGTGCCGGCGTGTTCAGGCCTTCCGGGCGGCGCGCGATCCGGAGGCGACGCGCGCCGCGCTCGACCGCCTGGTGGAGGCCGCCAAGAGCGGGGCCAACCTCATGCCGCACTACATCGACTGCGTGCGCAACAAAGCCACGTTGGGTGAAATCTCCGAATCGCTCGTGCCCATCTTCGGGCGCTACCGCGAGCCGGCGGTGATCTGACGTGGCCCGTCCGATCCGCATCTTGGTCGCCAAGGCCGGTCTGGACGGACACGACCGGGGTGCCAAAGTCATCGCGCGAGCCCTGCGTGACGCGGGGTGCGAGGTGATTTACACCGGCCTGCACCAGACGCCCGAACAAGTCGTCGAGGCGGCCATTCAGGAGGACGTGGACGGCATCGGGCTGTCCGTGCTCTCCGGTGCGCACATGACGCTCTTCCCGCGCATCAAGCAGCTGCTGGTCGAAAACGGCGCGCAGGACATCGTCCTCTTCGGGGGCGGCACGATTCCCGCCGAAGACGTCAAGCCGTTGCTGGATGCGGGGGTCGCGGCCGTCTTCACGCCGGGGACTCCCATCGCCGCCATCATCGACTTCGTGCGCCGCGAGTGCGGCAAGCGGGTCGGAGCGTAGGCCGCTTGACCGCGGGCGGCGTGCGGGTACGGTTTGCCCCCAGCCCGACGGGTTACTTGCACGTCGGCGGCGCGCGCACCGCGCTCTTTAACTGGCTCTTCGCCCGGCATCACGGCGGTGCGTTCGTTCTGCGCGTCGAGGACACCGATGTGGCGCGCAATCGCCCCGAGTACGTCAACGCCATCTACGAGGGCTTGCGCTGGCTGGGACTGGAGTGGGATGAGGGGCCGGACCGCGGCGGCCCGTACGCACCGTACCTGCAAAGCCTGCGTGCCCAGCGCCACCGCGAGGTGGCGCAAGCGCTGCACGAACGGGGGGCGGCGTACGAGTGTTTTTGCAGCCAGCGCCCGGCCGACGACAATGAAGACGAAGACGAAGCGCAGCAGCTCCCGGCAGTGGCGCCCGCCCGCGCGGAAGGCCCGAAGCAGGCTGCAGGCGCCCCGCGCACTGTCTGTGAATGCCGCACGCTGGATGCCGGCCGGTTGGCAGCTCTGCGGGAGGAGCGCGCGCCCGCGTTGCGTCTGCGCGTCCCGCCCGGCCGGGATTTCGTCGTCGACGACCTCGTGCGGGGCAGGGTGACGTTCCCCGGCGTGATGGTGGAGGACTTCGTGCTCGTGACCGGCGACGGACGGGCACTCTACAACCTGGCTGCTGCGGTGGACGATCACGACATGGCGATCAGCCACGTCATCCGGGGTGAAGAGCACCTGGCCAACACGCCCAAGCAGCAGCTGATCTACGAGGCGATGGGCTGGCAGCCGCCTCACTTTGCCCACCTGCCCATCATCTTGAATCAGCAACGGCGCAAGTTGAGTAAGCGCGACGGCGCCACGTCGCTCAACGAGTATGCTGCGATGGGCTACGTGCCGGATGCGGTCGTTAACTTCCTGGCGCTTTTGGGGTGGTCGCCGGGTGACAACCGCGAGATCCTGTCGCGCGACGATCTGATCCGGCTGTTCGACCTGGGGGGCGTCGTCAAGCACCCGGCGATCTTCGACACGGCCAAACTCAACTGGATGAACCGGGAATACATCAAGGCCCGCCCCGCCGCCGAGCTGGCCCGCCGCATGCGCGAACTGTTGGCCCAGCGGCCGGCGGATGGGGAAACCGCAGGTCCGGCCCGCGATGACGCGTACATCGAAAAGGTTGCGGAGCTCTTCCACGATCGTGTCCGAACCGTGGTCGAGGTTTTCGAACTCGGCTCGTACTTCTTTACGGACGAGCCGGTGGTGCCGGCCCCGGAAGCTCTGGCGAAGTACTGTGCTGGTCGCGAGGCGGTCGAGCGTCTGCGCGAGGTGCGCTCGGCATTGGCCGGTACCGCAGCCTTCGATGCGGCGACGGTCGAGAAGGTTATCCGCGACCTCGCCGCCGAGCGCGGGTGCAAGGCGTCGGACTACATCCACCCCTTGCGGGTGGCAGTCACCGGTCAGGCGGTCAGCCCGGGCATCTTCCAGGTTCTGGCCATCCTGGGCAAGGAGCGTGTTCTGCGCCGCATCGACGCGCTCGTGCACCTGTTGGATGCGCGGCCCGCGGCCCGGACGACCGTCCCGTAAATGTCCCAGTCGCTTCGCGCCGTCATCTTGGCCGCCGGCAAGGGCACGCGCATGAAGAGCTCCTTGCCGAAAGTCTTTCACGACCTATGCGGCCGTCCGATGCTGTCGTACGTCGTCCAGGCCGTGCGCGAGGTGCCGGCGACCGACGTCCTCGTCGTGGCCAACCCCGAGGTGCGCGACCGGGTTGAGGCGATGGGCCTGCGCTTCGTCGTTCAGGAGCCGCAGCTAGGCACCGGACACGCGGTGCAGACCGCTCTCGCCGCGTTTGCGCCCGACGATACGCCGCTTCTCATTGTCAGCGCCGACATGCCGCTCGTACCGCCCGGCCTGCTGGCGCAGGTGGCTAAGGTGCGGGCGGACAGCGGCGCCGCGGTTGCCTGCGTAACGGCGCACCTGGGCCCGGATTCGTGGTTCGGTCGCGTCCTGCGCGATCCGTCGGGCCGGGTCGAGCGCATCGTCGAGGTCCGCGACGCCACGCCGGCGGAGGCACGCATCGCCGAGGTCAACGCGGGCATTTACTGTTTTGACCAGGCGCGTCTGCGCGAGGCCGTGGTGGCGCTGAGTCCCGACAATGCTCAGCGCGAGTTGTACCTGACAGATTGTATCGCGTTTTTCGCACGGCGCGGTGAGGGCGTCGAGACGGTGCCCGCGCAGCGTGAGGAGGACATCGTGGGTATCAACGACAGGGTCGAACTGGCGCGGGCCCGTCAGATTCTCCAGCGGCGCATCCTTGAGCGGCACATGCGCGATGGCGTCACCGTCGTGGACCCGGCGGCGACGTACGTTGACGACACGGTGAGCATCGGGCGCGATACGACGCTGCTTCCCCAGACACACCTGAAAGGTGCGACGACCGTTGGGCCGGGGTGTGTCATCGGGCCGAACACGGTGGCAATCAACGCGACGATCGGTGCACGGGTCACGGTCATCCAGTCCTACGTACGCGACTCGACGATCGGCGACGAGGCGACGGTAGGACCGTTTGCCCACCTGCGCGGCGAGAGCGTCATCGAGCGTGGAGCGCATATCGGCAATTTCGTCGAGACCAAGAAGACGCGGGTGGGGGCCGGCGCCAAGGCCTCGCACCTGACCTACCTGGGAGACGCGGATGTGGGCGAGGGAGCGAACATCGGCGCTGGAACGATCACCTGCAACTACGACGGTAAGAAGAAGAACAAGACCCGCATCGGCAAGGGGGCTTTCATCGGTTCCAATTCCTCGCTCGTGGCACCGGTCGAGGTCGGCGACCACGCGCTGACCGGAGCCGGGTCGGTCGTCCTGCGCGACGTGCCTCCGGGGGAGCGCGTGGCGGGCAATCCTGCACGGACGCTGCCCAAGAAAGACCCGGTCTAGTGCTGCCGGCGGCCGCCGGGTGGGTGGCGTGCGCGGCACTGGCTGCGGGATGTGCCGCTTGGGCGTTGGAACAAAGCCTGCGCCTGCGCGCCGCGTGTGATCGGGCCCGGGAAGCCGAGCGCCGATTGGCCTTGCTGACGAACGTGGCACCGCCGTTGACGCAGGCGGCGTCCGAGTCCGTGCCGGACACGTGCCTGCGGATCGTCGAGCGCTGCCGCGAGATTCTCGGTGCGCCCGTCGTCGTGTGCTGCATTGACCGGGGAGGCCGGCTGGTTGTCGGCGCGCGGACGGGAGGCTACACGGAGTTTTTGCGCGTGGGGGAACCATGCGAGGGCGATACCATCGTGGATTGGGTCGCCAGTCGGGGTCGCGCAGCGGTGGTCGGGCCTCACGCCGCGGATGCAAACCTGGCACAGGTCGCTGCGGACCTTACCCGGGATGTGACTGCCGGCCGGTGTGCCTGCCCGCTTGCCGGCAGCCGCGACCGCGTCTGGGCGCTGTGCCTCCCCTTGCTCGTACCGCGCGGGTTTGGGCGCCGGCCATCCGTCATCGGCGTGCTGTACGCCGAGCGCTCGCATGAGGCGCCTTTTGCCGCGCACGAGGTGCAGGCCGCGCAGTTGGTGGCGGCAGTGGCGGCCGACGCCCTGCAGCGGGCCTGCTTCACCGACGACGTGAGACGTGAAGCGGACATCGACGCCTTAACCCAGCTGCTGACGCCGTCGGCCTTTCGCGCCCGGCTACGCCGCGAGATCGAGCTGCGCCGCCACACGCAGGTGCCGCTCTCTGCGCCCCGCGACCTTGCGCTCTTCTTCATCGACACCGACAATTTCAAGATGTGGAACGACACGTTTGGGCACGCGGTTGGGGATGTGCTGCTCAAGCGCGTGGCCGCCATCTTGGCGGAGATTGCGGCAACCGGCGGCTTTGCGGGGCGCAACGGCGGTGACGAGTTCTGCATTGCTCTGCTGGATCGCACCAAAGACGACGCCATTGCGGTCGCCGAGCACCTGCGCGCGAGGCTCGAGAAGACCGACCTCGCGGCCTCGGCCGACGGAATTCCTGCGCCTTTCATCCCGCTGACCGTGAGCATTGGGGTCGCGCACTTTCCGGTTGATGTGCCGGCCACGGCGGAGGCTCCGGCGGACCGCCTGCTCGAATTTGCAGATGCGCGGATGTACGAAGCCAAGCGCGAGGGCCGCAACCGCGTGGCGTATGCGCGCACCCGGGCGTTGCCTAGGAGGGTACGGTATCCCGGGGAGGGCCCCATTCCGCGCCGGTAGCGGTCGCGCTTGCGCGACCGAAAGACGGATTCACGTTTGCATGAATTGCGCGGCTGTGGTCGGACGAGCAGCAATAACATTCCGTCGGCCGCGCAAGCGCGGCCGCTACGTCTAGATTCAGCGGCTCTGACGATCCTAGTGATGGTCGATGCGCTGCGGCGTGCGCCGCTCGCGCAACTCCTCAATAACCTCGGCGAGTCCGCGTGCAATCGCCTCCAAGAGGCGCTCGCCTTTTGCGGCGCTGGCCTTCGTCGGGTCACCCATGACGCCGCTGTGCGAGAGAGCACTCCAGTGCTCCATGAGCATGAGCGGTCCATCTCCGGCAACGAGGTCAGTCCAGTAGTTCTTCGTCGGTTCGTGACCCAGCTCGCGTACCGCCCGCGACATGTCGACGAGATCAGGACGAAGTGCCAAATACAAAGATGTCTCGAACTCGCAGGCGTGGTTCATCCCGCCAATTGCGTCCGACTCGCGTAAGCTCTCGGCCACCTCGCGGACACCGGGAGCGTTCCAGTAGTTGATGGCGGCCGCGACGGCGGTTGTCTCGACAACGGTCAGACGCGCAACGATATCGACGAAGGGCGTATTGCTGCCGTGACCGTTGACGATAAGGATGCGCGCAAAGCCGTGCGCCGCCAGGCTCTTGCAGACGTCGAGGAGGTAGCGGATGAAAGTATCCCACGTGATCGTCAACGCCCCCGGGAAGTCCATGTGATGAGGGCTGTACCCGTGGATGACAGGCGGCACCAAGACCGCCTTCTCGGCAACCCGTGCGACGGCCCGATCGCAAGCGGCATAGCACAGCCGGACATCGGTGTCCACCGGCAGGTGGAAACCGTGGTCCTCGAGAGTCGCAACGGGAACCACAGCGACGCGGCGAGCGGCGGCAGCCTCACGAACCTGGGGCCACGTCATCTCGCCGTAGTGGTACCTGCTTGGCCCGGCCATGTAGCCGCCAAATTCGGGGTCCCCGACGACCGCTCCGCTGCCCCGGCAGCCCCAGGTTGAGGCAATCGCAGGCCGCGCACAGCCGCGCACAGATTCGGTCCGGGAGAGCCGTCACATACCGGTCATCCCCCCAGAGTGGTGTGCCTTCCAGGATTTGCTCGGTGCTGCACGGTGCCCGTGTGCAGCGCCGCTTTCTGCTTGTGCGCGGGCCGACACCAAAACCTGATACAGGCTGTCGGCAAAGGTGCCGGTGTGCAGCGCCGCTTTCTGCTTGTGCGCGGCGAGCATGAACTGCTTTTTTTAGGCTTGCGAGACGGAAGCGCGTGCTCAAACCGCGCTTTGTTCGGCAACCGAAGACCGCGATCGGCGTACGCCGGCCTTCGATCTTTATGGAAGGCCCATCGCTTTGAAGAGAATGCGCTTCGGGCGCTGGCCGTCAAACTCTCCGTAGTGAACCCGCTCCCACGGCCCCAGGTCTAGTTTGCCCTCGGTGACCGGTACAAAGACCTGCTGACCCAGCAGCATGCGCTTGAGGTGTGCATCCGCGTTGTCCTCGCCGGTCTGGTGATGCCGGTAGTCCGGTTTGGCGGGCGCCAGACGCTCCAGCCAGTCCATGATGTCCGCCCACAGGCCCGGTTCGTGGTCGTTGACAAAAACGCTGGCCGTGATGTGCATGGCGCTGACAAAAATCAGGCCATCGCGCAGCTTTGACTCCTCGCGGACACGCTCGACGTGGTCGGTGATGTCCAGGATCTCGTAACGCTTCTTGGTCCGAACCGTCAGGTAGGTCGTGTAGGCGATCATACGCTCCTCCCGTCTGACACCTTCGCCGGCCGGCGGCGCAAGGACTGCGCCCCCCGTCATGGGAATGCCTCGCCCGGAGAGCACGGGCGCGGACATGTCAGGATGCCGTCCGTGCGTTGGCGTTGCGCAACACCAAGTGGGAGGCTTTCATGTCGCATGCGTATCGGCGCTGCCTCGTCGTAGTGGCGGCGCTGGCATTGTTATGGGTTGGCTTCGTGCGGCCGGCAGTCGCCGGCACGACGGGCGTCATTCACGGTCGGGTCTACGATAGCCGCACCAATGCACCCCTGGCGGGCGTCACGGTGACGGCTGCCTCGCCATCGCAGAGTGCGACGGCTGTGACCGACAGCCAAGGAAACTTCGCGTTCATCTCCCTGGCTCCCGACACGTACACGATAACGGCCAGCAAAGAGGGGTACGACCTCTCGACGACGCGCGGGATCACGGTGACCGCCGACCAAGTCCAGACCGTGTCCATCGCCCTCATCAAGACGATTACGACGCTGGGTCATGTCACGGTGCGATCGTCGACGGACCTTGTGCGACCCGGGACGACGAGCGACGTTTACTCGATCAACGTGGCCACCCAGCAGGCGGCGGCCACTTTGGCCGGAGCGGGAAACCTTAACACCGCCTACAGCGGTATGGCCGCCGTTCCCGGCGTCAACGTTCCCCAGGGGCAGCAAGGCTGGTACCAACCCGTGTACATCCGCGGCGGTGACCTCGACCAAGTCGGATGGGAATTTGACGGTATTCCCGTCAATCGCTCGTACGACAACGCCCCGCAGACGTTTCTCTCGAACTTAGGCCAGCAGGAGCTGCAGGTCTATACGGGCGGCACACCGCCGTACGCCGATGCCTCGGGGATTGCCGGATACGTCAACCAGGTCGTCAAGCGAGGCACGTTGCCGGGGTTTGCCAACGCCAGCCTTGCCATCGGTTCCCCCTCTCTCTACAACAAGGCTTCGGTCGAGGCCGGCGGCGCCACGCCCGATCAGAACTTTTCCTGGTACATCGGATCGCTGGCTGCCAACACGGCGTATCGCTACATCAATAATGCCAACGGTGCGGGTGCTCCGGGCTACTTCTACCCCCTCAACACGACGTTTTTCGGCAACAGCACGGATGCGTTCGACCCGGGTAACACCTACGGCATCGCCGAGACCATCGACCGCGAGTCGGTTGCCAACCTGCACCTGGAAGTGCCGCACCGTGACGGCACGACCAAAGACGACATTCAGGCGCTGTGGATGACCGGCTACATCCTCATGCCGTACTACAGCTCGATTAACGATTTGGGAGGTCCGGCGTACGTGCAGAACAACACGGTCGGCAAGCCTCTCACCTTCAGCGACGGTGCCGTCTACAGGGGGCCCATCTTCGCGCCTCCCAATCCGGCCGACGTCGTGCCCTACCTCTATCCCAGCACGCCTCACTTGTTCGACGGCGCGATCCCCTACAATCTGCGCGATTCCAATGAAAACTCGGTTGCGATCACCAAGCTCCAGTATCAGCGCAATTTCTCAAGCACATCCTACCTGCGCATCTTCGGGTACACCTTGTACTCCGACTGGTTCATTCACGGCCCGGTCTCAGCCGAGCTCGGCTTTTGCTGCTACGGCGGCGAGATTGCCGACTACGAGCTGCCCTCGCACACGACGGGCGGCGTCATCGACTACTCGAATCAGCTCAACGACCAGAACTTGCTGACCATCTCGGCTTTCTACAACCAGATTCACATCCTGCGCTACACGACGACGCATGGATTCCCGGGTGCGGCATTGCCGGGGTATGCCTTCGCGGCGGGCTATGGCATCACGAACGACGTCGATGCCGCCGGCAACTGTTACGGACCGGGAGGCATCTCAGCAGGGCCCGTGACCTGCTTTGGGAGTCCCGCGGTCTCTGCATTCTCCGCCAACCCAAATCAAGGCACCTTTGCTCCCTACGGTGCCGGGCCGACGACGTTGGCGAACTTGGAGCCCTTCCCGGCCGCCGCGGGTACGCAGTGGGTGGTCACGGAGAACGGCTACAGCTACAACCTGAATAAGGTTCGACCGATTTTCGACGCCTTCTCGATCAACGATAACCTGCGGCCGACCGAACGCCTCAACCTCAACATCGGGGCGCGTTTTGAGACCTACACCATCGTGCTCGACGACAACACGGCGGCCGGTTATCCGTCGCGTCAATTCTGGTTCAACGCGTACAATCGCGAGTATTGCTTTGCGCCGGGCTACTTCCAGCCGCTCTACAAGGGGCCCGCGGGAACCTGTGCCGCGTCGTTCCCGCTGACGACAAACGTCAACCTGGTCAACGTCAATCCCCACGATTTCTCGCACAGCGTGTTCGAGCCGCGCTTTGCCGCCAGCTACCAGCTGAATCCGGACAGCGTACTGCGCTTCTCCGCCGGTCTCTATGCACGACCGGCCAGCACGCGGGAGGCTTCCTGGAACACGGGTCAGGAAAACCTGGCCAGCTTCCTGGGTCAAAACTTCGCGGCCTACGGGCTCAACACGCCTAACCACGACGTCGTGCCGGACCAGTCCACCAACTTCGACCTATCCTTCGAGCACCGCTTCACCGGAACCGACGTCAGCTTCAAAATCTCACCCTACTACCGCAGCACGCAAAACCAGTACCAACAGATCATCGTCAACGCGCTCAGCGGCCTGTTCGGCGGGCTCAACACCGGGCACTTGACTTCGTACGGTGTGGAATTCGCACTCAGCAAGGGTGACTTTGCGCGCAACGGTTTGGCCATGCAGCTGGCCTACACGTACAACCACAGCTACATCCAGTACCACGATTTCCCGGACGGCCGCAACGTCATCGACAACATGAACGAGTACATCCAGCTCTACAACTCGTTCACGAGTGCCTGCGCCGGCGCGGCGCCGTCCAGCAATCCCACCGCCTTGTGCGGCGTGTTCGGCAATCAGAATGCGGTCGCGACCAACAACCCGTACTACAACCTGTCGCCGCAACCGCTCTTCGATCGGCACGGCAACTACGAACCCTACGACCTTATCCCGGTTCCGTTCGCGGCCGCCAACGGCTACGAGGTGCCCGACGTCGCCTCACTCATCCTCAACTACAAGCACGACCGCTTCAGCGTGACGCCGACCTTGGCGTACAGCTCGGGGACGAAGTACGGCTCGCCGCTGTCGTGGCCGGGCGCCGTACCGGGTGTCGGAGGGCCGGGTGCCTCCGCCAACTGCACCACCGTGACGACCGTGGCCAGCCAGTCGTGCGGCGTCCCGCTGATGATCCCGGACCCGTACACCGGCCAGTTTGACAACTTCGGCCAGTTCCGGGAGCCCTGGCGGTTGACGCTCAACGCGGCGGTGAACTACGAGCTCACATCGCAGGTGTCGGCGACGGCCGTGTTCTCGAACATCGTGGACAGCTGCCATCAGCGCGGATATCCCTGGGATGCCCCCAACATCTGCCTGTACTCCTCGCTGCCGTCCAGCTTCTTGCAACCGACGGGAGGGACGCTGGCTCAGGCGGCGGCGGGACCGGTCCAGCTGCGCTACCCGTACGGTATGTGGCTGAACAACAACAACACGGGATTCGTCGGCGTCAAGCAACCCCTGCAAATGAGCTTCGAACTCAACTGGAAATTGTAGCGGTCGCGCTTGCGCAACGCGCGGGGGCGCGTGCGCGACCGAGAGATGGGCCAAGGCCGACCGTTACACTGCGCGCCTGGCGTTGCGGTCGCGCTTGCGCGACCGACGCGGCGTCACGGAGAAAGAATGATCCCTTTCCCGCCCGGGATCGAGCAGATCGTCGATCGGGTGTATCCCGTGCCTCGCCAGCTCATGGCATCCGAACTCGCGCACCTGACGCGTCCGCTCTACTTCGTGTACGCCGGCGTGGAACTGGCGTTTTTGCTGTGGTGGTATGGAAGCGGTGCGTCGGCCGGTGTGCGCACGGCGCTTGCCGCAAGGGTGCGCAAGCCGTGGCTCCTCGCCGCCGTTTTCATTGCGCTGCTCTTTGCCGGGCTCTCCCTTGTGATGGTACCCTTGACGTTCTACGCAGGCTTTGTGGTTCCGCACGACTTTGGCCTGTCGGGGGAGACCCCGGCCCGCTGGTTTCGGGACTGGAGCGTGTCTCTGGCACTCGGCGCGGTCATCGCCGCATTCGTCGGCGCGTCTCTTCTGCGCACCGTGGCCCGGCTTCGCGCCTGGTACCTGCTGGCGGCCGCCGGGGCCGCCGTGCTGCTCGTCCTGGGGAACGCGGTGTATCCGGTTTTCATCGCGCCGCTCTTCAACACATACCGTCCGCTCCCGCCGTCGCCGCTGACCCACGCCATCTTGCGGCTGGCGGCCGATGAGGGCATTCGCGCCTCGGTCGTCTACGAGTACAACATGAGTGCGCAGACGCGCGAGGTCAACGCCTACGTTGCCGGTTTGGCCGGCACCGAGCGCATCGCGGTCGGCGACACGCTGCTGGCCGACATGCGGCCGGACGAGGTGCTGTACGTCATGGCACACGAGATGGGCCACTACAAGCTTGGCCATTTGTGGCTGGGCACGTTCGAGGCGTGGGTAACGGTCCTCGTCGCGCTGGCAATCCTGGCAACTGTCGGCGCGCGTCTCGCAAGACGTCCTCCTTTGTCGCACGACCTCGCCGACCCAGCCGCCGCACCGCTGATCGCGGCGCTGTTGCTGGTCTTTGTTCTCGTCACCGCTCCCGTCACGAACGCGCTCTCCCGTCAGATCGAGCACGCAGCCGACGTCTTCGCAGGTGAACACACTCACCTGGGAGATGCCGGTGTGCGGGCGCAAGCGCGCCTGGCCTGCATCGATCTCTCACCGCTCCACCCCAGCCATCTTGCCGTGTGGTACTTCTACACGCACCCGCCGCCGGATGAGCGCATCATGACGGCCGCTGGCCTGGCGCACCTCGTTCCCTAACCCGCAGCAGACCCCCGCACCGCGGGAAGTCCCAGCTGCGCTTGACAGCCGTGGTACTCGGTGCTAGGATTTTCCCACACACCAGAAGCCGATTTCTGAGGGCTTTAGACTCTCGATGGCCACAGGAAGAGAGCACAACGGAGCCGGCGGTGCGCGGCGAGGGCGCGGCGGCGTCCAATCCGTCGAGCGGACGCTGGATATCCTCGAGGCGCTGGTCGAACTGGGTTCGGAAGTCGGACTGGTCGAGATCAGCCAGGCTGTTTCACTCCCTCTGGCCACCGTGCACCGGCTGCTGGGCACGCTCATCCAACGTGGCTACGTCAAGCAGAACCGCCAGAATCGCAAGTACTCGCTGGGTTTCCGCGCTCTGCAGATGGGGTCCGACATGCGACAGCGCTTCACCCTGAGGCTCGAAGCGCGACCTTTCCTTCAGCGTCTCGTGCAACATTGCGGGGAGAGCGCCAACCTGGCGGTGCTCGACGACGGCGAGGTTGTCTACATCGACCAGGCGCAGTCCACCCGCATCTTGCGGATGTTCACCCAAATCGGCAACCGCTTACCGGCTCACTCCACGGGCAGCGGCAAGGTCATGCTGGCATTTGCCTCTCCGGACGTCGTCGAAGGCATCGTGCGACGGTACGGTTTGGCCCGCCGCACACCCCGCACGATCGTGGATTTCGAGGCTTTCCGTGAAGAGCTGGAACGCATTCGCCAACGCGGCTACGCGATCGACGACGAAGAGCATGAGGAAGGCGTGCGCTGCGTGGCGGCCCCGGTGCGGGACCAATCTGGACAAGTCATTGCCAGTCTGTCCGTCTCGGGACCCGTCACGCGTCTCAACGATCGTCAGATGAATGCGGTGATCCCCGAAGTGATGGAGTGTGTGATGAAACTCTCGGCTCGCTTGGGGTATCGCTCCGAACCGGTCAGCGTTTCTTAGCTTCTTTCGTCACGGCTTTTGCTCCAGCGCCCGTGTCTGTGCGTGCCGGTCGAGTGCAGCGAGCGCCTGCTTTGCCGGCGCCGATCGTTGTGGCAGCCGAGCGCAGCTGACCTGCTGTCGTTCCACCGGCGAGAGCAGCGCGACCTGGGGTCCGGTCCGAGGAGTGCACGCGCCCGCCTGTGCGCGCGGTCACGACTGCCTGGCGCTGATTGGTCCCGCCGCCTGTGTGGCATATAATGTGCGCAGTGATGAACGGAACGCGACCCGCCGGTGGTCCCGCGCCCGACCGCTCGGCGGCCGCCGTCGTGCACTACTTTTCCTCGGATCCGCTTCGCACAGCCCAGGCCGACCGCATCGCCCGCGATCTCGGCTTGGCACTCTCCAGCATCCAACCCGTGCTGGACCATCTCGTCGCCCTCGGAGTCTTGGATCGCAAGACCACAGGCGAGGGGAACCCCCCCGTGTACGCATCCCACGTCGCGGATCAATTTCTGGACGTCATCGAGCGGCTGGCATCGTACTTCACCCGGGAACTTGAGGATTTGGCCGGGGGTGCCGCGGTGCGTTCGACTACAATACCGCCGGCTCAGCTCCTGACCCCGGACGCTCCCGGGGTGAGGTCCGTGCGGCCCGTGGGCGCTCCGGTTGGTGAGGCCCAGGCACACCTCCATACGCTGCACGCACGGATCGCCAGCCTGGAGGCTGCCAACGCGCTGTTGCAGCGCAAGAATCTGGAGCTCTCGTTCCTGTACGAGGCGAGCCTGCTGCTGGCAAGTTCCATCGACTTGTCCACGCTCGGCCAAACGGTCGTCAACGCCATCGTGCACACGTCGCGCTTTAAGGTTCGTCGCTGCTTCGTCGCCCTTGCCGATGGCGACGCATTTCTTTTCCACGCCGGCCACGGGGTCGAGCCGCTCGAGGCGGAACAATTCATGTTTCGCTACCGAGCGCGGCTGCGGCAGTGCGTGCAACGCGGCGAGGTCATCGTGGCGGATGCGGAGACACTGCAGGGGGAGGCCAACGGCGATCGGGGTACGCGGATCATCATCCCCATGGTCTCCCAGCCGCCTGAGCCGGCGTATGGCTGCATCGTCATCACGGATGCTGAGGAGAGCGGCCTCACGGGCGATGACGTGCGAACTTTGACCCAGCTGGCAGAGTTGGCGGGGCGCAGCCTGGCCAACGCGACTTTGTATAGCCGCAGCATCACGCTGGGCATGACCGATGCGCTGACCGGGGTCCTCAATCGTCGCTACCTCGACCGACGGCTGGCCGACGAGGTCAAACGAGCGCGGCGCATGGGCACCAACGTGTCGGCCATTATCGCGGACCTCGATCACTTCAAGACCGTTAACGACCGCTACGGACACCTGGAGGGGGATCGCCTACTCCAGGCGGTGGCTAAGGTCATCGCCTCCTCCGTCCGTGACATTGACGTCGTCACCCGCTTCGGAGGCGAAGAATTTGCCCTTATTTTGCCCGGGGCGAACGAACGCGACGCATATCAGGTGGCGGAGCGAGTCCGTCGAGCCGTGCAGGAGATGTCGTTCGTGACCGCTGCCGGCGTGCAGCTCGGCGTGACCATCTCGTGCGGAGTGGCCCACCTAAAAGACAATATCCACACCCCGGGCCAGTTAATCGGGTTGGCCGACCGCAGGCTGCTGGCGGCAAAGAGAACGGGGCGCAACCGCACGATTGCGTCCGACTCTGGGGTACCCGTCACAGCACCTTAAAAGTCGCGCTTTGTTTTCGGTAGCGGTCGCGCTTGCGCGACCGACAGAACGTGCCGCTGGTGGCGTTTTCGGTAGCGGTCGCGCTTGCGCGACCGACAGAACCTACCCCTGTCCCTGGGCAGACGCTTCGGGAGGCGGGTCCTTGCCGGTGAGCCACGGGTATCCCCAGACCACCCACAGGCTCTTGCACAGCGCAGCGACAGGGATGGCAAGCACGAGGCCCCATAGGCCAAAGAGTTCCCCCCCCGCAAACACGGCAAAGATGATCGCCATGGGCGAGACACCGACGCTTTCGGCCATCACCTTGGGCACCAAAAACGTATCGGCGATGCGGGTCACGACGAAAATGATAATGACCGTCCACAGGGCGGTCGGCCAGCCTTGCAGCAAGCCAAGAAGTGCACCCAAGAGCAAGGCAGCTGCGACCCCGAGGTAGGGGATGGCATACAAAACGCCCGTGACCACCGCCAGCAGTACTGCGAACTGCGAGTGAATGATCAGGAGGCCGATGAACGTGAGAATGCCGCAGAACGCACACAAGATGATTTGACCGCCCACGAAGCCGCTGAAGACGCGCTGGATTTCCTGCAGAAACAGCTCGGCGCGAGTTTGCCCCGACGGAGGGAACAGGCTCAGAAACGAGCGGCGGATGTAGTGGGCATTGACTAAGAAATAGTAGGACAGGAGAATAGCGGTCAGGCCGACCACGACGGCGGTGGCTGCGGATACGACGGCTGCCCCAAGCCGTGAGACGCCGCTCTGGACGGCCGACGACATCTGATTGAGCAAGCTGCTCTCGAGTTTGCTCAGTTGGGGTGCAAGGACGTGACCACCGAAGCGGTGGTTCAACCACGCTTGTTCACGATCGATGAACGCTTCGGTTGCGCTCAGGTAGGTGCCGCTATTCGCAAAAAGAGACTGTACCTGCTCGACCGTCGTTGGGATGACGATGATCGCCAAAACCAGGAGAGCGAGGACGAACCCCCCATAGACGAGTGCAATGGCTGCCGGACGCGGCACTCTCGTCGAGAGCACCCGAATGAGCGGGTTGACGCCGTACGCGATGAGGGTGGCGATGGCAAAGACCTCGATCGTCAGGGGAATACGGCTGAGAACGTAGGCCGCCAGCACCAACCCGACGACAATGATGGCCGGGCGTGCGAAGCTGCGCCAGGCAGGCATCGGTGCCGGGCTCACGTCCGTGATGTTCCCGCGGCGGGCACGCGGCGCGTCATGAGGACGCGTTCGGCAACAAAGCCCTCGCTTTCGTAGAGTCGGCGCGCGCGAGGGTTGTCGGCGCTCACCATCAGGGCGATGTGCGGCAAGTTGTGCCGCCGGCTCTCCTCGACCACGGTGCGCAAGAGCATCCGGCCGACCCCACGACCGCGGTGTTCCTTCAGCACCGCAATGTAGGCGATAAACGCCTGCGCGGTTTGGGTAACGTCATCCGGCAAATCGGTGAGCAGAATGACAAAGCCCACCGGCCGTCCCTCGTCTTCAGCCAGGAAGGTAACAGTGCCGGCGCGCTCCCGGCAAAAGGTTAGCAGCCGCCGAAAAGCCTGCCGGGCCGCGCTCTCCGTCATGTCGCGCAGCGACGAGACTGTCTCCAGTGCGGTCGCCAGCCCCAACGACTCAATGAAGGCCTTATCATCGTCGCACGCACGTCGTACGGTCAGTGCCATCCGCGCTGGCATTCTGCAGCCCGCCGCGGATGTCCGCCGGCCCGCGACGGGGAGGTACGTGCTGGTTCCGTAGCGGTCGCGCGCCGGTGCGGCCAACCCGGAAGACCCGTAGCGCTCGCGCTTGCGCGACCCCCATGCCGTAGCGCTTGCGCTTGCGCGACCGAGAGAACGTAGCCTCTGGGCGGACGCAACCCAAGGCGCGACGTTCCGTCGGTTGGCCAAGGCCGACTGCTACAGACCTTCTTTCCGGGTCCGTAGGTAGCGGTCGCGCTTTGGCGACCGAGAGAACCCGTCCGCGTAGACCGTCCCAAGGGGTCACGCTCTGTCGGCTGCGCGAGCGCAGCGGCTCCATCTACATATGCTATCTACATATGCTCTGGGGCGGTGACGCCCAGCAAGCCCAAGGCCGACGCCAAAACCGTCTTGGTTGCCAAGCACAGCGATAGCCGAGCGCTGCTCAGACCCTCATCCTCCCCCAAGACGACGCAGTCGGTATAGAAGGTGTGGAAACCCGCCGCCAGGTCGAGGGCGTACTCGGCCACTCGATGGGGAGCCCGGGCTTGCGCGGCAGAGGCGACGGTCCGGCCGAAGTCTGCCAACCGGCGAATGAGAGCGATTTCGCGCGCATGACCGAGCCTCTCGACATCCCGGCCCGCCTGCGCCCGCTCCAAGAGGCTGCCATGACTGGCGGCCGCCTTGCGCAGGATGGACGCGATGCGTGCGTGCCCGTACTGCACGTAGTACACGGGATTGTTGGCCGACTGCTCAACCGCAAGGGCCAGGTCGAACACCAGGTGCGACTCGGGCGACCGATTGATGAAGTAAAACCGTGCCGCGTCGACGCCCACCTGTTCGATGACTTCGCGCAGCGTGACGAGTTCGCCGGCCCGCTTGCTCATGGAGACTTTCTCCTCGCCGCGCTTGAGGGTCACGTGCTGCGCGATGAGCACCTCCAGCGCCCCGGGGTGACCCAGAGCCGCGACGAGCGCATTGAGTCGCGCGATATAGCCGTGGTGATCGGGCCCCAAGATATCGATCAGGTAACGATAGCCGCGGCGTAGTTTATCCGCATGGTAGGCCGCGTCCGCCGCCAGGTACGTCGGGCGGCCGTCGCTGCGCACGAGGACCCTGTCCTTTTCATCGCCGAACGCTGTCGCGCGTAACCACAGCGCGCCGTCCTGCTCGTAGACGTGTCCCGAGGCGCGCAGCTGCTCGAGCGTGCGTGCAATGGCGCCGCTTTCGTGGAGCGTCGCTTCCGAGACCCAGGTATCGAAGCGGACGCGGAAGCGTTCGAGATCCTGCCGCTGCTGCTCGACGATGAGATCGCGGGCAAAGCGGCCCAAAGCTCTCCGGCGCTCGTTTGCGTCGGCGTCCAGCCAGCGCTCGCCGTCGCGCTGGATAAGTGCTCGCGCGACATCGACCAGGTACTCGCCGGGGTAGCCGTCCTCGGGTACGGGCGTCGGGCGGCCGAGCAGCGTCGCGTAGCGCGCAAAGAGTGAATCGGCCAAGCGGTCCAGCTGAGCGCCGGCGTCGTTGACGTACGTTTCGGATGCGGCCTCGGCACCGGCAAAGCGCAACATGGCGACGAGCGACGAGCCCAGCGCACTCGATCGCCCCTGCACGACGACGAGCGGGCCGGTTGGGTTGGCCGACACGAACTCGACGAGCACGGGCCCGAGCGAGGCCAGCGCGGTGGACTTCCCAAAATCTTCGCCCCGTTCGAGAACCTCCCGCACCACGCCGCTCCAAAAGGACCCGGTCATCGTCACATTGACGAAACCGGGCGGTGCCGCCTCAATGCGCGCCACCTCCGGCAGTCCTTGCGTTCCCGCCTCCGCGAGCGCGCGCGCAATCTCCAACGGGTTGCGTTTCCAGATCTTGGCGGCCGCGAGGGCGACCGGCGTCGCGAAGTCGCCGTGGCGGGCATCGCGAGCCGGTGTCAGCACAACCCGGGGTATGCCGTCATGCGTCCCGGCAGCCGCGCTCGCCGGGGCCAGGCCTTGCAGCCGCTGGTCAAGAGCCTGCGCCACGGCCGTCAAAAGCGCCTGATAGCGGTCCTCCATCAACTCTCCTTGCAGCCTACCGTTTGCGCCGTGGCCGCCGGCTCCCTGGCCGCGTGAAGTCTCGAAGGCATGGCCGGGGCCAGTCGCACGCGTGATACACACAACCATGCCGTATGAACCGGACGATGACGAAAGAGAACTGGGATACCTGCTCGCTGTGGCGGCGGCTGCGGTTTGGACGCCGCGGCCGCTCGTCGCGATGCTTGAGGCGCTGGGTGGGGCACGCGCGCTGGTTGCATATGCCCGCAGTCATGTCGATAAAGGGCGGCTGACGCTGCGGCCGGCCTGCGAGCATCTCGGCCGAGATGCCCTGCAAAGGGTGGCGGACATCGGCGATGTCGAAGCCGCGCGGGCTTTGGAAACAGCGCAAGCGCCCGGCATACGGTTTGTGACAAGCCGCGCTGCCGCCTATCCGCCTCTCTTGCGCGACCTATGCGACCCTCCGCCGGTCATCTACTACCGGGGTTCCCTCAAACCGCTGGCGGGTCGCTGCCTCGCTATCGTCGGTAGCCGCGCCGCCACGTCGTACGGCAGAACCGTTGCCGCCAGCATCGCCCGCGGCTGTGCAGCGTACGACGCCTGCGTCCTCTCCGGTCTGGCGCGTGGTATTGACGCTGCCGCTCACCGCGCCGCAAACGCCGCCGCTATCCCCGGCATTGCTGTCCTAGGCTCAGGGGTCTGCAGTGTCTATCCGCCCTACCACGCGCGCTTAGCCGACGAATTGGCGGCAAGCGGCGGCGGCATCGTGTCGGAGTTCCCGCCCGACATGGCCGCGCGAGCGCATCATTTTCCGATGCGCAACCGTCTGGTGGCAGCCTTGGCGCACGCAACCGTCGTTGTGGAAGCCGGCTCGACAAGCGGCGCTCTCATTACCGCGCGTTTGGCGGCAGAGCTGGGGAGGCCGGTCTTTGCGGTTCCGGGGGACCTCGGACGCTCGACAAGCGAAGGCACGAATGCTTTGATCAAGGACGGCGCCATGCTGACGACCGGCGCGGCCGACATCGCATCCGTCCTGGGGTGGACGCCGCTAGCGCCTGTGCGTGCACGCCAAGGCAATGCGAGCCTGCCGGTTGCGGGGCGAAAGATGCTTTCTGCATCCGGCGGCGACTGCAGGCACATGGCGCCGGACATTTTGGGTATCATGGCGGCCGGAGAATGTACGATTGATGAGGTCTGCGCGCAGACCGGACTGGACGCGGCATCGGTCGCCGCGCAGCTCACCCTGCTTGAAATGCAGGGTCTGGTTGAGCGCCGTCC
>CADDZI010000015.1 GCA_902812405.1 bacterium | reverse complement strand
AAATGACTGTGAGAAGCGTTGTGATCCAGGTTCCGACGATAACCGAGACCACGCGCCATTGAAACGCGGCGATGGCTTCCCTCACGGACTCCAAGCGCCGGTCGATGCTGCTCAGCCGTACACAGACTGGCCTGACCCGGACGCCATCAAGGACCAGATCCTCTCAGCAATCCTCAACGGGATCGACGAGTACCTCGACGAGGGACCGCTCGGCCTGGATTGGCTCATCTTTCCTTGCGGTGGTAATGCATGGCCACCTGCCCGGACTTCAGGATATTGGTCGAGATGAGCTCGAGGCGGCGCGAGGCTTCCAGGCCCTGAAACAAGGTCGGCCCGTGACCGGCGATGACGGGGTGGACGACGAGACGATACTCATCAATCAGTCCGAGCCGCTCGAGCGCCGCCGCGAGCGTGGGACTGCCCACCAACACCCCTTGCGGGGTCTTCTCCTTCAGCTGCGTCACGGCCTCACGCAGGTCGCCCTCAAGGAGGAATGTGTTGTTCCACGGGAAGTCGCGGCGCGAGGCCGAAACCACATACTTCGGCTTGGCGTCCAGCTTGCGCGCCCACTCCCGCATGGCACGTGGCGCATTCTCGTCGCGCGCCACCGGCGGCCAGGCGCTCTCCATTAGCTCATACGTGATGCGCCCCCACAGCATCGCCCCGGCTGCGTCCATCAGCTGCGTGAAGTAGGCGTACAGCTCGTCGTCCGCGATCCCCTCGCGGTGGTCGCAGCACCCGTCCAGCGTCAGGTTGAGTGCGAAGGTCAAGAGGCCCATCGCGCTATTGTACTCAGGCGAAGCAAGTGGTGAGAGACGTGCGGTTGCATGCGCTCAAGCGACCAGCTAGCGGGATGTGTTGGGATGTGGGAGCGCAGCCCCCGCAAGGAATGCCGGGAGCAGGTCAGAACAGGCAACGTCCCCGGTGCGATGCCAAAATCGGCCAGCAAGTAGCCATCAAAAAAGGACATGTCCGCGCCGATCATTTCGCGCACACTTTCTCATCCACTTCTCATGAGACGGACCGGGTCCGCCAAGTAAGGTAGCCAATGCGAATGACCCAACTCCCAGAACTCACCAGCGGGTGTCTGGCAGTGCTTCTGGCTGCCTGCAGTGCCGGCGGGACAACCGCCGGCCTCCCGTCACCCGGCCCCGTCCCGACATCGCCCATCCAACACGTCGTCATCATCGTGCAGGAGAATCGCACGGTTGACAACCTCTTTCAAGGATTTCCGGGCGCCGATACCGTGAGCTCCGGGCCGACCTCGACGGGCAAAGTCGTTCCTCTGCAACCTATCTCGCTCGCCGCCCCGTACGACCTGGACCACTCTCATCGCGGCTTTCTGACCGAGTACAACGGCGGTGCGATGAACGGATTCGATCGGGAACGCATCGACCCGCATTCTCACTACACCCCACCTCCGTACCCCGCATATGGCTACGTGCCACACGCGGAATCGGCACCCTACTTTGCCCTGGCCGAGCAGTTCACGTTTGCCGACCACATGTTCCAGACCAATCAAGGCCCGAGTTTTCCCGCCCACCAGTTTATCATCGCCGGAACGTCGGAGCCCTCGGTCGGCAGCGACCTGTTGGTGTCGGAGAACGTCATTTTCCCTCCCAACCCCCCGAACACCAATCAGGGCTGCGACTCGCCTGCCGGGAGTCTCGTGCCACTCATTGACCCCAGCGGCAGCGAAGCGCAGCGGACGTTCCCGTGCTTTGAACACCCCACGCTCATGGATCTCTTGGATGCTAGGGGCCTGAGCTGGAAGTACTACACGCCTTTCCCGTACTATTTATGGTCGGCGGCGGACGCCATCCGCCACCTCCGCTATGGACCGGATTGGGCAAACGTGTCCGTGCCGGAAACCAATATTTTCAACGACATCAGCCAAGGCAAGCTGCCCGTTGTTGCTTGGGTTGTACCCACCGCGCAGAACTCCGACCATGCCGGCAGCGATTCGACCTCCGGTCCATCCTGGGTGGCGTCCGTCGTCAATGCCATCGGCACAAGTCCGTACTGGAAGAACAGTGTCATCTTCGTGACCTGGGACGACTGGGGCGGCTGGTACGACCACGTTAAGCCCACGATCTACAATTCCTACGAACTCGGCTTTCGGGTGCCGCTCATCGTCATCTCCCCCTATGCCAAGCCCGGCTACGTCTCCCACGTGCCGCACGAATTCGGCTCTATCTTGAAGTTCATCGAAGAACAGTTCGACCTGGGGTCACTGGGCTTCACGGACGCCCGGGCCGATGATCTGTCCGACTGTTTTAACTTCTCGCAGGTGCCGTTATCCTACCACCCGGTCAGCGCTCCCCTGTCCAAGCAACAGATTATCGCGCGGTGGCGTTATGGTCCGCCCGATAATGAATGAGCCGGGACGAGTTGGGCAAACAGCCGCTGCAGGCGCAGTGGGTGCCGCGTCTGACGTCTCAGGGTCTAATGGCGGAAGACGATGGTGAAAATCGTCGTGATCCACGTGCTGACGATGAGCCCGATAAGCCACAGGAGACGCTGGTCGATACCTGCCAGGCGATGATCAACCAGCCCGAGGCGCTGCTCGACCAGAGCGAATCGCGATTCGATGAGGCGTTCAAGCGTGTCGAACCGGCGATCGATCCCATTGAGCCGGTCTGCGATCTGGACGAGCGCACCTTCGACGTAGCCCAGTCTGGCTTCCACGGGTTGAGGATTCACGCCCCAGCCCTGTACTTCCCTTGGTTCATGGACCGTACATCACGCACGCCGGCTGTTGCGGCGAGCAGCGGGTGCCACTTGCGAACACAAAGGGTGCAGATGCTGGCTCCTCGCACAGCCCGGATCCTGTGAATCAGGCCCTACGGTGAACCCGCCGCAGGCTACGGGCTGATGACAAGAGGGGCGTTGTAGCGGGAGTAGGTAATCGTGACGGTGCCCTGCGGGATCTGCACAACTGCCCGAACCGGAAGGTGATTCGGACCCACGTAGAGAGTCTCCGGAACGTTGTTTGCCGTGAACGAGTACACGTGCACCCGAACGCCGCCCACGCTTTGCCAGCCAAGGTCGCGCACGCTTCTCTTCACTTCATCCGTGGCCATCACAGCCATGCTCTTCAGGTTCGATTGCACGAGCTGCCCGACCGAGGCGGGGAGAAGCCTGCCATTCATATAGACGCTGTCACCAATCACCACTTCATTCACATTCGCCGAGGGCTGCACGCGCCAGCGGTCGGGTGCAACGTAGTCGACCAGAATCGTATGCCCGCTTGATAGCTGCTCGACCGCATGGAAGGAATGGACTGCCTTGAACGCTGCAGCCACGTGGCTCACATCGCTGAAGGCGTCGGCAGCGGCGGTGAGCGGCACGAGAATCACGGCGAGTGCGCACGCGGCGGATACTGCTCGGAACAACATGGTACATTCCCCCGTAAGAAAGCGTAAGAAAGGAACATCGGCTGGGCCTCGGACGCCAGCGTCACCACGACACGATGACGATTTGGGAATTTCCCATACAAACCTCTAGGCTGATGCTCCATCCTTGTCCCAGACTGCGTCAGGTGCGAGATGGAATCAGGTAGGAGCACCAGCCGACGACAGCGCACGAGAACGATGATGATGGCGAAAGGAATTGCGCCGCTACCCAGTCGCGAGGCCGCGTGGGCGCTTGTGTGCCGCTACGTTCATGGCGAAGGGCTGCGCCGTCACATGCTGGGCGTGGAAACTGCGATGCGCGCCTACGCGCGCCTGCGCGGTGCAGATGAGGAACGATGGGGTATCACCGGGCTGCTGCACGATTTTGATTGGGAGATTCACCCAACGCCCGAGCAGCACCCGGAATTGGGTTGTCGCATGCTGGTGGAGCTGGGCTACCCCGAGGATGTCGTGCAGGCCATCCGCGGCCACGCCGATTACCTCGGCGTGCCGCGCACGACCGACATGGCCAAAGCTTTGTACGCCTGCGATGAGCTAACCGGTTTCCTCGCTGCCGTGGCCTACGTGCGACCCAGCCGGCGTATTGCCGACGTCACGGTCGAAGCGGTCATGAAAAAACTGGCGGACAAGAGGTTCGCGGCCGGTGTGAATCGGGAAGAGGTGTACACCGGGGCACGCGAGTTCGGCGTTGATCTGTGCGACCACATCGCCTTCCTCATCGGGGCGTTGTCCGACAACGCGGCCGCCCTGGGCTTGGGATAGCCTGTGGTTCATCTTACTTGAGACTCTTAAGGTACGCGCCGACCGCCGCCGCGTCTTGGGGAGTCAGACGGAACGCAGGCATCGGCGGCCGGGCGTATTTGCCATTGGGCAGCTTGCCGGTTTCAAGGAAGCGTATCGCTTGTGCCGTCGTGAGCTGGGGCAAGCCCGCAATTTTGGGAGCCCGATACGCCACAGGCATGCCGGGTCGCATGAATCCGAGAAACGCACCCTGCAGTTTCGCCCCGTGGCAATCGGAACACAAACCAACCCGCGTCACCAGATATTCGCCTCTGGCGATGTCATTGGGTGCCGCAACGGCACCCCGGGAGACTGCGCATGCAACCCCGACGGCAGACACCACAAGGGCAAAAAACAGAAGGCGCATCAAAAACAGACCTCCTTTCCGCAGGGGGTGCGCCATGTGAGGTCTGGCGTCCTGCTTTCGTCTGGCGGTTGAGACGGCCGGCTTAAGCCGGGCGCAGCTCCCTTGAGACGTTCAGGCCACGGTCCGGCGCGGAACGTCGCGGCCTTCCTCCAGATCGAGGAGATCCGCCCACGTCGTGATGTCAGTCCGCGACGGGTCGATGCGGTTGCGGGTTTCGAGGAAGTATTTCTCCGACTCGGAGCCGGGCTGCGGCTTCATCTCCTCGAGGAAGCGCCAGTTAAACTCTTCAATCTGCTGCGGACTCTTCTTCGAGATGTACGTATCCCGCAGCCACTGCTCGAGCTTGCGGTCATCAAGCTCCTGAGCTTTGTCGGCCAAGACCTTGGGGTCGATGCCCAAGAATTCGAAAACCCGCTGGTCCATCGGGCACTCGTAGCGATACTCGCCCAAGGTGCCTGCCTTCCAGGCCCGTGCTTTGTCGATGGTCCGGGCGAGCATCACCACGCCGCCGAACTTCTCCTTGGGACTGCGAGGGTAGTGCTTTGTAAGGTCCATGGATGTTACCAACTCCTTGGGTCGTCACTATCGTCGGACACGCCCACAAAGAACACTGCGGCGCCCTTGATCCGATTTATATTATACCCACGACGCTATCAAAAATTACATAGTATCCAAAACGATAGCAGAAGATTCAGTCATGCAACTGCGTCCAAAGTCGAGAGTCACGTGCGTGGGGCCTGGTTGTGTGTCTATTAGGGTCATGCATAGGCCGGCCAAAGCCCCTCCTCCGAGGGCTGTGTCTGGCGGTCGAGCTGGTCCCTGGCGCCGTCAGCGGGCGGTCAGAAGGCGAGGAGAGGGCGACCCACTGGAGAGGCGGTGCGAGTGGAACTACGAGGGGTGCGGCGGATAGTAGCGGCCGTTGCGCTCCTCCCCCATGATGGCGAAGGCTGCGCGTGATGTCTCCAGGGGATCCGAGCGCCACGAGAAGCCGATTGCCGGGACGTGCGCCCTGGCCTCCAACCGGCAGGTAGCCCTCGTCCCGCGAAAGAGAAATTGGCGCGATGCATCTTCGTAGCGGACGGGCGTTCCGGTTGACTCCCAGACGATGCGGAACGACATGCGTGCCGGAGTGGCGCATGCATCGAGAGCCGGCCAACGAGGTTGATCGATGACGGGAACGTCGTGCATCTCAACCACAAGCCGCGTTCGATCCTTATCCAGGCGAACGGCCGTCTGCGGCACCGAAACCACCCAATAGAGGCCCGAGGACGCGATGGGGGGATGCAGATCGTGAATTTGGTGAGCGGGGACGACCTGTCCCCGAAAGAGCGTGAGTCAGATGTGGGCGAAGACGCCTCGGTCGTTCGCCCCGCCCAGTACTCGCCGCTCATGAAGCCGAAGTCAGTCGTCGGGCTGCCAAACGGGATACGATTGCCAGCGTTGTCGGTACCATGCCGACAAACGTGCTCGCCCGCGCGACAAATCCTTGAAAGTGGTAGATGTGGGACGGCTCCCGGTGTGGACCCGCCGGCTGGTTGTGGCTGCCGTTCTTATCTAGCCAGGGAATCGGATAGGGTTCTGTACCGCCGTTTGCCGTGGTACACCCGCTCGCGGCGGTGGGTGCCGCCTCGCCTGCCTCGCCCAGCGAGGGCAAAACCGCGGCCGCGGCGAGGCCGGCAATGAGGCGCCGGCGCGTACAGGTGCATCGGGCCGGGCTTGCGTCATGTCCTGACATGGGAAGATCCTCCATCTCAGTACGTCCGCCGAACGCTCGACGGCCATCGGGGTAAATCCGCCGACAGCTCGTCGGACCATCGGGTTTGGCGGCCTTCGTCGCGGGGCCTGCTGCACACGTTCGCCATGCTGCGAACCGCGCGTGCGCCACTGCGGTTTGAGCGGGCTGTAGCGGCCGCGCTGGCGCGGCCGATGGAACCTGACGGCTGCCGCACAGGTCATCACGAAGCAGCGTGTCATGAGGGCTCGCCGCAGGCTCAGATCGCGTGATATTCCCAACGTGATCGCCTTGGGGTACTCCGCCGCTCTGCGCGGCATCGACGCCTACATCGTGCGCGTCGAAGTCGTCGGCGTGCCGACCACCGACGCCGGCATTCACATCGTGGGGCTCGCCGACCGGTCGATTCAAGAGTCCAAGGAACGCGTCAACGCCGCCGTACGATCTTGCGGCTTTCTCTTTCCCACCTACAAGGTGGTCGTCAACCTCGCGCCGGCGGACATTCGCAAGGAAGGGGCGGCTTTCGACGTCGCCTTGGCCTTAAGTGTCTTGGCGATGGACGAGCAGCTGGACGCCGCACGCCTGCGCGATATCGTCTGCCTTGGGGAGCTGGCGCTCGATGGTGCCGTGAAACCGGTGGGCGGCGTGCTCCCGGCGGCACTGGGTGTGAAGAAAGCCGGCTTCTCGAAGTTTCTCCTGCCGGCGGACAACCTGCCCGAAGCGGCACTCGTCGACGGCCTGACCCTCTATCCCGTTCGCACGCTGCAGCAGGCGGTCCAGGTGGTCCTCGGCCTCAGCGATCTCGGCGTTCGAAGCGGCGGCCCGACTGCCCAAGACGACGTCGAGCCGATACGCTACATCGAAGACCTGGAAGACGTCTGCGGTCAAGAGCGCGCCAAGCGGGCGATGGAAGTGGCCGCGGCGGGCGGCCACAACCTCTTGATGATCGGTGCACCGGGGAGCGGCAAGACCATGCTGGCGCGCCGCATGCCTTCCATCTTGCCGGCCATGACGCGCAACGAGGCTCTGGAGGTGACCAAACTCTACAGCGTCAGCGGACTCCTGCGACACAAATCGCGGCTCGTCACCACGAGACCCTTTCGGGCGCCGCACCACACGGTGAGCGCCACGGCACTCGCCGGCGGCGGCAGCCTGCCGCGCCCCGGAGAGGTATCGCTGGCTCATGGCGGCGTCCTCTTCCTGGATGAAATGCCGGAGTTCCCTCGGGCAGCACTGGAGGTGTTGCGTCAGCCGCTGGAAGACCGCTCTGTTACCGTGTGCCGTGCATCCAGCACCATCACCTATCCTTCAAGCTTCATCTTGGTCGCGAGCATGAACCCGTGCCCCTGCGGCTACGCAGGCGATCGGCTGCGCGGTTGTTCGTGTTCGCCTCATGCCATCCGCAAGTATCTCTCGAAGTTGTCCGGTCCGCTCCTCGACCGCATCGACATTCACGTGGAGGTGCCCCGCTTATCCTACGAGAGCCTGGCGCGCCCGGGCGGTGCAGAGTGCTCGGCAGTTGTCCGCGAGCGAGTGGAGCGTGCTCGGGCGGTGCAGCGTGCGCGCCTGGGAGGTGAGGGATGCAATGCTCTCATGCCGGCCAAGAAACTGCGTGATGTCTGCGTCCTTGACGATGCCTCGCGGTCGTTACTAGCCGCAGCCGTGGCGAAATTCCATTTATCGGCGCGTGCCCACGACCGCATCTTGCGGGTCGCACGTACGGTCGCCGATCTGGCCGGTTCCCAGAACATCGCGGCCGCACACATTGCTGAAGCCGTGGGCTATCGCAGTCTGGACCGGTCGTTCACTCAAAACGGGCTATAAGAGATCCTTCGAACAGTCGCTGGCGTTTGTGCCGCGCGCGGCGCCTGTAGCGGCCGCGCTGGCGCGGCCGCGAGGTAAGATGTGTAGCGGCCGCGCTTGCGCGTGCGAGAGAATACGCAGGCGTTGAGGAGAGAACTGCCCAGAGCGGCACTCTCCGTAGCGGCCGCGCTTGCGCGGCCGACAGAACGTCACCCCGCCACATCGATGACGCGTCAGCGTGGTCGTCTTTCAAACCACCCTTTTTGCGCTGGGCCGGCGATGCGGGCAGCCAGGCCAACAACACGGGCGGCGTTTCCCTGCCTGAAGGTCCTTGATCGTACGTTGGAGCCGGCGACGCCGGGTTGTGACTTGTCGGGCTGAGGTGACCCAACAAATCCATTCGTTCCGCGCCAACGGCGTTAGGCTGTTCCAAGCCGTCTGCGTTCCCGCTTGCGAGCCGAGTGCCAAGCGCAAATCCGCCGGTGTCTTGTGCAGGGGGCCGAGCACATCTGTTTTGCTCACGTTCGTCATTGTAAGAAATCCAGGTCACGCGCCATGTTTCCGGGGTCATTGGCGCGAGCCTTGCGCTGTTTCCTGCGAGCGTGCACCTTTGCCCCGGTTGCGCAAGCGCGACGGTTGGCCAAGGCCGAAGGTCGCTCACGGTCGCGCAAGCGCGACCGCTACGCGGCGAGGTTGCGCGCGGCGCAGGTTTGAGCACGGCGCGGGGCGTAGGGGCGAGGCATGATGAAAAAGAGACTTGCCCTGTTCATCCTCGCTACAGCCTTTCTCGCCTCGGGAGCCGCTCTCTACGCAACGGCTGTCCGCGCTGCTGCCGACCCCGAGGCGTTCCCGACTCCGCCGCCCCTCCCGCCTCCCAAGCCCGTTGCCGAAACCTACTTTGGCCAGACCGTTGTCGACCCGTACCGCTACTTTGAAAACATGAACGATCCGGTCGTGGCTGCATTCTTCAAGGAGCAAAACGCCTACACGCGGGCCGTTTTGGACCGCCTGGACGGGCCGCGTGAGCAGTTGTTCCAGCGCATCCAGGGGCTCGACAACGCCGGCGTCTCGGTATCCGACGTCACGCGTGCCGGCTCGCACTACTTCTTCATCCGTCTACTCCCCGGCGAGAACGTCGGCAAGCTCTGTGTCTCCAACCTCGACGGCAGCGATCAGCGCGTCCTGGTCGATCCGGGAACGCTGGCCACGGCCGGCAAGCACTACACGATCAATTACTTCCAACCTTCCCTGGACGGCGCGTACGTGGCGTACGGCATCTCGGAGGGCGGCTCGGAAGCGGCGGTCATCCACGTCGTCGAGACCGCAACCGGCAAGATTCTCCCCGATGCGATCGACCGTGCGTACTTCGTCGGTGTCTCCAGCTGGCTGCCCGACGGCAAGTCTTTCTACTACGTCCGTTTTCCGCAGCTCAAACCCGGCGAGTCGGAAATGGACAAAGAGACGCGCGCGGTGGCCTACCTGCACGTGCTGGGCCGCAACCCGGGCGACGACCCGCCGGTGTTCGGCTACGGTGTCAATCCCAAGGTGCCGTTTGCGCCGACTGACTTCCCCATCCTCATCTACTCGCCGTCCGCGCCCGGCTACACGATTGGCCTGGTGGCGCATGGCGTCAAGAACGAAGTCGACCTCTACGCCGTGCCCCAGGCAAAGCTGACCTCGGGTGACGTCTTTTGGCAACACCTCGTCGCCGCCACCGACGACGTCACGGGGTTTGCGCCCGTGGGCACAACCCTCTACCTGCTGACCCACAAGGATGCGCCCACCTACAAAGTGATCGCAACCTCGCTCGAGCACCCCGACCTTAGCAGGGCGCGCACGGTCATTCCCGCCGGGACGAGCATCGTCGAGGGCCTGGGTATCGCGCAAGACGGTCTCTACGTCCTCTCGCGCGACGGCGGCTTCGGCCGGATCACGAAAGTCGCTCTTGGCCCGGACGGCAGTCCGGGTGCATCGTCAACCATTGCCTTGCCCCTGCGCGGCGACATTCCGGGCCTCATCACAGATCCCACATCGCCGGGCGTCACCTTCGGGCTGACGGATTGGACGCACTCTCTTCTGTACTACTACGCCTCGCCCAGCGGTGCCGTCAGCGACACCCACATCAAGCCGCCTTCGCCGGTGGATGAATCCGCGTACACCTCCGAGGAGGTTCAAGCTCGCAGCGCGGACGGTACGCTGATTCCGCTCTCGGTCGTCTACCGCAAGGGCCTGCTGCTTGACGGCTCGCATCCCACCTACCTCGAAGGGTACGGCGCCTACGGCATCACGATCGAACCTTACTTCAGCGCGACGCGCGTGGCATGGCTGGAGCGCGGCGGTGTGTATGCGGTGTGCCACGTGCGCGGCGGCGGCTGGTACGGCGAGGCCTGGCACAAGGCCGGCATGATCGCGACCAAGCCGCACACTTGGCAAGACTTCATCGCCTGTGCCCAGTGGCTCATCGCGCACAAGTTCACGTCTCCCGAACACCTGGCGGGCGAGGGCACGAGCGCGGGCGGTATCCTCATTGGGCGCGCCATCACGACGCGGCCGGACCTGTTTGCCGCGGCGCTCGACGTGGTCGGCGTGAGCAACGCGCTGCGCTCAGAGTTCACGCCCAACGGCCCGCCCAACGTCCCCGAGTTCGGCACCGTCAGGAACGAGACCGGCTTCAAGGCGCTCTACGCGATGGATGCCTACCAACACGTCGTCAACGGCACGAAGTATCCGGCGGTCATGCTGATCACGGGGTACAATGATCCGCGCGTCTCGTCGTGGGAATTGGCGAAGTTCGCGGCGCGCCTGCAAGCGGCGACCACGAGCGGCCGCCCGATCCTCCTACGCGTGGACTACGATGCGGGTCATGGCTTTTTGGCCGCGTCACGCGTTCAAAGCGAGCAGCTGCTGACCGATGAGTATGCGTTCCTGTTGTGGCAATGCGGCGATCCGGCATTTGCCGCCTACCCCATTCGCGTACCGCAGCGGGTTACCGCGACGGCGCGCGCCAGGCACTGACGGCATGGCGGCCTGCACCCACCGTGACCGCATCAAGCCGGTCACCCCGCGAACGCAGGGCTGCGAGGAATGCCTCGCAGCCGGCACGCGTTGGGTTGCGCTGCGCATGTGCTTGGAGTGCGGTCACGTCGGATGCTGCGACTCCTCGCCCGGCCGTCACGCAACCGCGCACTTCATGGCGACCGGTCATCCGGTCATGCAGTCCGCCGAACCGGGTCAAACCTGGAGATGGTGCTACCTAGACGAGGTAAGGTGGGTGGACGAAGCACCGCCGCCAGGCGACCAGTAGACCTCCATCTTCTTGGCCACAGCAGCCAAGCCCGCATCCAAGGTTGCCAGCGGTCCGTGACTGCGGGCCAGGTCTAGGTAGGCGGCATCGTAGACGGACAGGCGGTGGGTGCGGGCCACGCCGGCAAGTCGCACGAGGACGTCCGCGCTCACGTGCTCTCCCGGCACGGGATCGCACGTGATGGGCAAGCTTGCGATCTCCTCCAGGGCTTCGAGGAAGCGAGACTCCGTCATGCGCCGCGTGCGTGTGGCGGTTACCAACGCATTGAGGGTCTCAAACGCCCAGATCTGCGGCACGATTGCGCCGCGTTCCGCGATCACGTCCAAGGCGGCGTCGGCGTACGAGCTTGCCTCATCCGAGGCAAACCAGGCAACGGCCACCGAAGCATCGACGACGATCACAGGCCTGGCTACAGTTTGCGCCCGGCATCGATCAGCGCACGCAGCGTCGTGCCGCGCAGGCGCAGGCCGCGCCGGCTCAGGATGCGGTTGACCGCGTCGCGGGCCGCTTCGACGGATTGCCCGCGCGCCGGTGACAGGATGGCCGTGGGTATCCCGCGCCGGGTGATAAGAATCTCAGCTCCCGCAGCGACCTCGACCAAGAGCTCCGAGAGCCGCGTTTTGGCCTCAAACGCGCCGACGGTCTTCATTCTCTCTACGAACCTCCTAGGCATATAGACTAGATTACAAACCAGTTTATCACTTCCCAGGATGGCTCGTCAACGCTACCCTGACTCGCTGGGGAACGCGCATTTGGCACCGGCGGGAGCACGGTCCCAAAAGACCCGGACCTTAAAGCCGCTTTAAGATAGCTTCACCATCTCATCCACATATCCACATCACGCCTCCACGGGGGTGTGGAAAGGCGGGCAGGAGGTGGGTTTTCCGGGTTGTCCGCCACGAGCGCCACGGAGAACCCACACCCGATGGAAAAGCTTAAGCGCGTGAAGGTTAAGGAGCGTGTTCCGATGCGCGCTCAGTGTTCCGCAACCGACAGCAAGGAGAAGCCGTACATGAGCCACCTCACCCTGGGGTTATGGCGTTTTGGTCGTGCCGCCGCCCGCCTGCCACGTACCGGGTTGTCATGCCGCGCATCCGCCTCGCCTTTCCGTCGTGCCGCACGGAGCGTCCGCCGTCCGTCAGCCATCATCGGGATCGGTCTCGCGCTGATCACTGCCGCCTGTTCTGCAAAGCAGCCGCCGGGCGGCGCGCAGCCCCCAGCCGGCCAGACAGCTGCGGGGACAGCTGCAAACCAGAATCAGAAGACCATCGGGGTCTCCATCCAAGACCTCCAAGCTCAATTTTACGTGGCCATGGAACAAGGCATGCGCGACGAGGCGAAAAGGTACGGCTATGCGATCACCTTTGCCGATGCCAACCGCGACCAGGCGCGCCAAACATCGCAAGTTGAAGATTTCATCAGCAAACGCGTGAGCGCCATCGTCTTGGCTCCGGTGGATTCCAAGGCGGTGGGTCCGGCCATCGTCGAGGCCAATAATGCGGGCATCCCGGTCTTCACCGCCGACATCGCCAGCACGGCCAAGGAGGGCACGGTCGTTTCTCACGTTGCGTCCGACAACGTGCAGGGCGGCAAAGTTGCGGCGGATCTTTTGGGGGCGGCTCTGGGCGGTCAGGGTACAGTCGCGATCATCGATCAGCCGGAGGTGACCTCCGTCCAAGACCGCGTCAAGGGCTTTCGTGAAGAATTGGCCGCCAAGTATCCCAACATCACGATCGTCGCCGACCAGCCCGCCGGCGGCGACCAGGGGCAGGCGGCCACCGTCATGGATAACCTGCTACAAACCTATCCCAACCTCAACGGCGTCTTCGGCATCAACGACAATTCGGCTCTCGGCGCCGTGAGTGCGGTCACGGTGGCGGGCAAGCTCGGCAAAATCAAAATCGTCGGCTACGATGCGACGCCCGCCGCGCGAGCAAAGATCGACGCCGGCGAGATGGTCGGCGATCCGGAGCAGCATCCGGAAGAGATCGGGCGTTTGACGATTGACCAGATCCACGCCTACTTCACGGGTCACACGCCGCCGAAAGTGATTGCGGTGCCGGTGGGCGCCTACACGGGCAAGAAGAGTTAGCGCACAGGTTGCCTGTAGGGTGGAGTTCTGTAGCGGCTGCGCTTGCGCAGCCGACGGCACGTGACGACTTGGGAGGCCGAACCGGCCACGGCAAGCGCGACGGCCGGCTAAAGCCGGCCGCTACGTGCGGCCGCTACACGAACCGGGAGGGGTAAGCCCCTACGGGGCCGCCTTTGGCCGTGGGGGAAAGGGTATCGCCCAAACCCACAGAACGCCCCCGCGATTGACGCCCCATCCCTTCCTCGAGGTCCGCGACATCGCGAAGGCCTACCCCGGCGTACAGGCCCTCGACGGGGTGAGCTTTTCTGTCTATCCGGGTGAAATCAATGCCCTGGTCGGCGAAAACGGCGCCGGCAAATCCACGCTCGTGCGCATCATGGCGGGCGCGGTGCGCGCCGACCGGGGAGACATTCTCATTGAAGGCCGGCCCGTCACCCTTACCTCCCCGCGCCAGGCGCAGGAGCTGGGGATTGCGGTCATTTACCAGGAGTTCAACCTCGTCCCGGCGCTCTCCGTGGCGGAGAACATCATGCTGGGCCGGGAACCCGTTCGCGGGGCGCGCATCGACTGGCGTGCCCTGCACGCCGCCGCCGCGCAGCCCCTGGCGCGCCTCGGCGTCGACGTGCCCCTTCATGAAGAAGTGCGGCGCCTCTCGGTCGCCCAGCAGCAGATGGTCGAGATTGCCAAGGCCCTGGCAACGCGCGCCCGCGTCATCATCATGGACGAGCCGACGGCCGCCCTCACCGAAAACGAAGTGCTCAAACTCTTCGAGGTCATCCGCACTCTCACGCAGGAGGGCGTCGGCATTGTGTACATCTCGCACCGCCTAGAAGAGGTTTTCCAGATTGCCGATCGCGTGACCGTGCTGCGCGACGGCCGCCTCGTCGCCACCGGCCTAACCCGCGAGTTCACGCCCGACGATCTCATCCGGCTCATGGTCGGCCGCAGCCTCTCCGCCCACTTTCCCGATCTGCCGCCCAACCCGCCGCGCGAGCGACCCCTGCTCTCAGTACGCCACGTCAGCCTGCCCAAACGCCTCCGCGATGTGAGTCTCGACGTCTATGCGGGCGAGATCGTTGGGCTGGCGGGGCTCATCGGCGCCGGGCGCACCTCGCTCTTGCGGGTCATCGCGGGTGCAGAACGCCCGGCGGCCGGCGAGATCGCCTTGGATGGCATCCCTCTGCGACTGCGCGGGTCGCGCGACGCCATTGCCGCCGGCATCGCCCTCGTCACCGAGGATCGCAAGAATCAAGGCCTCATCCTCGGCATGAGCGTACGCGAGAACATCACCCTGCCACACCTTGCGGATTTCGTGCGCTACGGCCGGATCGACCGCACGCGGGAGAGGGAGGCCGTAGCGCGCCTGGCAGCCGAGTTGAACATCCGCACGCCGTCACTCGAGCAACTGGTGCGCAACCTTTCCGGCGGCAACCAGCAGAAGGTCGTGCTGGCCAAATGGCTGTTGGAGAAGGCCCGGCTCATCTGCTTCGATGAGCCGACGCGGGGCATCGATGTGGGTGCCAAGGCCGAAATCTACGAGTTGATGGCCGGTCTGGCGCGCGCCGGCACGGCAATCCTCATGGCCTCCTCCGACCTGCCGGAGGTGTTGGGCATGTCCATGCGCATCGCCGTCATGCACGGCGGACGTATCGTCCGTATCTTCGAGCGCGGCGAGGCGACGCAGGAGGCCATCCTGCGCTACGCCACCGGCACCGCGGCAGCTGCCTGAGGGCACAAGCGGGAGCGCAAGCTAACAATGGCACGCGAGCAAGCCCAGGCCGTCCCAGCGCCCGACAGCAGCGCACACAGAACGGCGTCGGGCCTGCGGCGGGCCGCCCTCGTCCGCACAGCGGGCCTAGTGGTGGGCCTGGCCGTCATCCTGGCGGTTCTCAACGGTCTAACCCACGGAGCGTTCCTGCGTCCCGAAAACGTCATCAACGTGTTGCGCCAGATCGCCGTGAACGCCATCTTGGCGACCGGTCAGACCTTCGTCATCATCACCGCCGGCATCGACCTCTCCGTCGGTTCGCTCATTGCCCTCACAGGTGTGCTGATGGCCGGCACCATGCAGGCGCACCCGGCCGTGGCGACCGGCATGCTGCTCGCAGTTGCGGTTGGGGTCGGCGTGGGGGCGCTGGCTGGTCTCGTCAACGGCTGGCCGGTGGTCAAGTTCGGCCTGCCACCCTTCATCACGACACTGGCGATGATGCTCATGGCCCGCGGCTTGGCGTTCCTCTATACCCACGGGCAGCCGATCGAAATCGACAATTCGGCCTTCAACTTCGCCGGAAGCGGTTTTGTCTTGCCGTCGCTTGGGCGTTTCATCGGCATCCCGGGAATCCCTATGCCCGCCCTCGTGATGCTGGCCGTCGTCATCGGCGCCCACTACGTCCTGACGCAGACCCGCTTCGGGCGCTACGTCTACGCCATCGGCGGCAATGAAGAGGCGGCTCGCCTCTCCGGCGTCGGGGTCTTCGGCGTCAAACTCTCGGTGTACCTCATTTCGGGTGCGCTGGCGGGTCTGGCCAGCCTGCTTTTGGCCGGCCGGCTGAACGCGGGCATTCCGCAGTCCGGACAGGGCTACGAGCTGCAGTGCATCGCGGCGGTTGTGGTCGGCGGCACGTCACTCATGGGAGGACGCGGCTCGGTCGGCGGCACATTTGTCGGGGCACTCCTCATCGGTATGCTGTACAACCTGATGAATCTATTGGCCGTCCAGTCCTATGCGCAGGATGTCGTCCTCGGTGCGGTGATACTTATTGCCGTGCTCCTGGACCAGCTGCGCCGCCAATATCTCACATCATGACCGACAACGTCGCCGAACGGGTCAGCCCGCTCGTCGCCCGCTGGAAGAAGTTCACGGTGGCCGACGACGCCGAACGCGTGGCGGCGGTCGAACACTCCCCGACCCCCGAGCTACAGCGCTACATTAAGGAAGTGGACGAAGTGCGCGGCGACATTGACGCCTACGTCAGCGTCTTGGAGCGCAAGTACGGCGTGTTCGAAACCGGCGATTTGGGAGCCGATGTAGCGCCCAATGAAGAGGATGCGGCCTTGCATCGCGGTCTGCTGGCACTGCGTCAGGCGTACGAAGAAGCAACCGCCGAGATCGAGGACCGCGAGCAAGCAGGCGAAGCCTAGCCTACCCGCGCTGTCTGCAAAAGGCTTGGAATAAACCCCACGTGCGGGCCTCTTGGGGGCCCTTGGTATCCAGGAGCGACCGCGTTCACTAGGGCTCAAGTCCTAACGAAAAGGGTTGCGCCAGGCCCGTTTGCCCGGTCGGCCGGGCGGTAACGGTCTATCGAGGGGGCGGCCGCAACCGGTACAATGGAGCCATCATGACGGCGGGCTCGGGGAACTCGGGCGGCAGACTGCGCGTTGCCCTCATTGACGATCAACTGCTTTTCCGGGAAGCGCTCGGCGCAGTGCTGGAGGACAGCGGTTCCATCGCGGTGGTTCACAGCAACCGACACGGAGGTCAGGACATCCGCTCCTTGCTCGATACGCCTGCATCTGTTCTCCTCGTTGCGCTTGACGCGCAAGCCAACGATGCCATGGCAACCGTCCGCGAGGCACGCCTCTTTGCCCCCGCCGTGCCGGTTTGCGCCCTCGTTGGGCCGGACCGCCTGGAGCGGGCGCGAGAAGCGATTGCCGCGGGCTGCAAAGGGGCAGTCAGCACCTCTGCCAGTCTTGGCCTGCTCGTGTCGGCGCTGGAGAATCTGGCCCGTGGGCAGGATTTCGTCGATCCCGGTCTAGCCGGCAAGCTCTTAGCCAAGAGTTTGGCGCGTGCCGGGGCGGGACGATCGGCCCGCAACGGCTCGCGACACGGCAACGGCTCCGCGGCCCGGCTTCATGGCGCCGGGCCCGGCCTCCCGGAAAGCTGAGCGAAGGGAGTGCAAACGTCGTGAAGAGGATGATGACGAGAATCAATGCAGGGCAAAGCGGGGCGGCCTGGCGCGCGGCGCTCGTTGTTGCCGGCATGGTGTGGGCGTGTATGTTCGTGTGGGTAGCCGCTGCACCGGTGCACGCCGATTCGCAGTATCGCTTGCACGGCGGGGACGTCCTGAACGTCGTCGTCTATGGCGAGCAGACACTCACCGGTCCGGTAACCGTATTGCCGGACGGCACGATCGACCTGGCCCTCATCGGGAAGGTTTCGGTGGCTGGGCAGACCCCTGACCAGGCTGCGGCAACCATCAAACATGCCCTGGAGAAGTACATCCGTCACCCCGTGGTGACGGTGTCGGTCACGCAGGTCGGCCAAGTCAACGTCATGGTTTTGGGGGACGTCAAGACGCCGGGCAAGTACCCGTTACCGCCCACCGCAACGCTCACCGACGCCATCGCGGCGGCGGGAGGCATCAATCCCATCGAGGGGCCGTATCCGGATGCGAAGATCGGCTTGCCGGGAGGGCAGACCACCCAGGTGTCGCTCCAAAAGCTGCTCCACGACGGCGATACGTCGCTCAACGTACCCTTGCAGGACGGTTCCATCGTCTACATTCCGGCACCGGCGACGATCGGGGTGCAGGTCGTGGGCAGCGTCGACCACCCGGGCGAGGTTGATGTGCGCGAGGGAGACCGTCTCTCGATGGCCATCGCACTGGCCGGAGCGAGTTCGGCAGCCAATTCGGACCTTAACAACATCACGGTGACGCGAACGCTGCCCGACGGCAAGTCGGAAGCGATTCACGTCAACCTCTACAAGACTCTCGAAGGCGGGGACTTGAGTAAGGACCTCGTTCTTCAAAAGGGTGACATCGTGTACGTGCCCTCGATGAAGGGGCGCTCGCCCAACGGCGGCGGGGGCATCTTGAACTCCGGTCTCTACTACCTGTTTGCGACCCTCCGGTCGTTCATCCCGATTCCGCTGCATTGATGCAGCCGTTACCGAAGAGAGGAGTCATGTCTCGTTTTGCATCCAGAGCAAGCCTGATCGCAACGTCTGTCGCCACTCTGATCGGCGCCGCTGTCGTCGCCGCCTGCGGAGGTGGTGGGGGAGGCTCGTCGCTTCCGCCGCCTCCACCGCCCCCTGTGCCGTCGTCCAGCCCCATACTGAACGGGACGGCACAAGTGGCCACAGCTAGCACGTACCCAGCCTTCACCTACGCGCCGGCAACCAGTGCCCAGGTTGTGTTCTCCTGCGGCTGCAGCACTCAGGCCGGAACTGCAACAACGGACAGCAGCGGCAACTTTACTTTGGTTGCCAACTCGACGCCCACGCCGAGCGCCCCGAACCCCACCTACACGGTCGTACCAGGGCGCAACTACATTGCCGTGGCCACCACAGCCGCGGGCGCAGAGGCCTGGAATACGATCTTCGCAGGGAGCAAACCCAGCCGCAACCTGTACCTCAACGGCAGCAACGGCACGAGCGACGTCTTCACGGCTGCCGTCAGCCTCTACGTGTACTACTTCTCGCCCCAGGAGGGGACGGGCAATCCAGGCACGGCGTTCGACAACTGGAACTTCCACAACCTTGTGAACTGGTACGGGACTCTGAAGAGCAGCCCGAATGGGGCGGAGACCCAGCTGCTCAACGACATCGCAAGTCAGAGCGGCGCAAACCAAACCCTCTACCCTGCACCGCCATCCTGGAATACGAGTCACCCCACGAACAGCACGATTAAAAGCGACCTTAACTCGGTGCAAAGTAGCGGCGACCCGGCCATCCCGACGCCGTGTCCCACAACCGGGTGCACGAACACACCGTCGCCCTAGCACTTGCCGGATGAGACGGCAACAGAGAAGGTAGGTACGAAAGGTTATCATGTACTTCGGCCCCGCACTCCGCTCGGCGCAACAATACCAACTGCCGGGAGGGATCGCCAGCCCACCGCCCGAGGCGTCGGGTCAGACCGACATCGCCGCGATCGTGGCCACCCTCCTGCGTCGCAAGCGCGTCTTCTTTGCGATTCTCATCGGGTTCGTCGCTTTGGTCGTCTTGTGGACTGCTGTCACTCCCAAGCAGTACACGGCCACCACGAAGCTCATTGCAGGTGCCTCCGGGGGAGACGTGGGGCGCCAAGGCGATACCTCGCTGCCGATCCTCAACGCCCTGCTTGCCGCCAGCACGACGATGACGCCGGAGACCTACGTGGACCTCATCCAGCAGGACCCCGTGGTCAGCGAAGTTGCGGCCAATCTCCATCTGCCGGGGGGTCCAGCCAATCTCCTCAACCACATCGACGTGAAGCCGGTCACGAACACGTCCATCATTCAACTCTCGGCCACCTGGGGAGACCGTCAGACGGCCGTCAACATCGCCAACGAGTTCGCCAACGTCTTCGTCAATCGCGAGCGCGAGCTGATCGCGGGCCAGGCCGGCTCGGCCATCGACTACCTGACCAAGCAGATGCCCCTAGCGGCGGCGGCGATGCACAAAGCCGACGACGCCCTGGCCCGTTTTCAAGCCGCGCACCCGGATGTGTACATCGTCGCCACGCAGGATAACCAAAGCGGCGACAGCTCCGTGGCCGCGGCGCAGCAAAAGTACGCCCAGGTCAAGGTCGACTTGGACCAGGCGCAGGCCCAGTTGCAGAGCGTTCTGGCGCAAATAGCCGCCTTGCCGGCCACCTCCAGCGGCGGATCGAACGTCGTGCAGAATCCGGTCATCGGACAATTGCAGACCCAACTCGCCCAAGTCGAGGTGCAGTTGGACACGGCACGTCAGCAGTACACGGAGCAGTACCCCCAAGTTCAGGCGCTTGAAGAACAAAAGGCACAGCTAGAACGGGCAATCAAGAGCCAGCCTCCGACCATCGTTTCCTCCAACACGATCGTGCCGAACCCCGTGTACCAGCAGTTAAGCCAACAGGCGGCGGCGCTGCGGGCGCAGATTGCCGGAGACGAGGGGCAGTTGAAAACCTTGGGAGCAGCGATGAGCGCAGCCTCAGGTGTCGCCCACTCGCTCCCCGCGTTGACGATGCAGCTGGCGAACCTGGAACGCAACGCCAAGATGGCGGAAGACGTCTACGGCGCTCTCCAGCAGAAATACAGCGAGGCCATGGTCGCGCGCACGACCGCGCTGAGCGACGTGTCGATCACGCAGCCGGCCGCCTTGGACGACGTCTCCGTCAAACCAAACTGGAAGCTTAACCTCATCTTGGCAATTCTGCTGGGCCTCGTGTTGGCGGTCAGCGGCGTCTTTGTCGTTGAATTCTTCGACAACACGTTTAAGGACGACCAGGACGTGCAGCGCACGCTCCCCTTGCCGCTGCTGACGACGGTCCCGCAGCTGGATGGCGCCTCGCCCAAGCGGCTGCCCTGGCTGCGGGCCCTCACCGTGGAAGCGTTCCTGCAGCTCGTGACGGCGTTGCGGTACTCCTCCGACAAACCGCTGCATACGCTGGCGATCACAAGCCCCAACCAAGGCGACGGCAAGACGACGGTTGCGATGAACACCGCCATCGCCATGGCCGAAATGGAACCCAAGGTTCTCTTGGTCGATGCCGACCTGCGCCGCCCCAAGTTGCACGAGCGCCTGGGGCTGGCGGCAGGCCCGGGGCTTTCCGACCTTCTGGTCGGTGAAGCACGTCCGGAAGAGGCTGTACAGCCGACCAAGTACGACGGACTGTACTTCCTCAGCAGCGGCACGTCGACGCCCAATCCAGTCAAGCTCATTCACTCGGAGAAGCTGACGGAGCTCATCGAGAACCTCCTCACAGAGTACCGCGCGATCGTCTTCGACACGCCAGCGCTCTTGCCGGTCTACGATGCGGCGGTGCTGGCGGCCAAAGTGGATGGGGTCGTGCTCGTCGTCTCGGCCAACGCGACGGATATGCCTTCGACGAAGAAAGCTCTGCAGCGCTTGAGCGCCGTGCAGGGCGTCAACATGCTGGGCGTCGTGCTCAACCGCGCCACGCCCGCAAACGGGTATGCGACCTACTACCTGAACACCGACAGCCCGGCGGCACTGCCGCACGAAGACGGTGTTGCGCCGCAGAGCTCGTAGACGCGAAAAGGAGACAATGACACAGCAGCGCCCGCTGAGAACACGATCCGGTCTGCACGTCGCGCCGCTTACACTCGGCGTCCAGGCGGTGCTGGCGTTTGCGGCCTGCGAGCTGGCGTTCTTCCTCCTCCAAGGCTCTCACGGCGGAGCGCATGCGGCGCGCGCCATCACGGCTCTGGTGATTTTCGTTCTCGCGCTCGCGGCGTGCGGTGCTGCGCGGCCGGTCACCGACTTGGCCTTGGATGTGCGAGACGTGTGGACGGCAGTTGGGGCCGCCGCGATCGGGTCCCTCGGCGCAACCGCCATCGGCTACCTCATCCCCGTACTGGGGCTGAACGCGAAAGTTGGCGTGATTGCGGGCGGCATGCTCGTCCTCTTCGTGCTGGCCCAGCGGGCGGCGGAAATCTCCTATCGCCGGCGTTGCAGCGAGCGCCGACCCGGCGTGCAGCGAACGATCGTCGTGGGATCCGGTAAAGCCGCCGAGTCGCTCGTGCGCCTGGTTCAAGAGAACCACAATTTCCGCTACGCGGTTGTCGGGTGTGTGGACGATGAGGCGTTGGCCGCGCGCGTCGCCGGCAAGCCCCTTTTGGGCGGCATCGACGATTTGCCGCGTCTCATCGACGCACACAAGATCGGTTGCGTCATCATTGCCATCCCGTCGGCGCCACCTCACCTAGTCAAGCGCATCATGGGCAAATGCCTGCGCGAGTCGGGGCCGGCAGGCAACTCGCCCGCCGTGAAGATCCTCCCCGGGGTTTTGGAGCTGCTCAACGACGGGGTGCGCGTCTCCCGCATCCGCCCGGTCCAGCCCGAAGACCTGTTGCCGCGCGACCCGGTGCGGGTTGACCTATCCGAGATTCGACCCCACGTGGAGAACCGCGTCATCCTCGTGACGGGGGCGGGCGGCTCCATCGGCAGCGAGTTGTGTCGCCAGATCTGTGCCCTCAATCCAAGCCTGCTATTGCTCTTGGGACACGGCGAAAACAGTCTCTTCGCCATCAACCAAGAGCTCAGGCTCAAATACGGGTTCACCCGCACGCGCATCGTGCTGGCCGACGTGGCGGATGCGGCGCGCATCCGGACGGTCTTTTCACGCTATCGGCCACACGTTGTCTTCCACGCGGCGGCACACAAACATGTGCCGATCGTGGAAGCCAACGTCTGCGAGGCGGCGCGCAACAACGTGCTGGGCACGCACGTCGTGGCTCTTGCTGCGGCCGCCGTCGGTACGGCGAAGTTCGTGCTGCTCTCGACGGACAAGGCGGTCAATCCGACGAGCGTCATGGGTGCCACCAAGCGCCTGGCCGAGATCATTTCCCAGTCTTTCGTCAACCAGACTGGGACCGAGTTCGTTACCGTTCGCTTCGGCAACGTGCTGGAGAGCCGGGGCAGCGTGATTCCGATCTTCAAGAAGCAGATCGAGCATGGCGGCCCGGTGACGGTAACCCACCGCGACATGCGCCGGTACTTCATGACGATTCCGGAAGCGGTTTCCCTCGTGTTGCAGGCGATGGCCATCGGGCGAGATGGACAGGTCCTTGTCCTCGATATGGGCAAGCCGGTCAACATCCTCAAGCTGGCCGAGACGCTCATCACGCTGTCCGGGCTGACGCCCTACCGCGACATCCCGATTGTCGAGACCGGGATACGGCCGGGCGAGAAACTCTTCGAGGAGATCCTGACGACAACCGAGGGCATGAGCAAGACGAGCCACGAGCGGCTGTTCATCGCGCAGCAGGAGAGGGTCGCCTACGAGACCCTGGCGGCCGGCTTGCGCACGCTGGAAACGGCCGCGCGCGCCGGTGACCAAGACACGGTCATCGAAGTGCTGCGCAATTTCGTGCCGTCTTACCGCCCTGGGTCTCACCTGCTCAACGGAGAGGCCCATGCCCCGGGTGCCCCAGCCGTCGTGGGTGCCGACCTGGCGGCGGCACAGTCACACCCCGCGCCCGAAGCTGTCATACGGGCGAACGGTCACGCGGATGGTCTCGCAGGCGGCAACGGCGTTGCCGAGGACAAGCCGCAAACATCAGCTAGCGCCGGAGTATCCTCCTAGATGACGTCGACACCGAAAGCAAGCCAGGTCGTCACCGCCCTGCACGAGTTAAGCCACGAGATGGCGCTGCGGGAAAAGATTACGACCCACACCGCCTTGGTCGGCGTCATCGGCATCGGCTACGTCGGTCTGCCGCTGGCGGTTGAGAAGGCCAAGGTTGGCTACCGCGTCGTGGGTTTCGATCGCAATGCCATTCGCGTCGCCCAGGTCAACCAAGGCTCGAATTACATCCGCGACGTGGACGACGACGAGCTGGCCAAGATGGTGGCCAACGAGCGGTTGACCGCAACCACCGATTTTGCCGGCCTCGCCAACTGCGACATCATCATTATCTGTGTGCCGACACCGCTGACGCAGAATAAGGATCCGGACATCTCGTACATCCGCAACGTAGGAGGCGAAATAGCGCGCCGCCTGCGTCCGGGCCAGTTGATTTGCCTCGAGAGCACGACCTATCCGGGCACGACGGAAGAAGTGCTGCTTCCCATGTTCGCGCAGACCGGACTCAAAGTCGGCCACGACTACTTCTTGGCGTATTCCCCGGAGCGCGTGGACCCCGGCAACAAGCGCTACACGACGAAGAACACGAACAAGGTCGTGGGAGGCGTCACCGCGACCTGCCTCAGCGTCGCCACGAGTTTCTACAAGCAGACCATTTTGGAGGTGCTGGCGCTGAGCAGCCCCAAGGTGGCCGAGATGACCAAGGTCTTCGAAAACACCTTTCGGGCCGTCAACATCGCGCTGGTCAACGAAATGGCCTTGCTGTGCGACCGCATGGGAATCAACATCTGGGAAGTCATCGATGCGGCGGCAACCAAACCCTTTGGGATGATGCGTTTCGACCCCGGCCCGGGCGTGGGCGGCCACTGTATCCCGCTCGATCCGTTTTATCTCAACTGGAAGGCCCGCCAGTATGATTTCCACACCCGCTTCATCGAGCTGGCGGGCGAAATCAACAACTCTATGCCGTACTTCGTGCGCGACAAGGTTGCCCGCGCGCTCAACCTCAAAGGCCTGCCGCTCAAGGGTTCGCGTATCCTCATGCTCGGTATCGCGTACAAGAAGGATATCCCGGATTGGCGCGAATCGCCCGCGCTCAAGGTCTTAGAACTGCTGGCGCAAGCCGAGGCCGCGGTGGACTACCACGACCCCTTCGTGCCGAGCTTCCAGGACGCGCACGGGCGTACACGGCACAGCATCCCGTTGACGGAAAAGACGCTGGGTCAGTCGGATTGCGTGCTCATCACGACCGATCACAGCCAAACGGATTGGGACTTTGTCGTGCGCCATGCGCCGCTCGTCATCGACACGCGCAACGCGACTCGCGCCGTGCGCCAGCCTCGCGACAACGTGATTCTCCTCTGACGGCAATGAGCGATATTCGTGTGGGCGTGGTCGGGGCAGGGTACTGGGGCCCCAATCTCATGCGCGTCTGCGAGGAGCTGGGCGTCTTGGCTGCCGTGTGCGACGCCGACCCCGCAGCGCTGCGAGCAGCAAGCGCTGCGCATCCCAAAGCCGCCGCCTATGCTTCGTATAGCGAACTTGTGACCAGCCCGGTGGATGCGGTGGTCATCGCCTCACCCGCCCGGCTGCATGCGGCGATGGCCCTCGAAGCTCTCGCCGCCGGCAGGCACGTCTTCGTCGAAAAGCCTCTTGCCCTGACTGTCGACGAAGGACGGATGGTAGCCGAACGTGCTAGGGCGCGCGGTCTCACCGCCTTCGTCGGGCACGTCTTGCTCTATCACCCCGGGGTTCGAAAGTTGCGGGCGCTGATTGCCGAGGGGGCCATCGGACGAGTGTGGCATCTGCGTTCGCGCCGCTTGAGCCTAGGGAAGCTGCGCACGCACGAAAACGTGTGGTGGAGTTTTGCTCCACATGACGTCGCGCTCATGCTGGCAATCATGGAGAGCGAGCCGGTTGCCGCCGTGTCCACCCAGACCAGCCTGCGTGACCCCGATGTTTGCGACATCGCCTATGTGGACTATGATTTCGGCGACGGACGCTCGGCACACGTCGAAGTGGGGTGGCTCGATCCCGAGAAAACTGCTCGCCTAGATGTGTTTGGCGAGCGCGGCGTGCTCACGCTCACCGATTCGCGGGCCGGCAGCTCGCTGCGGTTACGCACCTTTGCGGTACGCCAGGCCTCGAATGGTGCGCCGTCCGTGTCCCGGGGCGAGGAAGAAGAATTTGCGATTGCCGGCAGCGAGCCGCTGCGCGAAGAGATGGCGGCCTTCCTGGAGTCTGTGCGGACCGGGCGGCCAGCCCCCACGTCGGCCGATAGCGGCGTACGCGTCTTGAAGGCGTTGGCGATGGCTCAAGAATCGGCCGTCAAGGTGGCTCGGAGCGGAGTGCCCGTATGAAGAGTGCCGCGGAACGGCAGTACTTTGCCCACCCTAGCGCCTGCATCGACGAGCCGTGCGAGATCGGCGCGGGCACGAAGATTTGGCATTTCTGCCACGTCATGGCCGGCGCGGTCATCGGTCGTGGCTGCACGCTTGGGCAAAACGTCTTCGTTGCATCGGGTGTGCGGATCGGCAACAACGTGAAAATACAGAACAACGTCTCCGTCTACGAAGGCGTTATTCTGGAAGACGACGTTTTCTGCGGGCCCAGCATGGTCTTCACCAATGTCAGCACGCCGCGTTCCGCAGTGCCGCGCAATAGGCCCGAAGACTACCAGGGAACCCTCGTGCGCCGGGGGGCCAGCATCGGGGCCAACGCAACGATCGTGTGCGGCAATACGATCGGGGAATACGCGTTTGTCGGTGCCGGAGCCGTGGTGACCAAGGACGTACCGCCGCGGGCTCTCGTCTTCGGCAACCCAGCCCGGTTGCGTGGCTATGCTTGCGAATGCGGTGGCACGATGCCGCTGGGAGCACCGCTGCGCTGTACATTGTGCGGGCAGGCGTGGGTTGAAGAAGGCGGGACCGTGCGCAAGGCGGCACCCGCATGATCCCCATTTTGGATCTCACCGCCCAATACCGGGCGCTCAAGAGTGAGATCGATGCGGCCATCGCCCGGGTGCTTGAAAGCGGGACGTTCATCATGGGGCCAAACGTCGAGGCGTTCGAGCATGAAATCGCCGCCTACGTAGGCGTCAAGCATGCGATTGGCCTAAACTCGGGCACGGATGCACTCCATTTAGCGCTGCGTGCTTTGGACGTCGGGCCGGGGGATGAAGTCATCACGACGCCGTTCACCTTCGTCGCGACGACGGAGGCAATCGGCATCGTCGGTGCGACCCCAGTCTTCGTCGACATCGATCCCGTCACGTACAACATAGACGCTGCGCAGATCGAGTCGGCCATCACACCCCGCACGAAGGTCATCTTGCCGGTGCATCTCTACGGATGCCCGGCGGCTATGCCCGCCATCATGGCGATTGCCCGGCGCCATGGACTTGTGGTCGTCGAGGATTGCGCCCAAGCCATCGGTGCCAAGGTTGGCGGGCGTACGGTGGGGACGATCGGTACAATCGGCTGCTTCAGTTTCTTCCCCTCGAAAAACTTGGGCGCCTATGGCGACGGCGGTATGGTCACCACTAACGACGTGGCTTTGGCGGACAGACTGCGCGCGCTGAGGGTGCACGGGGGGCGGCGAAAATACCATCACGAAGAGCTTGGCGTCAACAGCCGCCTGGACGAGGTGCAGGCCGCGATCTTGCGTGTCAAGCTGCCTCACCTCGATGCATGGAACGAGGCACGCCGGCGCATTGCCGTGCGGTATACCGAAAGCCTCACCAAGGTTGCAGGCATCACGGTTCCCGCCGAACCGTCCGATTGTCATGCGGTGTATCACCAATACACCGTGCGCCTGGCTGCTCGCGACGAGGTGCGCGAGCGGTTGCACAAAGCTGGCGTTCAGACGATGGTCTACTATCCGGTGCCGCTGCATCTTCAAGAAGTGCACCGCACGTCCGGTCAGGCCGGCGCCTTTCCGCACGCCGAACGGGCGGCTCGAGAAGTACTTTCGCTGCCGATGTTCCCCGAATTGACTGCAGAGAACCAGGACACCGTCGTGCGAGAGCTGTCTGCCGCGGTCCAGGTCGGTGCAACGGCATGAAAGTACTCAGCGTCGTGGGCGCCCGGCCGCAGTTCATCAAGGCGGCTCTCCTGAGCGAGGAACTCGCGCGACGCCACTGGCAGGAATGCCTGGTCAATACAGGCCAGCACTACGATTACAAGATGTCGAAGGTGTTCTTCGACGAACTTGGCATCAAAGACCCCGAGTATAATCTCGAAGTTGGTTCAGCCTCGCATGCCGTGCAGACCGCGCTCATGATGCAGCGGTTGGAGCCGGTGGTCGCGGCCGAAAAGCCGGATTGGGTTATCGTCTTTGGCGACACCAACACGACGCTTGCCGGAGCACTGGTCGCGGCCAAGCTCAAAATCCCGCTGGCACATGTCGAGGCCGGATTACGCTCCTTCGACAAAAGCATGCCGGAAGAAATCAACCGCATTGTTACGGACCATGTCTCGCAACTGCTACTCGCACCCACTCAGAGTGCAGCCGATAATCTGCGTCGAGAAGGGATCGTGGATGGCGTCGCCGTGGTGGGAGACCTCATGGTCGACCTGGTCCGCCGAGCAGCCGCCCACGTCAGGGGGCGGCCGCTGCCGTCGTGCATTCCCTTCGCCGCCGGCACGTATGGTTTGGCCACCGTCCACCGGGCTTCAAACACCGATGACGTCGAGGCGTTTCGTAGCATTCTCGAGGGCATTTCCCGGCTGCCGTTTCCGGTCGTGTTTCCCGTACACCCCCGTACGGCACCCCTTGTTGAGCGGCTCCCGGAGCGGCCACGCAACATTGTCTTTTGCGAACCGCTCTCGTATCTGGACATGGTCGCCGCAGAAATGCACGCTCGGGTGATTCTCACGGATTCGGGCGGCGTGCAGAAAGAGGCCTACGTCCTTGGTGTACCCTGCGTCACCCTGCGTGACACAACCGAGTGGACCGAAACGTTAGAAGACGGCTGGAACGTGCTGGCGGGGACAGACCCGGGTGCAATCAGGGCAGCGGTAGAGCGCTCACCGGCTGGTCCAGTCTCTGCGGCCACGGTTTTCCCGCTCTCTAGCGCATGTCGGATTGCCGATTTGTTGGAAGAGGCATGTGCTTGCGGTCGTGTATTCGTCTCCCATTTTACATCGGCGGTTAGCTAAGACCCATGAAATCCCAAAGACGCACGATACCGTATTTCAAACCCTCCATAGATCAAGACGACATCGATGCCGTCAACAGAGTGTTGCGGTCTGGGTGGCTGACAACGGGGCCTAGAGTACAAGAGCTTGAGCGCGAATTTGCAGCCCGCTCTGGAATTCAGTATGCCGTTGCGGTATCCAGTTGTACTGCAGCGCTCCACTTAGGCCTGCGAGCGATGGGTGTCGGGCCGGGGGACGAAGTGGTGATGCCGTCATTGACCTTTGTCGCGGGGGCACAATGCGCACTACATCTCGGGGCCACACCTGTTTTTGCAGATGTTGATCCTAAAACGCTGTGCCTAACTCCCGAGACAATTGATCCAGTGGTCACAAAACGAACCCGAGTTATCATTCCCATGTACTACGGTGGTTATCCGATGGACATTCGCGGTATCGTGAGCTACGCGAGGGAGCGCAAGATAAGAGTTTTGGAGGACGCGGCGCACGCCGTTGGGACTCTGGACGATACGGGAGAGTGGCCGGGTAAGTATTCCGATGGTGCGGCGTTTAGTTTTTACGCGACAAAGAACATCACCTCAGGTGAGGGTGGCATGTTCCTTACCAACGATAAAGACCTCGAGGAACGGGTGCGTATTCTCTCTCTGCACGGCATGGATAGGGATGCGTGGAAGAGATATGAGTTGGGAAATCGCTATGCCTATGATGTTGTTGCGTTGGGTTACAAGTATAATATGCCTGACCTGACGGCGGCCCTCGTCATGTCACAGCTGGCAAAGTTGTCGACCTTGCAAGCCAGGCGGGATCGCCTGGCCCGGATCTACTGTGACGCTTTCGAGGGAAGCAACGGAATCGTACCTGCGACTCAATGGCCTCTTCGGCCCGCGCGGCACAGCTGGTGTGTCTTCGCGATCATAGTAGACGATAGCTGTGGCGTAACAAGAGACTCTGTCATAACCTCGCTCCTCGGCAACGGTATTGGCACGAGCGTTCACTTCCCCCCAACCCACTTACTGGCCTCAATGCGGCATTTACATACCCGTCCATTGCCCGTAACAGAGTGGGCCGCTCAGCGCCTTGTCTCCCTCCCCCTTTATCCCGACATGAGCGACGAGGATGCGCATTACGTCGCAGACAGCGTGTGCTCAGCCGCCAGGCGATCAACAAGTCGTTCCTGAGCTCGGGCCGTAGCGTGTTGTGGTCAGAGGTGTAGGAGCCTCCTAATGCAACCGGCATCGTCGATGGATCTGACCCTAGATCCGGAGTGCGCCCGCGAACAAGCAAATCAGACGCTGCAGCTGCGTCGGCTGCCTGACGCTGCAATCCCCTGGGATGTTCTTGACCGCATGCCTGATCGGACGATTTTTCAAACCCGTGCCTGGCTTGCATACGTGGCGGAAACGCAGCGAGCGACACCCGTCGTGGCAGCGGTTCAACGGGGGAAAGACACCGTGGGCTACTTCACCGGTTTGCTGATACGCCGATTTGGACTCCCCATTCTTGGCAGTCCCTTCCCGGGATGGACGACAAGCTACATGGGCTTCAACATGCTGGAGACAGTGCCGGGGGGGCAACTGTTAGCCGCTCTTAGTACGTTTGCATTTAACGTACTTCGATGCGTCTACGTTGAGGTATCAGATCATCAAAGATTCAGCGAAGTTGATGCCAACGCAGCCGGATTCGAGTCGCGTCTTTCACACACCTATGAGACGGATCTAACGCAAAGCGAAGAACAGATTTTTACCAGGATGGCAAAGGAGTGCCGGCAGAAAATTCGGCAAGCGGAAAGACGGGGCGTGCGTATCGAGGAGGCGACCGATCTGTCTTTTGCAACCGACTTTTATGAACAACTTAAGGATGTGTTCTCAAAGCAAGCCAGTATCCCAACCTACGATGTACATCGCGTAGAAAGTCTTATCCGCCATCTTGCTCCCACCGGTCACCTGCTGCTCTTGCGGGCCCGTGGACCGGATAACCGGTGTATCGCAACTGCGATTTATGCAGGCATGAATCGCATGGTTGAATTCTGGGGTAATGCAAGTTTTCGCTCTGACCAGCATCTGCGCCCCAACGAGGCGCTGCATTGGTACGCGATGAGGTATTGGAAGCGCCGGGGATTGGAGTGGATTAATTGGGGGCGGGGGGAGTATAAGGAGAAATATGGTGTTCGGCGTGTGCCGGTGCTGACCCTGAGCAAAGGGCGTTTCAGCGGCCTGGGCTATCTGCGCAACTTTGCGCAGAATGCATTCCGACTCAAGCAAGCGGTTTTCGGGAGATTGGTACAGCTAAATCGGAAAGGTGAGTCTCCCCTTACGCGGCGGCCACACAATGCGATTGCCGCTCAGGATTGTTGGGATAGCTAGAGCACGAAGGATGAGCCTGGAGTAATGATTCCGGTACTGCTGGCGTTCTTCGTGTGTACCGTCCTAACCCCGGCATGTGCCGCGTTGGGCCTGCGCTTGCGTATCGTAGATCCGCCGGGTCCCTTAAAGCTGCAAACTCAGCCGATAAGCCGGCTTGGAGGTTTCGGCATTTTCTGCGGCGTTATGACAAGCTCACTGATGGTGCCCCGACTCCACGCAGCATGGCCGGGTGCAATCTTGATGTTCGTTGTCGGTCTTCTGGACGACCGATATAGCTTACGTCCGGGAACGAAGCTGATTGGTCAGACTGTGGCGGGTCTGGTGCTAGCGGGCTTCCTGCTTTACCCCCACGAGTTGAGTCCGAAGACCGTCCTGCTGTGGGGTGCGGTAATGGTTCTGACGGTTGTTCTCGCCAATGCCGTCAATCTCTTGGACGGCATGGATGGCCTGGCAGCCGGGAGCTCCGCTATTGCCTTTGGCAGTCTTGGTCTCCTGAATCGGCTGCACGGTCTGAGGGCTGATGACTGCGCTATCTTTGCGGCGGCGACGTTGGGGTTCCTAGTTTGGAATTTCCCTCGCGCCACAGTCTTTATGGGAGATTCCGGCAGCCTGTTGTTGGGCTGCTTGCTATCCTACGCGCTGACAGAGCTCTTGCTCGTTAGTCCGCGTCTCTTTCTCTGCGGTCTCATAGCGTCCGGAGTGCCCATCTTTGATTTGAGCACAGGCGTTGTGCGCAGATGGTTGGGAAGAAAGTCTCTGTTTTCAGGCGATCGGGAGCATTTTTACGATCGCTTGCGAATATCACTAAAGAACAACACGGAGGTTGTCATTCTCATTTTCTGTTTCGATATTCTGCTCGGTGGTTTGGCGCTGGTGTTGTCATTCCAGCCTCTGGGTATCGTGATCGCGGTGGCAGCTTTGCTGACAGTCGCCCTCCTTCTGGCAGCGCGCGCTCTTGGGTGGCTAACTCCAGGTCCGGAGGAGGTAAAGGTGCCGCGATGACGAGTCTCCACAATACCACTCGTGTCGCCATGGCGGCAGCCGATCTCGAGGATGCGGACTTTGGCGAGGTGCTCGCGGCTCTTCGGTCCGGGCGCCTCACGATGGGTTCGCGGACCGATGCATTCGAATCCCTCGTCGCACAGTACTGCGGTGCCCGACACGCGGTTGCCGTGAACTCTGGGACGGCCGGCCTTCATCTGCTCTGTTGTGCAGCCGGGATTGGTCCAAACGACGAAGTGATTACCACCTCCTTCAGCTTTGTGGCATCCACAAACTGCTTCCTCTACCTGGGTGCCACACCGGTGTTCGTCGATATCGAGCCGGATACGTATTGCATCAATCCTCATCTGGTGGAGCAGGCGATCACGAGCCGCACGAAGGCGATTCTGGCTGTGGATGTTTTCGGGACGCCGGCTGAGTGGAACGAATTGTCCGCCATCGCCGATCGTCACGGACTGGCCCTCATTGCCGACGCGTGCGAGGCCCTAGGCGCGGAGTACTACGGCAAAAAGTGCGGTCCGTTTGGAATCGGTGGCGTCTTTGCCTTCTTTCCCAACAAGCAGATGACCACCGGAGAGGGCGGGATGATCGTCACGAACGACTCTGCGGTGGCTCGCACGTGTCGGCAATTGCGCAATCAAGGGCGTGACGAAGAGAGCCCGTGGCTGCAGCACGCGGTATTGGGATACAACTACCGCATGACCGAAATGAGCGCAGCACTCGGCATCGCACAATTGAGGCGGATCGATGTGTTGCTGGAGAAGCGCAGGCGAGTCAGCGAGATGTACGATACGCTGCTAGCAGAGGAACCACGCGTGCGCACCTTGCGCCAGCGCCCCGGGTGTCGCACCAGCCACTTCGTGTACATCGTTGAGCTGCTCGGCCAGGTGCACCGAGACGCAGTGATTCGTAAGCTTGCCGAACGGGGCATCCCCTCGCGGGGGTATTTTGCACCGATCCACCAGCAACCATACATCAAGGCCCGGGGTTTCAAGGTTCCCCCGCTCCCCGTGACAGAACGGGTTGCCTCAAGGACGGTTGCTCTGCCTTTCCACAATAATCTCTCGCTGGAGGATGCACACGTCATCGTGCAGACACTGCGGGATGTCCTGGATGATAGTAATTAGTTGTGCTTGTTGTATCGGTTTGGTGTGTCGCATTCATGTGATTCGAGCTCACGGAGCCAGCGGGCAATAATTGTCTCCCAACTGAAAGACTCCAGTGCGCACCGACGTGCGTTGCGAGAAAGTTCGGCGTGGAGTGCCGGTTGCTGGATTAAGTTGCGGATTGCCTCGGCCATAGCTGAAGGGTTCTCCGGGGGAACGACGACACCGGCATTGGCCTCGCTTACCAATCGGGCGCCTTCGCCTTCGCCCGAGTAGATAATGGGAGTCCCTGTCGCCAGGGAGGGAAATATCTTCGCAGGCCGCGTCCCTGCAAACAGTGGATTGCGGGCCAGGGGGATGATCGTCGCATACGCGGTTGTAAAGTAGCGGGGCATCTCGGACTCAGGCTGCGATTCAACAAAGATCATGTTACGGACTCCGGCTTTGGCCGCGGCTTGCATGACGCCTGGCTTCGTATGACCTTCTCCGACTAACATCAACACGACATCTAAGTCCTGTGTCAGCGCAGCCACATCAACGAGCATATCCAGCCGGTAGGCGAGGCCGTGGGTGCCGGCATACAGAACCACCTTCTTGCCGTGCAAACCGTAGCGATGGATCAACTCGGGATCGGGCCTCCCGGGCGAGAATCGTTCCGTATCCACGCCGTTGGGTAAGAACAAAACCTTGGATGCATAGCCGCGGCGAATCGCAAGCTCTTCATAGATACCCTTTGTCACAGCATTAATGTAGGTGGCATGAGCATATGCCCACGATTCCAAGTGCTCGGCCAGGCGGAGTGACGGACCGTCTTGCATTACGCCGAGTAGCTTGACGGACGTAGGCCAAAGGTCGGCCACGTTGAGGATAATCGGGGTTCGCCAACGCTTGGCAAACAGCCAGGCGGCCGGAAACAGCATAAGCGGAGGAGACTCCACGAAGGTGTAGGTCGGAGGTCGTAACCGCGCCAGGCTATACAGGCATGTCAACGCGAAGCTGGTGTAGTTGAGGACGCGTGCCGCGACGCTGACGCTTGGAGGGGCATATACCCACGTCCGATAGACCGGAATGCCTTCCCACGTTTCTCGGACATAGAAATGGCCTTGATAGCGGTCGTGGATTCTGCCGCGGAGGTGATGGGGCAAGGCGGTAACCACTTCCACCCCATGCCCGAGCCTGGAAAGCTGACGCACGAGGGCGCTGAGTCGCGCCTGCGATGCGCCCACTTCAGGAGGATAGTATTGTGATATGATCACGAAAGAGTACAATGCGTTCTTCTCATGCGTACAGATAGGCTTCTAAAACGGCAGTTCGGCTGGTGCAATTTACTCTCCCTTTGTTTGTCAAGCTTCGGAGTGCATTTGCCGAGTGTATCGCAGATGCGGTGGTGGAACCCGTTAAGCAGCTATCTCTTTCGCGACATCCCATATGCGAGCGCGGGAGCGCCTATGGGCCATCCTCAGCAGACACCTGCGGGAAGTCCTGCAGCTGGGGCCTCGCAACCTAACGGCATAGGCTTTGGGTCTCCACACACAATGAAAGTTACGGGTCGATAGATGGATAAAGCTCGGCAGGCACCGAAAGAGACCCTATGACAACCGATCGGCGAGACCCCGGTGTCGACACGAGGGGTCCAAAATGAGGACCGCGCACGAAGTTTTGGTGGGATTAGGCGCGCCGCATCGCATGAAGGCGATACCAGGCATCAGTGCTGCAACTTGCGTGGCGGCAGCAGCTGCATGTGTCAACAGCCGCCTGGACGAGGTGCAGGCCGCGATCTTGCGCGTGGAACTACCTCATTTGGATGCCCGGAACGAGGCACGCCGGCTGCATCTTCAAGAGGTGCACCGCACGTCGGGTCAGGCCGGCGTCTTTCCGCACGCCGAACGGGCGGCTCGAGAAGTACTTTCGCTGCCGATGTTCCCCGAATTGACTGCAGAGAACCAGGACACCGCCGTGCGAGAGCTGTCTGCCGCGGTCCAGGTCGGTGCAACGGCATGAAAGTACTCAGCGTCGTGGGCGCCCGGCCGCAGTTCATCAAGGCGGCTCTCCTGAGCGAGGAACTCGCGCGGCGCCACTGGCAAGAATGCCTGGTCAATACAGGCCAGCACTACGATTACAAGATGTCGAAGGTGTTCTTCGACGAACTTGGCATCAAAGACCCCGAGTACAATCTCGAAGTTGGTTCAGCGTCGCATGCCGTGCAGACCGCGCTCATTCTGGACATGGTCGCCGCAGAAATGCATGCTCGGGTGATTCTCACGGATTCGGGCGGCGTGCAGAAAGAGGCCTACGTCCTTGGCGTACCCTGCGTCACCCTGCGTGACACAACCGAGTGGACCGAGACGCTCGAAGACGGCTGGAACGTACTGGCGGGGACGACCGACGCCATCGAGAAGGCGGCATTGCGGCTTGCCCCAGTCAGACGGCCGGGTGATCTGGTTGGCCCGCCACAAGTAGCGTGCCGCATGGCAAAAGTCCTTGAAGGCACACCGGTTTCCACTGCACCTGTCGCCTGCAAACCCCGTTTACATGCAGCCCAGGCGGGGGTGGGACTGTGATCCATGAGCCGCGAGCCAAGGACATCGGTGCTTGGCTCCTCGGCGTCGGCACCGTCGCCACGATGTTGCTGGTCAGCTACATTTTCGTCTGGGGCGAGACGCTAGGGTCGAAGACGTTTCTCGCGCTTGCAGTGGCAGTTGCCTTAGCCCCGATGGTCATCTATGCGGGAGCGAGGCGCCCCTTGGTGTTTCCCTTTGGGTTATTTGCGATGCTCGCCCCGATGGACGAGCTGCTCGGTCTCTCAAAGTTTGGAACACTTCTGCGACTCATCGGGGCTGCCTCTGTCGCCGCCATGGCTTTCTGGATGCTAAAGAACAAGCGCTGGCGTCGCCCCCCTCCGGCCCTGTACGCATGGCTCGGGGTGGTCGTGTGGATGAGCCTCACGCTCTTCTGGGCGTTGGATTCAACTGCTGCGCTGGGCAGGCTGGAGACGGTATTACAACTGATATCGCTCTACGTCGTGATAAGCCTCCTGCCGGTTACACTGGTCGACTTGCGCGCGGTCATGTTTGGGACAGGTCTGGGCGGCGTCCTCTCGGCCGCCTACGGAGTATACTACTTTCACCAGAATCTCGCGAGCATCACTCAGCGTCTGTTGCTTTCGAACGGTCAAGACGTCATTGACCCCAACCATTTTGCAGCAGCGATGATCCTTCCGATCGCGGTTGTAACGGTCGGCTTCCTCATGACCCCCTCCCCAGGGGTCAAACTAGCCTTGGTTGCAGCGGACGTGGTCCTTCTTATGGGGGTCTACGCCACGGGATCACGAGGGGGACTTCTTGGTGTAGCCGTCGTCTTCGTATACCTGGTATGGCGATCGAGGCATCGAATTCACGTCATCGCCCTAATGACGTTGAGTGTGATCACCAGTTTCTTTATGCCCACGTCGATTTGGGCCCGCTTCAGCAATGCTCTTACAACACATGGATCAGGCCGCGAAGATATTTGGCGAGTGGGGTTCGCTGCATTTGAGCGCTATTGGCTGACCGGGGCAGGGCTCGAGAATTTCCCGGTCGCCTTCAATCGTGTGTACATGCGAGTCTTTACACCGCATGGTATTGGTTGGGCACGCGCGGCGCACAACCTGCTCATGCAAACCGGTGTCGAGTTGGGACTGATTGGACTTCTGTTGTTGCTTGGCGCCTGGTGGGTCCAATTCCGCATGTTGAATCAAATACCGGAGAACAGTAACACGTACCCCTACCGTCTCATCTGCCAGGGAGCATTACTGGGACTCTTTGCCGCGGCTATGTTTTTAGATATCATGTACCGAAAGTACACATGGCTGCTATTCATCTCGGCCAGTCTCACCTATGCGGCGTGGCAGTCGGAAAACCAAGTTATCGGACAGGTGCCCAAGCACCGCCATCAGCCTACATCTCACGTTGTGACGGCAGCAGTATAGAATCTCCACATGACGGTTTCTGGATAGGTCATTCCGTATTGCCGACCTTGCATCGACGATGCTGATATTCAGGCAGTCGCGATGGCCCTGCGGTCGGGCTGGCTGACAACGGGACCCGTGGCGCGTGAGGTAGAGCGAGAGTTCGCTGCGCAGTGTGAGGCATGCCGTTGCCCTCTCCAGTTGCACAGCGGGACTTCATCTGGGTCTGCATGCCATGAATGTTGGTCCCGGCGACGAGGTTATTATGCGGTCGCTGACGTTTGTGGCTGGTGCACAATGTGTGATCCATCTGGGCGCTGCACCGGTGTTTGCAGACATCGATCCTGAAAGTATGTGCATCATACCAGAAAGTGTGGCAGCGGTCGTTACGAATCGAACGCGTGTTATGATACCAGGCAGGCTGGCCCCAACACGAGTTCCATGACGCGTGCTCCCGAACACAGTTTCCCGCCTCCCGTTGGGTCGGCACCTCTTGACCTTGCTGTCGCGTGAGCACGCGCACTGACTAAACCCATCGAAACATATAACATGCCCGTATCGCCAAACCGGCGCCGAGCTAAAGAGTGGCGCGGGATACCTGAGGTCCATGGGTATTCGCAGAATTACAACACTATTATCCGGCGCTGTCCTCCTCGGAGGCCTGCTGATAGACGCAGGCTGTGGTGGGCCGTCGCCGGCGGTGCTACCACCGAGCCGTCTTAGCCATGTTCAGCATGACGACCCGTCTCCGCGGTCTTCAACGGTAGCGACGTCTCCCACTCCAACCCCAAGCCAGGCGACGACTCCTCAACCAAGTGCGACCCCGACGGTGATTGCTTCTCCATCACCCCGACCGACCGCCACCAGCACACTAACTCCAGGGCCAAGTGCGACGCCCAGCATGAGCCCACGACCCAGTCCAACCGCCACGCCGACCGGGCTTCCTACACCAACGTCGACTCCTAGTTCGATTGCGATGACGCATGTCTTGACAGCGGACTACTATGGTGGGGCGGGTGACACGACGTTGAGTCCTGGGCTGTTAGCGCGCTGGGTGACGTGGTTGGAGACGTCGTTTCAGTCAAACCCAGCGGTGCGAGCTGCCGGTATCAAGGCGATGTATTACACCAATCCAAACCGCGAAGCTCCTGGGGATCCGCTGTATACCAAGGATGAATCCACATTTGCGCATACGTGCTCGGGTCAGCGGATTGGTCCTATAACGTATGGTCAATATCTCATGGATCCGGCCTCGCCTGATTTACGGCAACTATGGAGAAACTTCATCGCGTCACGTATCACGAATACGGTACAGTGGGATGCGATTTTTGAGGACGATGCCAACGATGTGGTGGGTGCACCGGCATTGCCATGCAATTATAGTGCCGCCTCATGGTTGGCGGCTTCACAGGGTGAGAACAGCTACCAGGCGCCCTACCCCATCGTGTACAACGGCTTGCAGATCGCCAATGAGATGGGGCTGAACGTATCGTCGAACGTCATTGGAGGCATGGAAGAAGGCTGTTACGGCGGGTCAAGTCAGTATCCCAAGATGTGGGGCAATTATTGGATACACATCGCCAACGTTGAATTGGGGATGGCGCAGCAAGGCAAACTCTTCTTTTGCTATGATCGTGATCCCACTACAGCTGTCTCGGCCCTTGATGGTCGGCTCTATACATATGCGTCCTTCTTGATAACCTATACGCCATCGTCCAGCATCCTATGGGAGATGTATGCCACGCCGTCTGCGTTTCACGTCGAGCCTGAGTCCATGCTCGTGGCACTGAGCCCCGTGGTCCCGCAGCCTAGCGACGTGAGTGCGCTACAGGTGAGCAGTCAAGTCTATGGCCGCGAATACCGCGCCTGCTACGTGGCTGGGGTATACGTCGGCTCATGCGCCGCCGTGGTCAACATTGACCGTTTCAACGCCCATCCATATCCCTACGGTACCAAATACACACACACCCTCGTCCTCACCGGTGGAGGAATCCTGGATGGGGGGGCAATATCGGTGGCGGGGCCTCTCCCACCGGCAAACTTACCTGCGCTTGGTTCCGCGATAGTTTTCCCCTAATTAGCTAAAGGCGGTTTCATAAGAGGCACTAGTCTCGCCTGGCTGCCGGCCAAGGGGGCGCCTCCTCACCGCTTTACAGGAGGGCTCTGCCTGTATATAGTATGCGCGTGGCGTCCAGGCGAGCACAGGCTGATGCGTGGGCGCCACCGATAGCGGGAGGTAATGTGCAGGCACGGTATACGAGGTGGGCGACTTATTTTTTTGCAGCAGTCTGTTGCGCGTTCTTGGTCAACTGCAGCGGGTCGTCGTCGGGATCGTTGCCCGTGCCCGCGGGTACTATTCGTCGCAACCTCATACCGCCAACCCTGGCCGCCACGGTCTCTCCAGTTGTTAGCGCTGTCCCCAGTCCACAGCTTAGACAGACTGCAAGTCCCACGCCGCGGATGAGCCCAACGCCAGCGGTGCGTGCAACCGCCAGCCCCACGCCCTGGGCCACGTCGACTCCTAGTTCGATTGCGATGACGCATGTCTTGACAGCGGACTACTATGGTGGGGCGGGTGACACGACGTTGAGTCCTGGGCTGTTAGCGCGCTGGGTGACGTGGTTGGAGACGTCGTTTCAGTCAAACCCAGCGGTGCGAGCTGCCGGTATCAAGGCGATGTATTACACCAATCCAAACCGCGAAGCTCCTGGGGATCCGCTGTATACCAAGGATGAATCCACATTTGCGCATACGTGCTCGGGTCAGCGGATTGGTCCTATAACGTATGGTCAATATCTCATGGATCCGGCCTCGCCTGATTTACGGCAACTATGGAGAAACTTCATCGCGTCACGTATCACGAATACGGTACAGTGGGATGCGATTTTTGAGGACGATGCCAACGATGTGGTGGGTGCACCGGCATTGCCATGCAATTATAGTGCCGCCTCATGGTTGGCGGCTTCACAGGGTGAGAACAGCTACCAGGCGCCCTACCCCATCGTGTACAACGGCTTGCAGATCGCCAATGAGATGGGGCTGAACGTATCGTCGAACGTCATTGGAGGCATGGAAGAAGGCTGTTACGGCGGGTCAAGTCAGTATCCCAAGATGTGGGGCAATTATTGGATACACATCGCCAACGTTGAATTGGGGATGGCGCAGCAAGGCAAACTCTTCTTTTGCTATGATCGTGATCCCACTACAGCTGTCTCGGCCCTTGATGGTCGGCTCTATACATATGCGTCCTTCTTGATAACCTATACGCCATCGTCCAGCATCCTATGGGAGATGTATGCCACGCCGTCTGCGTTTCACGTCGAGCCTGAGTCCATGCTCGTGGCACTGAGCCCCGTGGTCCCGCAGCCTAGCGACGTGAGTGCGCTACAGGTGAGCAGTCAAGTCTATGGCCGCGAATACCGCGCCTGCTACGTGGCTGGGGTATACGTCGGCTCATGCGCCGCCGTGGTCAACATTGACCGTTTCAACGCCCATCCATATCCCTACGGTACCAAATACACACACACCCTCGTCCTCACCGGTGGAGGAATCCTGGATGGGGGGAAAATTTCAATTGCAGGCCCCGCGCCGCCAAAAAGTCTTAAAGCCCTCCAGGGCATTATTGTCTTCCACTAGGGGGCACAATTTTTGTCCACGGCCCACCTGCGTCCGTAGGGCCTTGCATTTTTTATCTGTTCGTATAGACTCCTCAAGGAACGGGCTTCGGGCGCGAAATCAAAGTGCGCCCCCGCTTCCGAGGCCCGCCGGGCGATACGTGCCCTAAGGTCTGGATCGCGTACTAAGCTGAGCAGTAGCTCGCCTGCAGCAGCGCCATCTTCGGCGGGGAAAAGTAGCCCGGCGCCCCAACGCCTGATATATCTGGCTAGCTCGCCCAGGTCAGGCGCCACAACAGGAAGACCAAAAAACCAATATTCGAAGAGTTTGATGGGCAAGGCACGCTTGTAATTCTCAACAGAAGCCAGAAAGATGAGCCCAATCTCTGCATGCGCGCAATAGCGCCATGCCACCTCTTGCTGCACGCTCCCCAGGTTATGGATACCGGCAGCAGCAGCCCTAGCCATAAACTCCGCGCGTTGGCGTGGATCGTAGCCTGATAGATTGACCTCGCCCATATTGACTATCGGCCAATCGCACTGGTATCTACGCAGGAGCTCTGCAGCCTCAACCATGACATGGAAGGATCGTAAGTGGGAGGCGCCTCCGGTATGGACGATGTAAGGCCTGTCCCCGAAGGGATGCGCACTTGTCAGAGCTTGATGTTTGTCGCTCGGGCTTATGCACGGAAAATTGCGAACAAGTGCGACCCGTTCATCTCCAATAATCTCGGCATAGCGAGCCCGCATGGATTCGACAGCTATCACGATACCCGAAAAACGAGGAAGAATCCGGCGCTCGAGCCAGTCATACGAATGACTTACCAAGCCGCGCAACCAGCGCGGTATCCATACGGCATGGGCAATGTGAGCTACGTAGAATTCGTGCACGTCGAAGATAAGTTTGCGGTGCAAAAAACTCGGAATAATGGCCGCTAAGAGCAGTTCGGGGTCGTGCAGGTGTAAGATGCTGTCCTTTTCGCGAAGCATTAGGAACAAAGCACGAAAGACGCGGGCTATACGTTTCCAGCGCGATCCACCTTCCTTGCCAAGCGGGACAATGTGAACCCCTTGATGCACCTTGGCTCCGTTTGCTAGAGCGGCAACGACGATGTCGTATCCATCGTTCGCAAGAGACCGCGCCTCCTTGTAGAATATTCTGACATCGTACGCCGAGTGCACAGTACTAATGTGAATCACACGAATCATCTGAGGAACCCAGCCCAGAGGAAAACGTAAGTGGGTCGCGTAGCAGCGGGTCTCCCGTGCTTGCCAGCTGCGGCAAGGTATTGTACTGTCGTGTGGGGGGACCTCAGACTCAGGGCATCCTAACCAGTTCCCCCAAGGGCGAACCCCCCGGTTGCAGAAAGCATATCATGCCATGACGTTACGGCTCCGGGAACTAGACTACGGTGCGGTCCCCTGGGACGTGCTGAATTCTTGTAAGGATCGTACTCTCCTCCAGACAAAGGCCTGGTTGGAGTATCTTGCCGAAACGCAACACGCGACTCCGGTGGTTGCAGCTGTTGAACAGGGCACGCAGGTACTTGGATACGTCAGGGGTCTGGTCATACGACGATTCGGATTACGGATTCTCGGCAGCCCCTTCCCCGGTTGGACCACCTCGCACATGGCGTTCAATGTCGAGGGCGATGTTGCGGAGGTCGACCTCCTGGCTGCCTCGCGAGGACGCGCTCTGCGCAACGATGGCCAAAGAGTATCGGCAGAAGATACGACAGGTGGAAAAGAGAGGTGTGGCCCGAACGGCAAGTGTATCGCCACGGCGATCTATGCTGGAATGAACCAACTGGTCGAGTTTTGGGGCAACGCAAGTTTCCGTGCCGACCAGCATCTACGCCCCAACGAGGCGCTTCGTTGGTACGCCATGCGTTATTGTAAGCATCGAGGCTTAAGGAAAAATTAATTGGGGGCGCGGAGCGTATAAGAAGGAGATATAAGGAGAAATACGGGGTGACGCAGGTGCCGATGCTGACGCTGAAGCGTGGACGTTTCTTCGCATTGCGCCATCTGCGGCATGCGGCCCAAGGAATGTTCCACCTCCGACAGCAGTTACTCGGCAGGGTAAACGCCTATCGCGCGAACCGGGTAGCTGCCGGCAACGTTACTGGAGAGGATAGTTGACAATATGAAAACGAGACCTGCATTTGGAATCGGCATCATCACTGAGGGTCGGGGTGCCAGCATGTTCCGGATCATTATTTGGGCTCTTGTTCTCACTTGTATGGCACCCCCGGCGTGGGGTGCAACGGTACCCATGCACGTGTTGACCGCCGATTATCTCGGAGGGCCGGAAAATACGGCATTGCCCGCGACGGTGGTCGCCCCCTGGGTCACGTGGACGGAAACCTCCTGGCAATATGACCCGGAGGCTGTGGCGGCCGGTATCAAGACGATGTACTACACCAACCCGAACCGGATCAACGATACCAACCCGATGCGGTCGGCTGACGAGTCGGTATATGCACACGATTGTTCCGGTAACAGGCTCGCTTCGCTTCATTACGAGCATATGTACCTTGCCGACCCAGCATCGCCCGCTCTGCGAGCAAAATTTCAATGGGTGATCAGATCGCGCAGCGCAAACCGCCACTGGGATGCCTTCTTTGTCGACGATGCGAACACCATGGTGGGGCTCTCAGGGTTACCCTGTAACTATGACCCCGAGGCGTGGCTGGCTGCCGAAAAGCAGCTCATTGCCAGCGTCGATGTGCCCATCGTGTACAACGGTCTGGAAAACAACGCTACCCGCGCCCTCAATGACGTGCCCAATGTTATTGGTGGCATGGAGGAGGGGTGCTACTCCGGTTCAGTGAGATTTCCCAAGATGTGGGATAGATATTGGACACAGATCGAAAACACCGAAATCGCCATGGCACGCGATGGCAAATTATTCTTCTGCTACGGAAAAGATACAACCGACGCTTCGCGCTCAGTCGACGGCCGCATTTACACATATGCCTCATTTCTGCTGACATACACGCCGGACAAGAGTATTCTTTGGGAGTATTACGGTACTGCGTCCAAATTCCGAGTGGAACCAGAGACGAAACTGGTTGCCCTCAACCCGGTGGTGCCGACCCCCCTAGATATCTCTGCCCTCCAACAACCGAGCGGCGTGTATGGCAGAGAGTACCAATCTTGCTATTTAGCGGGCTCTCCGGTCGGGCCGTGCGCAGCTGTCGTTAACCCCAGCCGCTCTCAGACTCATGCCTACCCTTATGGTAACAAATACGAGCACACCTTAGTACTCTCGGGGGGCGGGATTTTGGATGAGGGTACCGTTTCCACGCAAGGCCCGCCGCCTCCTCAGACACTTGGTCCGCTCGAAGCGGTCATCGTTTTCCGCTGATAAGGTGTTTGAGACAGGATTGCGCAAGCGGATACTGGTCATCGCCAACGATTTCCCAGACGAGCAGCGTCCGCACGCCGGTATTTTCATCCTACGACAGGTTGAAGCGCTTACCCGATCTTCTTGGGAAGCCATGATAGTCCGATTTGTCCCCTGGGCTCCCCCGCTGGGCCACCGCTGGCGCGCGTATCGCCGCGTCCCAGCACAGTACACGATCAACGGCATGCAAGTCAAAGTAGTTCGAGTATTCCTGCTGCCGCGCTTTTGGCTCATGCAGACTCTCGGTTTGCAGACAAAGCGTTTTCTTAAGGCTTGCGTTGCCGAATTTCGACCGCATGTCATTCATGCTCACCAGATACTACCGACTGGTGTCATGGCTCTTGGGCATGGGGTTCCAGTAGTCCTGACAGCGCATGGTAGTGACGCGTACGATTATCCTTTCCGCAATAGTTTGTTTCGGGCTACGGCGCGGCGAATTATACATAGCGTGGATCGCGTGGTAGCGGTGAGTAAATTCATTGCCGCTAAGGTTGAGGCACTTGGTGCACACAGGGTCGACGTCATCTATAATGGTGCTGACCCCGATGTCTTCTTTCCACGTGATCGCAACGATGCCCGTCGGGCTTTAGAAATTCCGAGCAGTCGCAAAGTCGTTCTCTTCGCCGGATATGTTGGAAGATCGAAAGGGATATTCGATCTTATCGCAGCGCTAGATTTACTCTCGGACCTGAGTCCCGTGCTTCTCTTGGTTGGCGGCGGTCCGGACCAGGACGCAGTTGCACGAGAATGCGCACGAGCCGGGATTGAATGTCGAGCCTTTGGAGTTGTCGAGCAACGTCAGTTGGGTCTGCTTATGGGAGCCGCCGATGTCTTCGCCTTACCCAGCTATCGGGAGGGACTCCCGGCTATTCTCTGCGAGGCCATGCTGGCGGAGGTGCCGGTCGTCGCGAGTCGCGTTGGGGGTATTCCCGAAATAGTCAAGGATGGCCACACCGGCCGGCTGGTGGAGCCAGGCAATGTTGGAGCGCTTGCTCGCGCCCTGCGTGACGTGCTTGGCGACCCCTCGGGTGCCTTTAGGTTGGGTCGCGCTGCCCGGACGTTTGCAGCCCGACATCTTACTTGGCCTGAGAATGCCCGTTTGTATGATCGATTGTTGACAAGTCTTTTAGGGCCTGTAGCCGCACGAGAAGAGAACGCACTGCATTCAAACAGATGATGCTTGATCCTGTGGCTGCATTCTTAACATCTGTACTGTTTACAGGTCTCTCAGATCGCTTGGGGAAGGATTTGGGTATCATAGATTTCCTAGGTCGCCTCAAACTGCAAGCCCGTCCCGTCAGCCGCCTTGGGGGGCTTGGGATTTTCTGTAGCGTTATGATCGGCCTATTGATGTTGCCGCCGGAGTTTCATGTGGCCTTGCAGGCGCAGGCCTGATGTTTGCCGTCGGACGACTCGATGACCAGTACAACCTGCCGCCCGGTGTGAAGCTTCTTGGGCAAGGCGTGGCGGGCATCGGGTTAGCGAGCTCAGTTCTTAGGGTTCAGAGAGTCTGCATGGGGTTTTAGTGGGGTTCGGGATACTGACAATCCTTCTTCCCCGCAAATCGGGTGTCTCACATACCCCGTTCGGCTAGCTTACGGATTACCGTATTTAAAAGGTGAGAGAAAGTTCACAACACGAGTCCGCCAACGCTGCCAGCTCCTTAGGGCCCCGGCACATGGGCCTCCAACCCTAAAGCGTTAGGCTATGCAACCCGGGTGGGCGTTGTGACAGTCTCTCAAAGCCTTCTCATTGCCGTAGCCAGTCTCCGCGTACGTCACCAATCGCACGACATCAGCCGCACTAACAGCTGCGCCTGCGTCCCGATACTCGTCAACCGCCCAGGTCGGGATATGATAGGGAGTCGCGGGGTCCGCCGCAGCCGGGCGACTCGAGAAGTGGATCTGGTTGCCGGAGATTATCGCTAGAAAGACAACCTCGACCGC
>CADDZI010000014.1 GCA_902812405.1 bacterium | reverse complement strand
ATGGCGCAGCATCGGGCCCTCGATCGGAGGGCGTGTGGTTGCGGTGGGCGACCGCTACGCGAAAACCATACCACGGCTGCTACAAACAACCGTGCAGGAGCTTCGGTAGCGGCCGCGCTGGCGCGGCCGCCACAACCCCACACGTTGCGTCGGCAGTTCTAGTGTTTGCCGCCTGCGGGGAGACGCGACCACAGCAGCGTCCGCCAGGCTACAAAGACCGCGCCGATCAAGAGAACCGCCAGCCCAACGCCGGCCGTATAACCGATGCCGCGAGCTTTAAGCAGCATGGCGAGGACCGCGATGGCGAGCGACGGTGGCATATAGCCGCGGATGGCGTCCTGCGCCAACAAGATGACGAGCGTTGCCACCCCGACTCCCCACGGCGTCAATCCGAAATACGCATAGCACGCCTCGCCGACTGCGGCGCCCAGCACGGGCAGGACGATGATGGAACGAGCATTGATGAATCCGGCGTCCGGCTGGGAGAACAGCAGGAAGATGACGACGGCTAAGGGCGGTACAAGCAAGAATTCCGTAACGTTCGAGTGCAAGCGCCGCGTCAGCCAGTCAATGACAGCTAAGAGTGCCGGCACCGCGACCAAGGCGCTCGCCTTCGCGCAACCTTGACGCGTCAGCAGCCGTTGTAGCCCCACCCGGCAACCCTTCTCACAGTTGCGCCGTTAGACCGTCGTCGGCTCGGGCCGCGTCAGCCCGGGCCGGCGTCGGTCCCTGGTGCGGAAATAGAGGTAGACCGGCAGGCCGGCAACCAGCAATGCGAGTCCGCCTGCAACTTCCAGCGGGTTGGTCCACACGGTGTTCGCGACCAGCCAGATCAGCGTCGCGGCGTAGAGAGCCGGCACCCACGGATAGAGTGGTGTGCGGTACGGCCGGTGCGCGCCGGCCATGCTGCGCCGAAGAAGAAAAATCGCCATCACTCCGATCGCATCCAGGAGGATATCCACGAAGATGACGAGCGTCGTCAACTGATCGAAGGTGCCGGTCAAGGTCAGCAGGCAGGCCCACGCGCCAAGGAAGAGGATCGCCTTGATCGGAGCGCGAGTCTTCGGGTGCAGGTCGGCCAGAGCCGCCGGCATCTGACCGTCCTGCGCCATCGCAAAGGGAATGCGTGAACCGGTAAGGATGCCGCCATTGAGCGTTCCCAGGGCGGACACGACAAACAGTAATGAGAGAAAGGCGGCGCCTCCGGCCCCCAAAAAGGCGGCTGCCACCCGTGCCGCCACGGGAGGCGCATTCGGGAAGGCCGTGGAGTTGGCGCCGGCCACTTGTGCCAGCGGAAGGGCGAAAATATAGGCCACATTCGTCACGACGTAGACAATAATGATGATGGCGATGCCCACGATCAATCCGCGCGGAATCGTTCGACCAGGGTGTCGAACCTCTCCGGCGGCGATGATGAGGTCGCCCCATCCCGAGTACGCCCACAGCGCAGCGATCATCGCCGCGCCGAAAGCGGATAGGCCGGCAGCGCGGGCCGTGTCGGTGCTGCCGGTCTCAAAAAAATGGCGCCAGCTTCCGTGCGAGAACGCGAAGGCGCCGATGACGAGAAAGGCAATACCTGCCAGCTTGGCTCCGGTCAGTACGGTCTGCGCGGCGCCCCCGGCCCGCACGCCGAGGCAGTTAATGGCGGACAGGATGACGATCAATGCGATAGCCTCGAGCTGTTGCGACCCGAATTGCCACGTGACGCTCTCGTGGAAAAGGTGCAGCGTTCGCTGCGTCCAGACGACGTGGATGGGCAGGAGTTGCGTGAGGAAGATTGCGATGGCCATGCTGACGGCCGCGTTGCTGGCTCCCTTTGTCGACAGCAACTCTTTCCACCCAAAGAAGAAGGCCGGCAATTTGCCGTAGGCAGCCTTCAAATAGACGTATGGTCCGCCGGCCTGCGGCATCATGGCTGCCAGTTCGGCGTAGGTGAGAGTGCCCGCCAGCGAGAGGAGACCGGCTGCGACCCATGCCGCCAGGACCCAGGCTGCCGAGCCCAGCAGCTGCGCCATCAACGCGGTTTTGAGAAAAATCCCGGTCCCGATAACCGTGCCGACGACGATGGAGACGGCGCCCGGCAGGCCAAGACCGCGACGCAGCCCCGAGGCGTCGTCGTCACCGCTCATGCGTGGCCGTTTCGGACGCACGGGGCGGCGACCCTCCGGTGCGCACCCTCGGTTGCGCCGGCCGCGCCTTGGGGAAAGACCGTCCGGCCGGGGACGCGACCTCTGCATCGGCGGCGAGAAGTGTACAACGCTGGGCCGTCAGGGTTGTGCGTCTGGCTCGCGGCATTGTCGTTGGCGACAACCGTGAGCGTCTTCATCATGCCCCAAGCCGACCACAAGCGCGCCGGCCTAACGCCGGACTACGAGCCGCTCAGGCGAGAGCGCAGGTGCCGGTAAAAATCCGGCAGCGTCGGCACGGCCGTGGCGGGGCGTTGCAGGCGGCTTATAAGGTCTTTTTGCGCGGCCTTGCCTCCCAGCCATAACTCAATGCGATCCGGCAACGCCGCCGCCAAACTCACCAGCGCACGGCTGAGCGAGCTGCGTTGGCGGCTGCGAACCACGCCCAACACAAGAGCCTGCGCACGCACCTGCTCCGCCGTCTGCACGATGGAGGCAACCGGCATATTGGGTCCCAGGTACTGCACGCGCAGACCTTCACTGGCGGCGAGCATGGCGGCAAGGAGCACACCGAACTCGTGGGGTTCGCCGGCCGGCGTTGCAAAAACCGCCAGCGGTGCATCCGGACGCGGCGGGTATGTGCGTATGAGGTTGCCTAAGACGGACCGCGCGACGGCCGAGAAGAGATGCTCTTGCCCGATCTCCAAGCTGCCCGAGCGCCACGCCCGCCCGATGTGCGCAAACAGCGGCGACATGAGATCGAGGACGAATTCAGAGGCCGGCAGGAGACGGGCCGCCGCCGACAGCATGCGGTCCACCTGCTCGCCGTCGTAGCGGGCAAGACCCGTCAAGACCGCGCGCGTGAAGACATCCGGCAGGTTCCTCTTGCGGCGCACAGCGGAAGGAACGGCAGGCAGAGGCTTGCTGCGCAGCAGCTCGCTGAGCTCCTGGGGCGTCAGGCGGGCGACTTCGCCGATAGGGTACCCAAGATCGGTTGCATGGCGAAGGTCCTGGAGGCGTCGCAGATCGGCGTCCGTATAGCGTCGGATACCCCGCTCATCGCGTCGCGGCGTGACGACGCAATACCGGCGCTCCCACTTGCGGATGGTGTCCGTCGTGAGACCGGTGAGGCGGGCGACGCCCAGGATGCGGTAATTCGTCATGATGATGCTTCAGCCGGCATGTTCTGCATGTCCGGCGCGGGGTCCGTTTGGGCTCGGACCGGGTTTGGGCCGCAGTCCGAGCCCTGCTCAACTACGCCGGCAGGACCACGCGGTCGATGACATGGATGATGCCATTGGAGGCGCGAACGTCCGGTTGGATGACCGTTGCGTCGTTCACTTTTACCGTGTTGTTCGAGGGCTCGAGGGTCACTGTCTCTCCCTGGAGTGTCTTGAGCACCGTCTTTGCCTTGACGTCCGAAGACGCGTAACTCCCGCTCACGACGTGGTACCGGAGGATCGCAGTGAGCTTGGGAATGTCTTTGAGAAGACTGTCGAGCGTGCCGGCGGGCAATTGTGCGAATGCATCGTCATTCGGCGCAAAGACGGTGAACGGGCCGGGGCCCTTCAGAGCGTCCACCAGGCCGGCAGCTTTGAGCGCAGCGGTAAGAGTTGAGAAGGATCCGGCCCCGACGGCCGTTTCGACAATATCGTGAAGACCGGTTGCAGGCATCGCGAGAACTCCTTTATCGACAATGGAGGGGGTGAGAGCAGCGGCCGGCGCCGAAGCCGCGTGCAGGTTGCATCCTAGCACGTACCCCTTAGAGGGCCTAGATGGTACGTCGTGCCGGCTGGGGGAAGTGTCGCTATGTTGTGAAAAAAAGATTGGCCCTCATATGGACAAAAGCTAGACAAGAGCTCTCGACGTAAGACTCAAACTAGGCGATGCATGGACGCACACCCGGAGAAGCGTCTTGGACACCCGTGTCACGGGCAGGAGGGCAGGTGACGGCATGAAGATCGCGATCAAACGCGCGTACGAACGCCCGAATCCGCGAGACGGATATAGGGCCCTCGTGGACAGAGTGTGGCCCCGAGGACTGAGCAAAGACCAACTCAAGGTTAAGGGCTGGTGGCGGGACCTCGCGCCCAGTGCGCCGCTGCGCAAGTGGTTTGGCCACGAACCGAAGCGCTGGACGGAATTTCAGCGACGGTACCGAGCCGAACTGCGCCGGCCTGCCGCACGGCGCCGCGTGCGCGAGCTCCTGACCGCAGCGGGGGACCATTCCGTCTTGACGCTTGTCTACTCGGCGCGCGACGAACAGCACAATCAGGCGGTCGTACTGCGCGAGGTGCTGCGTGCGGCAGACCGCACCCGGACGGCCCGCGCTGCGTCAAAAGGTCGTGCCTGATGGAAATTCGTCAACGCAGGGCGGGGACTTCTTGCCGGTCGCGCAAGCGCGACCGCTACGGATTCAGGGAAGAGCGACTAACAAATCGGAAAGCCCGAGGTAGCGGTCGCGCAAAGCGCGACCGCTGCTCGAGTACCGGCTACCTTTCCTTGTGCCGCATTAGGCGACGGGTTCGGGTGGGAAGAAGCTGAACCCGTAGGGCTGGGCCGCGCTATTCACCTCGCTCTTGGACGGGACATGGAATGGGCCCGAGAACCCAGCCCCGCCCGCCAGGAACGGATGGAGCGCGTCCGCCGCGTCCTCGACGCACTGGAACTCTCCGGATTCCAGATAGCGGTTGTTGGGCGGGTTGACGCCCGCGGCCACGCGGCCCAGGACGCGATGTTCGCCCTCAACGGCGGCGATTTGCACCGCTGCCCCGATGACCACGGGATTGGGTTTTGTGATCACCGACGAGACGGCGCCGCTGAACTCGCGGGCCGCCGCCAGATAGGCGGCGATAAAGGCCGTCTCGAGAGCGTCCAGCGTGTTGAAGAAGGTCGTCTCATTCGTGAACATACCGGTCGGGAAGAAGAACTGCGTGGCCAGGGCCTTGCCGCCCAGACTGGTCAGCAGCTCGTAGTGGAGGTACTCCTCGGTGAGCGCAGCTTGGAAGTAATTGCGGTTGGCAATGCTGTTGACGTCGGGAAGGTCGGTCGGCAGGGCCAATGCACGATAGTACATCGTCGTCGCGAGCAACTCGGCCGTGGCGGCGATGCTGAAGATGGTCGTCGGGGTGCACGAGCACTTGCTGGTCGTCGTAGTGGGGACCAGAGCCGAGCGCAGCACAGGCCGCACGGCGGCATCCGCCGCGACGCTCGACCCGAGGACCGCCGCCCCGGTCGCCAGCAGCGCGGACGACACGAAAGATCGGCGCGACAGGCCGCGCGCCTGCGCTTCACTAGCCTTGACCGACAACTCGGTTACGAGTTCTCCCGTTTCGCGAAACGAATCCCGGAGTTTCGAGTCCATACAATCCCTTTCAATGGACATCGCCCTAAGGAGAAAAGGGGCAGCAGGCCGCTGCTCCACAGCTCATAACGGGTTAGCGCGGCAGGTGGATGAAGGAGGGCGCTGCGAGTTGCGTCTCCCCAAAAGGTCGGCCGTCAGCCGAGCATAAAACGGCCGTCGGCTGCGGATTCCAGGGGGGCCTCCATCGGGTGAGGGAGATACCGGTCAGTACTCCCACTGCGCCAGCGGGATCACCTTATTGTTGGGAACCGGCGGCGGGGTCTGCGTGCCGTTGTACGCGAAGCTTGCGGTTCCGCCACCGTTCATCGTGACGTTATTGGGGGTGATGATGGCGCCGGAAAAATTGCCGTTGCCCCCGCCGTCAATGGTGACGTTGGCATTGGCGACGTAGAAGATGCCTTCGGTCGTGGGCGTACCGTGGAGCACGGTCCCGTTCGATCCAAAAACGTACATAATGTGAGTCGTACCGGGCGGCAGGGCCTGGTACTTGGCGTTGCCCCCGATTGTCACGTCGCCCATAACGACCGTCGTGGCACAGTAGTTAATCAAACTGCCGTTCCCGTTGAGCACGATGCTGCCGCCAATGTACGCGACGCAGTTCGCCCCGCTGGATCCAATCGTGCCCCCCGTGACGTTACCGGATGTGTAAAAGTTCGGGGAGCCACTCTGGGCTTGGGTGAGCACCTGATTCTGAAGGGTCGAGAGTTGGCCCGGTGTGAGAAACGTCGGCGGCGTGGCATTTTTATGGGCCTGACCATCGTATCCCGTAATCTGATTCACGCTGCCGACGGCGTACGAGTTGCCGTCCGGAATCTGGCCACCGCCGCTGGCGAGGATGGTGCCGCACCGGATGTCCGCGCTATGGTTGCCGGAGGTATCCGTAATCTGCTGGTGATCGATGACGCCGGTTCCGCCGCAGACAATGGCGCCTTTGGGCAATAGCGTGGGAGGTGCGTGTTGGACCATTTCTTCGACGTAGACGGTGCGCCCGCCCATGATACCCGACGCCCAGCCGGCCAAAAGAGCTTGTCCTGCAGGCACGCTCAGGCTGCCATACTGCGGGTCGGGATCGGAAACGATGGTGCCGCCTTGAGTCAACTCGTTGGCGACAATCGCCCAGTGCGCGGTGTAGCCCTGGACAGTCGTCGTGCCCGAGGCCCCGCTGGGAGCGGCAAGGTTCTGGTCAAGATTCCACTGCGCGACGTTGACGCCCGCTTCCGCGGCGTTGAAAATTTGATTCTTAATTTGGACGTTGAGGGCATTGTTGGCCGTGTACGAGGTGTTCGACAACACCGCGGCCGCAACCAGCAGCAGCATCACGACAATGAACAACGTCATAACCAGGGCGATACCCCGCCGCTGCCGGGACCGGGGCCGGGTGCGTGAGGATCGCAGTATCCGCATCATGGCAACCTCAATTCCGTGTCTCAACGTCGGTGTCGTAGGTCGTCTCGTTGTACGCGCCGTTCACCGTGCTCTGTGCTTTCATCTGAAAGGATAAGGAATGTCCAAAGCCGGCGCCGGGGACCGCCAGAGAAATCTGCTGCAGGAAGCGGGCCAACTGCATGCCCCCGCGGGTGGTGACGTCGGTGACCGCGTTTTGGGCATCCGCCTGGGTCAGGTTGTTGCCGACCGTATACGAGCCGGGTTGGTCGAATGCGACGTCCAAGTTGCCCTGGCTGTCAACCCAATAGATGGTTGCACCTTGCCAGAACGGCGCACCCGTTGTCGTCAGTTGAAACCGGCCCGTGCCGTTTTGGTACGCAGTCTGGATGACGATGGCTTGCGTCGTCGTCAGAGTCGCCGCTGGCCGGGTGCACGTGGGACTTGGGCCTATCGTGCATACCCATAACTGCGCGGCGTCCGAATTGCGCAGATCGCGTTGAATGCGGTAAAAGGCCATGGCCGCCGCCTGCACGGTGTCCACCTTGGCCTGGGTCTGGCTTTGAGATCGCAGCAGCGGACCGATGATGCCGGCGACGGCCGTGAGGGTGAGGGATAGCACGAACATGACCGAGAGCAATTCGGCCAGCGTGTAGGCGCGGCGGCGACGATTACTTCGTGACATAACTCTGGACCGTCACTTGGCGGGCGGCCCCGGATTCCGTCCAGGCGACCGTTGCCGTACAGGAGTACGTGTTGACACCGCTCAGCAAACTGCCGATCAGCTGCACGGACGAGCAGCCGTCCGGCGTCACCGTGAAGGACCCGTAGTTGCTGTTTTGGTTGGCGCCGGCAAGATAGGACTGGCCGGGATCGATCGGCACGGTCGTCGCCGCCGGCATGGGCAGTGCGTGCAGAAGGGCGTTATGCTCGTCATCCAAGGCCTGCTGGGCGACGGCGACGGCTTGGACGTCGATCGAATTCGTCTGGACGTTTGTAAAACCGAACGGCACGACCGACAACATGGCCAAAACGGCCAGCAAGAGCACGACCATCGCGATCAATGCTTCGATGAGGCTGAATCCGCGCGAGGTCCGCACGCCCTTGGAGGATGGGCCAGCAATGGTCATATTGTTCGCCTCGTGTTTCTATCTATCGTCTCATGATTCCCGCGGCCACGCTCTAATGAGGGACCGATATGCTTGGCGACTGGGGTCGCCCGGCCATACGTAGGATGTGATCGGCAGCGACATGTGACAGTCGTCATTGTCTGCCATGTGGGTTTTCGCACCTGTCGCGTACGCCGACGGCAAGACCTCTCGGTTGCTGCAAGCATCGGAGGCCGTCAGTTGGTACGGTTTGTCCCCGTGAATCCGTGCTTCACGTGTCATATGATTCGATACCCGTCTTTCGGCGCTGGCCAAAGAGCTCTCTGTGTACACTGGAGACAGGTGATGTCGGTCACTCCTCACTGCCCGGACATGTACCGAGAACGAACCAGCCCGCAAAAGGGGTGAATGGTATTCGGGTGGGCTGGGTTGCCCCAGGCGCATACTCAAGCGGCAGGGCGCAGACGGCAAAGTGGGAGACTTTGGGCCCTGGTCCCACGCGGTCTCGGTGAGGTTTCTCGCAGGCTTCGGAGGAGCAGCTAGCCGGAGCAGCTAGCCACGCTTACGCTGGTGCAGCCCGAAGCGGTTGCCGTCCGGATCGGTTGCAAAACAAAAATAACAGACAGGACCCTCCTGGACGTCGGTGACGGAGACGCCGCGACCGGCGAGACGATCGTGTGTGGCGTGGACGTCGTCAACTTCAAAGGTTGCCGAGAACTGGCTGCCTGGCGTGATGCCTAGCGCCTGTCCTTTGCCGACGCCGAAGGTCGCCGAGCCGGCCGCAAACTCGGCCCAGCTCTCGGACACGATGTCGGTCAGCTCGAGCCCCACGACGTCGCGATAGAAGGCGACCGACCGCGGTACGTCGGCGACGGAATACGCAACGAACGCAAGGTCTTTGATCATGTCGGTGCACTCCCATCGGTCCGGAAAACCGCAGAATTGAGGAAGGAGAGGAAAGCCAATGTTCGAGGCTTCTTGTATGGACCCATGGGAAACCCAGCCGACTTCCCCGGGCAAGTGCTGGGCGATACCTGTTGTACCGCAGTGCTGAACGCCGTGCGGCAAGGCTGTAGGACGAATCGGCCTTGCATAGACGAGTACAATCCTCTATCATGCTGGTGGGATATCGCCTGTGCGAAGACGTGTTGGGATAGCGTCCGCCCTGGCGTGGGGACTGCTGGGGCTCGTCACTCTGGGGGCAACGTATGCACCCCCGGTTCCGTTATTGCCGACTCCGCCGGGTGCAGCCAACATCTACTATCCGGGCAGCGGTGACTACGCGGGTTTTAGGATTGTCGTCGAACCCGGCGGCCGCGCGATTGCCATCGATGGTGCCGGCCATGCGGCAACCCAGTTGGCACCCGCTGTCAGCCAAAAGTTTTTCGCCGACCTGACGGCAGTCGGACCCCTGGATCGGATCGCGTCCGGCCCGTGCTCGGATACAGGTAACCAAAGCGGGGCAACGGTTGAACTCTCGACACCGCTGATCATTACCTGGAAAGGTCACACGTCGCCGCAGCTGGCATGCGCCAAAGATGCCCCGACCCAGAGATTGCTCTTGGATGCGGTCGGCATTCAACAGGCACTCTACGTCCAGGCTTACCGCAAGCGCAATCTGATCACCTACGGCATGCCCGGTTCATCCGGGTATGGCGATGCTCGGTACTCAGGTGTGGCAGCGGCGCCAGTCTACCCGGCGTCGTCGCCGGACTATGGGTTTTCGGCAACCCCGATGACGTTTGATCAGTTTTATGCCGGCGGTCTGCAGAATCAGGCCTTCTCTACCGGGCCGTTTACAATGGAGCACTTCAGCAACGGTCTGCACTTCACGTCGCCCTTTGTCGGCAGTCCGTTCAGCGGCACGCCGTACACAGCGCTGCCCGCAGCCTCCCTGCCCACGGCCAATCCGTACACGTCGCTGCCGTTTGGTAGCCCGTTTGTCGGAAATCCCTACGGCAGCTCCCCTTTTACCAGCAGCCCCTTCACCGGATTGCAGGCGGCCAGCCCCTATTCTGGCTCGCCCTTGCGCGGGCCACCGTAACAAGCACGACATCTCAGGGATCGCGTCACACAGGTGTCCGCGTGACCGTTCGCGGCAGCGGCGGCAATTCTTCACATGAGCGTCTGTGCATGCTATTCGCCGGCCGGCGGTAACGGCGGCCGGGGCGGATGATCGGGCCGGACGCCCGGCACCGCGCGTTCTCGGCCTGCGACATGCACGCCACCGGTGAGGTTCAAAAGGCCCGGGCGCGTCGCGAACATCGCTTCGTGAAATTCACCGACGGGATTTTCGGCAACCGCCGCGATCGCATATGGATGGCCGCCCGCAAACACGGCAGCGCTGTAATCACCGACCATCGCGCCGAGCGTGGTCTGCGGCAGCCAGCCAACGCTCATCGGTCCGGCGACCACAACCGGTGTCGTCCAGCTCACGCCGCCGGTACTGGACCCGATAAAGCCAACCGACAGCAAACACGAAGCCGGTGCACATGCAGAATCCTCATACCGGTAGTACGTGAGACCAATCTGGGCCGTTGACCCGGCCGTGCCCGCCGCGACCCCGATGCCGGGCAAGAAGTGGTCGATGCCGCTTGTCGTAGCATCGATGGGGATGCGCTGCGGCGGGCTCCACGTCGTGCCGTCGGCCGACGTGCTCATCAGGATGTCGTTCGCCGCGCAGCTGACCCGAAAACGGCAATCCTGCCATGCGACGTAGACCGTTCCAGCAGCATCCACGGCCGCTGAAGGCAGTGGCCCGCTCCGTAACCCTCCCGCTTCGAAGTGGTCGATGATGGAGGAAACCTCGACAGGTGCACCCCACGAATCGCCGCCGTCGTGAGAGCTGAACGCGAGCAAGGCCGTCTCTCCGTAGGAAGCGATGGGAACAACGACCGTGCCGTCGGGTCTCACGACGGGTTGGCCTCCGATTCCAGTTGCCATGCCTGCCGTCGTCAGTGCGGGACCCCAGGTGAGGCCGCCATCGGTTGAGGCATTCATGTGGATGAGACCGCCCGCATTGACGTCGTCCCACTCGACGTAGCAGTGGCCGAAGTACGGACTGGCCGGCCCGTCATCACAGGCGATCCAATCCTTGTCGCTCGAGGAAACCCCGATGCCGATAGTGACCGGCATGCTCCACGTGATGCCATCCCCGGAACGGCTGACCAGCACCGCGGCACCGGCGGCCTGTTGTGAAAAGAGCACGGGCAGAGAGGCGATCAGCCAGACACGGTGTGCCGCATCATACGCCACGGCCGGATCGCTGACGCTATCGAAAACACCGGCTGGCATCGTTTGTGAGGTTGTACCGGGCAGGACGCCGTGAGTCCAGGTCAGGCCGCCGTCCTGCGACGTTGCATACGCAATGTCGGAGGCCCCGGCCACAAAAAAGCGTCCAGCTTGAAATGCGCTGACGATCGTCATGCCAAAAGCAGCGGCCGCAGGTTCGACTTCGGTGGCGTGCTGGCTCGAGGGATTGCCAAAGATATCCGAACTGAGCTGAACAACGTTGGCCAGGCTGGGGTTGGGCAGTCCCGCGCCGTGCGTTCCGGGCACAGGTGTCAGGCCGCTCGACGAGCAGCCGGCGGCGCACGCCATGGCCGTGCATGCAAGGAGAGTCCGCACAGCGGCGGCGGCCAGGTGCCATCCGGCGCTCGGGTTTCCAGGCGGCAGGTGCCGCTGGGGTCCGCTGTTACAAGGGTACCGATGTTCCGATACCCTGCGCGCGCGCCCGCTCAAGCACGTGACGTGCACAGGCAATATCCTCAAGCGCAATCCCCAGAGAGTTAAAGAGCGTTACGTCATCTGCGGCACGCCGCCCTGGCGCGCGTCCTGTGAGCACGTCACACAGACGCGTCACCTCGGGCTGCGACGGCAGTCTTCCTTCCTGCATGGCCAATCGGACGTTGCCGCTTTCCTGGAAGGCGCCTTCCAGCGAATCCACGATGAGGCGCGCACGCTGCATGAGATCGCCGGCAATTTCCCGTGCCGCAGGGCCTCCGAAGCCGACGGCGTTAACGTGCGTGCCCGGTGCGACGGCGTCCGACGCCAGCACGGGTTCACGCGCCGACGTCACCGTGCAGATGACTTCGGCGCGGAAGCAGGCGTCCGCAACCGAGGTCGCGGCCCGAGCCGGCAGGCCGCGATCGCGCGCCTCGCGCGCGAGCCGCTCGGCCTGCTCATCCCGGCGCCCCCACACGGCGAGATGCGCAATCCTCATCACACGGGCCAGGCTGTGCAGGTGAGCGCGCGCCTGGACGCCGGTACCCAGGATGGCGAGCCGAGATGCGCCGGGGTTGGCCAGAGCCCGGGTCGCGAGCGCGGAGACAACGGCGGTCCGCACTTCCGTGATATAGCGTCCGTCCATGACGGCCTCCGGAACACCGGATGCCGGATCGAACAGCGCGATGAGTGCGTTGTGCGTGGGTACGTATGGGCCTGCGTTGCCCGGAAAGAAGGTCACAAGCTTGGCGCCCAGCGCAGACTGCGGGTCGGCGAGCCGGCACGGCATACAGCCCAGAACACCGCCGGGCGCTGCGGCGATGGTGCGCAGCGGCATGTCAACGCCGCCTGCGGCCTGCGCGGCAAACGCAGCCTCGAGAATCGCAAACGCATCATCGAGGGAAAGCAGCTCCGCGACCTCGGCTTCGGAGAGAATCAGCATCCGGCACGCTCGCCCGGGACGGGAAAACCGGCGGTGGGTGCGAAGGGGGCCGGCGATGATTCAGGTCCGCGACACGAATTTTGCCGAGGCAAAGATTTTCATTCCCGAGGTCTACCGCGACCAGCGCGGGTATTTCAAGGAAACGTTCTCAACGGCCAAATACGCCGCGGTGGGCCTCCATGATGTCTGGCTGCAGGACAGCGTTTCCCGGTCGCGTCGCAATGTTATCCGCGGGCTTCACTACGACCTGCGCATGGCCAAACTCGTGCAAGTCCTCGTGGGCCGGATCTTCGACGTCATCGTGGACGTGCGCCCGGAGTCGCCGACCTTCCGGCGCTGGCAAGGATTTGAACTGAGCGAAGACAACCATTGGCAGCTGTACGTGCCGCGGGGGTTCGCGCACGGGTTTCTGGCGCTCAGCCAGGATGTGATTGTCCATTACAAGATGAGCGCGCTCTACGATCCGGCGAGCGAACGCGTCCTGAGCTGGCGCGACCCGGCAGTCGGCATCACGTGGCCCCTGGAAGGCGAACCCATTCTCTCACCCAAAGACGCCTCCGCCTAGCGAGGTTTTCATGGCAACGCTGACGCGTCTCTACAGCGGACTCTTCATCACGCGGTCGCTGAGTTCACTCACCGAGGAGGAGCACCAGGCGCGCGGCAGGCCGGCGCTGCGCCGGGTGTTGGGTCCGTGGATGCTCATCGCCCTGGGCTTGGGCAACATGGTTGGGGCGGGCATCTTCGCGACGGTCGGCACCGGGATTCACGACTACGCCGGGCCGGGCATTTTAATTTCGTTTCTCATCTGCGCCGTCGCATCGGCGTTTGCCGGCCTGTGTTATGCCGAGTTCGCCTCCATGGTGCCGGTGGCGGGTAGCGCCTACACCTACACGTACGCCACGGTCGGCGAATTCGTCGCCTGGCTCATCGGCTGGAATCTCATCTTGGAGTACGGCATGTCGGCGGCGCCGGTGGCGTCGACGTTTTCTCAAAACATCCAGATCGTGCTCAACCAGCTGGGCATCCACGTGCCACACTGGGCGAGCGCCGCCTACAATCCCTCCGCCCACACCTACTTCGACGTCCTGGCGGCCCTCATCGTCATCCTCTTCTCGTTGCTCGTCGCGGCCGGGGTTCGTGAATCGGCGGGCACGAATACGATTTTGGTCATCATCAAGATGGGGGTGCTGGCGTTCTTTGTCGTCATCGCCCTGCCGCACTTTCACCCGCAGCACTTTCACCCGTTTTTGCCGTACGGTTGGCACCGGCCCGCCGCGCACCACACCTACGTGGGCGTGATCCCGGGCGCGTTCTATGCCTTCTTCGCGTTTATCGGTTTCGACGCGGTGACGGTGGCCGCCGAGGAGGCCAAGAAGCCGCAGCGTGACGTGCCGATCGGGGTGCTTGGGTCGCTCGCGATTGGGACGCTTTTTTACAGTGCCGTTGCCGCGGCGCTCATCGGCCTCCAGCCGGCTGACCAGATCAACTCGAATACGCCGCTTCCGACCGCCCTGGCGGCAAACCACCTGGGTCAATTCGCGTGGACGGCAATTCTCGGTGCACTGCTCGGAACATCCTCGGTCATCTTGACGGCTATTTTCGGGCAGAGCCGCATCTTTATGGTCATGGCGCGCGACGGCCTCTTGCCCAAGGGCGTTGCCGCCATCAGCCCGCGCTTTCGGACGCCGGCTCGCATGACCGTCATCATGGGCCTCATCATTGCGGTCCTCGCCGGCTACTTCAATCTCGACACGTTGTTGAGTTTCGTCAACACCGGAACCTTGAGCGCCTTTCTCCTGGTGTGCCTCGGCGTCTTGATTCTGCGCCGGACGCATCCTGACCACGTTCGGCCGTTCCGCACACCCTGGGTGCCTCTCGTTCCTATCCTGGGAGCGCTCATGTCGGCGTTTCTCATGGTCTACGGCACGGATATGGCGATCTGGATCCGCTTCACGGTGTGGATGATCGTCGGCCTGGCGATCTACTTCTTATATGGATACCGGCACAGCGAAGAACGTAAGGCCATCTTGGCGTCGGCAGCGCAGCCGGCGACCGGACGAACCTAAGGCGTCAGGTTCTGCCGGTCGCGCAAGCGCGACCGCTACGAATGCCCGGGTGGTGCCGCGGCTGCCTTCATGCCGCCGATAGAGCGTTGCGCCTTGGGATCATGGTACTGGGTACGTTTCCGTGGGTCGCGCACGCGTGACCGCGACGCGAGCGGATTCCTGTGTGACGTCACGGGCACGTGAGCACCTCGCTCGTATGTTCGAGTATGTCAGGACTGCAATATGAAAATGTGTTCTCCGTCATCTTCATCCCGTGGAGGCAACAGGGGTGCGGGCCGCGGCATGCAAACCTGGTGGCGATGTTGTGGCTAGGTTTGGTTGCCGTTTTCCTCGTTACGGCGTCGCCTATCCCACCCCCGCCTCAAGCCTCGGGTAGCCCAGTTCCCGTTCCCCAAAACACGCATTGGGTGGGCGAAAAGCTCAATTATTCGCTGCAGGCAGTTATGAGCCAGTCGATCCGCGGGCGCGACCCCTTTGGGAGGACGATTCACCAGGTCTTGGCTCCTACCCGGGTGCGCGGTCGCGAGAGTATCGCCGTCACCGCGAGCTCGGCCTCGTCGCTCACGCTGCATCGGCTGGGCAGCGTGACGGCTGTCGTCGAGGGCGCCAAACCGCAACGTCGCTGGGGGCACGGTTGGACGCTACTCAACGCGGGCGGCGTCCTTGTGCGCGACAGCGGTAATCTAGGCGGCCTCTTCCTTTTGCCCTTACCCTTCATGGGATGGCACGCGGTGGATGAAGGCCGGCCGCTATCCGTGGGAGATTCGTGGTCCGGCAAGTTGGGGGCCAAATTGTACGGCATGACGGCCCAGCCGCTGCTGCACTTTACCGTTACCGGGGAACGCTCTGTCCTGGGAGTCAATGTGTTCACCATTCACGCAACCGGCAGCGTTCCCATGAAAGAACCCGCCCTGACCTCCTCGGGCGAGCCGCTGGGGTGGGCGACCGGCCTTGCCCACATCACTGCCACTTTTGATTACGATCCCCTCAATTGCCGCCTCGTCTCCATGCAGGCCCAGCTGCAGGACACCTTGCATTACAAGGGTCCGGGCAAGCACGTGACCGGCATCGTGCAGGACGTGCAGCGGACGCTCGTGGCGCTCGATGCGGCCTCGATGACGGGCGGTAATCGCCCGGTGGCCGACCCGACGCCGTAACACCGCGACTCTCGGGCGCGCCGGACGGTCGGACACCGCACAGGGCGGCCTCCCCTGGCCCGCTCGGCGAGCGTCGTGTTCCGGCCTCAGCGTGCCTGGTCTGCTCGGGAAACCTGTCTTGACAGCCGCACGCACACGCAGGCACGCCGCGTGGGACACACGGCAAAGATTCTCCATCCCAAAAGCGAAGCTCACGTTGGTCTTGGTTCGTCCATCTCGCGTTTGTGCGGTCGCGCAGCGACCGTGACCACTTACGAAAGGAGTCAACATGGTTTGTGCGTGGCGTTGTTCCGTGGTGGCGGCTGCCGCGGCCGCGGGTCTTGTGTTGTCTGCATGTGGGAGTCAGCAATCGGCGCCCGCCAACAACGCGACGGTTGCACCCCCGGCAAGTCCGATGACACAAGTGCAAAAGGAAATCGCGGCGCTGCCGCTCTCGCAGCAAGCGCCCATTCCCGCCGGCTTGCACTGCAAGGGCAGCATCGTGTGGGTGAACACCGCGCGCAAGACGTATCACGAGCAAGGCGATCCGTACTTCGGACGCACAAAGCACGGGCAATACATGTGTCAGGCCGCGGCCGATGCGGCCGGCTACCACCTGGCGGGGAGCCGCCACCACAGGATGCGGCACTCCCGACATGGCGCGGGGAGCGGGGCAGGAACGGAAAACGGCGACAGCGGTGCGGGCATGGCAACCCCAACACCCTAACTGGCTCTGCCCTGACGGCCGCAGGCGCCGTCGCGTCATTGCTTCGACCCTAATGCTCCTCGAGTGAGCTGACGCGATAGGCCGGTGAACCGCAGGCGTCGAGCGCATACGGTTCGAGGACGCCGCGGACGACCACGAAATCGCCGGCCGGCGGATGCGAATCCCCGGCCGGCACGTCTATGGGTACGAGACCGCCAAACGGAGCACGTGCAGCGGGACTAAAACGCAGGTACGTGCACGGAAAGTTTTCTACGACTCGGCCGGCCAACCACGAAAAGTCGGCGGCGTGTCCGTACAACGGATAATCGCCGGTCGCCACAGGGATCGGCACGGGCCGGCTTGCTGCATTCGGGGGGGCGGCTCGCGTGCAGCCCGCGAGCAGACAGAGCACGCCAAGACAGACCGCATGCGTCACCACCTGCGGGCGCGACCGAATCACGCCGGGCGCCCCCGGAAGGTTGCGGACCTTAGCGCGGTCCGACCGAGAGAAAGGGTTGGCTCATCGCAAAAAGCTGCGGGGCCAGCCCCAGCACGAGCGTACCCAGCGCTCCGGCCGCGACGGCAACCCAGGATGGAAGAGCGTTGCCGGTCGGTACAACCGCCTCGGGTTCGGTGAACGAGTACATGTCCCACACGATCTTCCCGTAGACGTAGAGGGAAACAACGGTCCCCACAACGAGCGTGACATCCAGTGCCAGGCCCCACGGCCCGGCGGCAAGCCCCTCGGCCAAGAGAAGCAGCTTGCCGTAGAAGCCCGCCGTCGCCGGTATGCCGGCCAGGGAAAAGAAAAAGAGCGCCATGGCCGCCGCAGGCCAGGGGCGTCGCGCCGCGAGGCCGGGGTAGGCGCCCAGATCGGCGTACTCCTCTCCGCCGTCCGCCAGAAGCGCCATCACCGCAAACGCCCCGAGTGTCGTCAAAGCATAGGCCACGAGGTAAAAGGCCAAAGCGCTGAGTCCTTGGGGACCGACTCCCGCAAGGCCAACTACCATGTAGCCCACCTGTGCAATGCTCGAGTATCCCAGAAGACGCTTGAGATTGCGCTGCCGGATCGCTCCGACGTTTCCCACCAGCATCGAGATAATGGCCAGCAGCCACAGCGGTGCGAGGGCCGACGTATCGTGACCGAAGACGACGTACGTAACACGTGCCAGAACGGCCAGCGAAGCCGCCTTGACTGCCACCGCCATGAACGCGGTCACCGCGAGCGGCGAGCCTTCGTAGACGTCGGGCACCCAGCTGTGGAAAGGTGCCAGGGCAAGTTTGAAACCGATCCCAACCACAAACAGCGCAAGTCCGGTGACGAAGAGCCCGCTTGGAACGCTCGCTGCAGCGTGCACGGCGTCGAGCGACAGCCCGCCGGAGGAGCCGTACAGCAAAGCCGAACCGAAGATCAGGAAAGCCGAGGCCAGCGAACCGAGCAGGACGTACTTGAGTGCGGCCTCTTGCGACGCGGCCCGGGGATAGCCCATGCCCGCCAGGACGTAGAGCGCCAGCGACAACTGCTCCAATCCCAGGAAGATGATCATGAGGTTTGCCGCACCGGCCATCACCATGCCGCCGATGGCGGCAAAGACCAAAAGCGCCGCATAGGCACCCGGGCTGCCGCCGTCCTCGGCTCGCCGCAGCGAGGAGAGGAGCAAGGTGACGGCAAGGCTGCCCAGCAGCACGAGGTCGAAGAGCCACGAAAAGCGGTCGCTGGCAAACGCGCCCGCAAGCGTGGTCACGGAGTGGCCGTAGAGCGGCAGCATGGTGAGGCCCGCTCCAACGGCTCCCAAGATGCCGATGCCGTAGAGCAGGCCGCGGAGCGTCGCGCGGCTCACAAGATCCACCAGCATGATGAGTAAGCCGGCCCCCGTCAGCACGAGGATCGGCGCCAGAGCGGGCCACGAAATCGTTACGCCCGCGAACGCCGTCACGACCCGGCCTCCGCGACCATCCCGTCCGCACGCCGTGCCGTCTGCATCTGCAGGCCGGCGGCCGCCTTACGTGCCGCGGACGCGGTGTGCGCAGCATGCGGGGAGTCTGGCACCCCGCCGACCCGGGTGACCGCAGCCGCGGCAGTGACCTGTGACGGTGTTCGATCGTTGAGCCACGCCGGCCAGACGCCGAGGAAGACGATCCCCGCCAGGAGCGGCGCGACGAGTGCGAGTTCCCGCGGCCGCAGGTCGCGCACGCTCGGTGCGGCCTGCCCAAGGCGCTGCGGTCCGTGCATCGTTCCCTGGAACAACTTGAGCATGTAGACGCTGGCCAAGACGATGGCCACGAGCGCCAGCGCTGTGAAGACGGGCTGCGTTTGCCAGCTGCCGATCAAGATGAGAAATTCTCCCGCGAATCCGGAAAGCCCCGGCAGGCCCAAGGCCGCCATCGCTGCAATGAGGAGGAAGACGGCGAGACGCGGTGCCTGCCAGGCGAGGCCCCCGAACCGCGCCAGATCGCGCGTGCCCGTGCGTTCTTCGATAAAGCCCAGCAACAGGAACAGGGCAGCGGCGATCAAGCCGTGACTGACAATCATGAGAATCCCGGCCGGTACCGAGGTCATGTCGAAGGCAAAGAGCGCGAGCCAGACAAGCCCCAAGTGGGAGAGAGATGAGAAGCCGACCAGCGTTTTGACATCCTGCTCTCCGATTGCCGCCAGGGCACCGTACAGAATACCGGCCGTCGCCAGGATGAGGAGCACAGGAGCCCAGGCGTGCGCGGCCTGCGGAAACAGAGGTAAGGCAAAGGCCAGCAAGCCGAAGAGCCCGGCCTTGCTCTGAACGCCGGACACGAGCGCAACCACCGGCGCCGGGGCGAAGGTGTACGTCGGCGGCATCCAGGCGTGGAACGGAAACAGCGGCGTCTTGATCGCGAAAGCCAGCGCAAAAGCAGCGAAGATCCACCACGCCGTACGGGCGGGCAGCGAGAGAGTTGCGGCCGGTTCGAAGGTGTGCGTGTGGGCAACCAGAGCCACGATGCCCAGGAGGAGTACGAGCCCGCCTGCACCGTTGTAGATGAGGTAGCTCCAGGCCGCGCGGCGTGCTTCGGCGGTACCCGAGAAGCCGGTCAACAAAAGGAAGACGGGGATCAACATGAGGTCCCAGTAGATGTAAAACAGCAGCAGATCGGCGGCGGTGAACACACCGAGGAGCGTTGTCTCGAACGCAAGCAACAGGCAAAGGTACCCCCGCAGGCGCTCGGGCTGGTCGTACGAGAAGGCGCCCCAGATGGAAACCGCCGCCACGAGCGTCGTCAGGAGGATGAAGAAGAGGCGTACGCCGTCCACACGGACATGGTAGGCGGCGGTCCACAGGGTTTGGATCCAGGGCACATTCTGATCGGCGGCGACCGACGTCCCGAGGTTTATGAAAGCCAGAGACAGCGCAAACGTCGCCACGGCACCCGCCAAGGCCACGCCTTTGAGAGCGTTGTGTGCTGTTCGGGGAATGGCCAGCAGCACGATGGCGGTTGCGAGCGGCAAAAAGATGACGGTGTCGATCAACATCCCTAGCGCCCCCCCAGGGCGGCCGTTCCGCCTGCAAGGTACAGGAAGAGCGCCAAGACGATGACGACGCCGACGAGCATGCTCAAGCCATAGCGGCGTACGTAGCCCGCCTCCCACAGACGCACGGCGTCACCGGCGGCGGTCGCCGTTCGCGCCACGGCGGCGGCCCCACCAGCGACGGCCTCCGGGTCAAGGTAGCGGGCGATGTCAGATGCCAAGGTGAGGACCGGGACTTCGAACAGCCAATGGTAGGTGGCATCCACGTAGTAGGCGTTGGCCAGCAGGTTGCGCACGGGCTGCAGGCTTCTCCGCAGGGTCGGCCGCAGGCCGGATGGTCGTTCGTACAGTAGGTACGCAGCCACGAATCCCACCAGACCCGCGCCCAGAGCCGCCAGCGAGACGATGCCGCTGAAGTGGTCGAGGGCTGCCATGGTGCCGGTATCCGCGAACGCGGCGCGCAGGAGCGGCGTCAACCCATCGTGGCCGGGCACGACGATCCAGCCGCCAACGAGAGCCAGCCCGATCAGGAGAGCGACCGGCACGCTCATACTGGCGACGGTGCCGGCGTGCGTTTGCGCCTTACCCCGAAACCCGCCCGTAAAGAACGTCATGAAGAGCAGGCGGAACATATAGTACGCGGTCAGCGCGGCGGTGGCGGTGCCGAAAGCCCACAATACCGGGTGATGGAGGACGAGGAGCTGGTCTAAAATCGCGTCCTTGGAGAAAAATCCCGAGAAGGGAAACACGCCGCAGAGGGCCAGCGTGCCGACGAGGAAAGCCCAAAAGGCAAAGGGCAGGCGGCGCGCCAGTCCGCCCATGTTGCGGATGTCCTGCTCACCACCCAGGTTGTGGATGATGATCCCGGCGGCCATGAAGAGCAAGGCCTTGAAGAAGGCATGGGTGATGAAGTGGAACGTCCCGGCGGCGTACGCGCCGACGCCGACCGCCAGCACCATGTATCCGATCTGACTCATCGTCGAGTATGCCAGGACACGCTTGATGTCGTACTGCACGCAGCCGATCGTGGCGGCGAAGAACGCGGTGGCGCAGCCCACAACGGCCACCGCCTGCGCCGCGGCGGGCGCGTGGTCGTAGATGGGGTGGGCGCGCGCGACGAGGTAGACACCGGCGGTCACCATCGTCGCCGCGTGAATGAGCGCGCTGACCGGCGTCGGACCCTCCATCGCGTCCGGGAGCCAGGTGTGGAGCGGCAACTGCGCCGATTTGGCGACCGCACCCAGCAACAGCCAGATGCCGATCCAGTTCAGGGCCGGCGTCCCGGCGGCGGTAACGTTGGCGAAGATCTCCTTGTACGAGAGGCTGCCGAAGTGCGCGAACAGCAAAAACATGGCCAGCATGATCCCGACGTCGCCGATGACGTTCATGATGAGCGCCTTCCGCGCCGCGGCAACCGCGGCCGGCCGGTGCATATCGAATCCGATGAGCAGGTATGACGCCAGGCCGACGCCGCCCCATCCCACGAGCAGCCACAGGAAGTTGCCGGCCATCACCAAGAGCAGCATGGCGAAGATGAAGAGGTTCATGTAGGCGAAGAACGTGCGATACCATCGCGAGTCGAGCATGTAGCCCACCGAGTACAGATGGATAAGGAAGCCCACGCCGGTGACGATGAGCATCCAGGCAAGCGACAGGCCATCGATGCGCAGTTCGAACGACACGGTCAGGGGCGGGATGTGGGCCCAGAATTGCTGATGGGCGGCCCAGGCCGGCGGATACGTGACCGTCAGTACCTGATCAGAGGGTGGCCGGTGCCAGACGTCCAGCGCTAGAGCCACCGTCAGCGCAAAAGCACCCAGCACGGCGAGATTGGCGATGGCTGCGGATGCCGCACGATGGACGCGCGGGCCGACGACGGCGATGACCAGCATCCCCAAGAGAGGCAGGAAGAGAATCGTGAAGGGTGCGGTCTGGGCAAAGGTGTCGGTCATCATCCGCGCATCACCGAGATATCGTCGACGTCGGCGTCGCGGCGACGCCGGAAGACCATAACGACGATGGCCAGCGCAATCGCCGCCTCTGCGGCCGCGACGGTGATAACGATGAAGACAAAAACCTGCCCCGACATATCGCCGAAGCTGCGGGCGAAGGCGGCAAACGCGAGATTACCGGCGTTCCACATCAGCTCGATCGCCATGAGCATGGTGATGGGATTGCGCCGCACGAGAAAGCCGACGACGCCGACGACGAACAACGCCGCCGCCACAATCAGGTAGTCCGCCACAGGTGGAATCTGCATGCCTCCTCGCTTCAGGACCGCACGGCCGGCCGGCCGGCCATGACGATGACGCCGATGACGGCGACGAGCAAAACGAAACCCGTCACCTCAAAGGCAAAGAGGTTGGTGGTGAGGAGCGAGCGGCCGAACGTGGCGACCAGGCCAAAACCCTCGGGTGGCGGAGAGGTGATGGCGGCCGCCGGCCGAGTCTCGCGGATACCCGCCGCCAGCAGCGTCAGTGCGGCCAGGCCGGCGACGATGGAGGGGACGGCTTGAAATTCGAGCCGGCTGGGGGCACTCTCGACCGCTCGGTTGCCGGCCGTCAGGATGGCGATGACGAAGAGGAACAGGACCAAGATCGCGCCGGCGTAGATGATGATCTGAATCATCGCCAAAAACTCGCCCGACAGGGTCAAAAACAAGACGGCCAGCGCGCTGAAGTTCACGATGAGTCCGACCACCGAGTGCACTGGATGGCGGCTGGCTACGACGCCGATCCCGGTCAGGATCGCGATGACCGCGCACAGCCAAAAGAGGAAGCTCATGATGCTCCCGTAGGCTGCGACGGCACGGCCGTCGGCGGCGGGGGTGTTGCGGGCGCGGGGGGCACGACGCCCGGCTCGGTCTCGGCGGCGGACTCGGTGTTCGCGCGGTGCTGGGTGAGCGGATCGCGCACGAGAAGTTTGTCTTTGCCGAAGATCAAGCGGTCGCGGGTAAAGTCCGCGATGTCGAAGCGCGGCGTCAGAACGATCGCGTCGGTCGGGCACGCCTCCTCGCAGAATCCGCAGAAGATGCAGCGCAGCATATCGATCTCGTAGCGGTAGCCGTAGCGTTCGCCGGGCGAGACCGGCGCGTGCGGGTCGTTCTCGGCGCCGATCACCGTGATCGCGTTGGCCGGGCAGGCGACCGCACACAACTCGCAGCCGATGCAGCGCTCCAAACCGTCGTCGTACCGGCGCAATTCATGGACGCCGCGGAACCGCTCGGCGTGCCGGTACGGCACGCGCGGATAATCGATCGTGGCCTTCTTGGAGAAAAAGTACTTCAGGGTCGTCAGCAGGCCGACGACGAGTCCGTACGCCGCCTGCAGCACGAAGAAGGGGCCGCGGTTCATCCGCGTGGCCCTCCGGCGGCGACAATCCCCGCGACGATCAGCAGGTTGAGGGCGGCGACCGGCAGCAGCACCTTCCAGCCGAAGGCCATCAAGCGGTCGTAGCGCAGGCGTGGCAGCGTGGCTCGCCACCAGATCATCGTGAAGAGCAGCACGGCCACCTTGACCAAAAACCAGACGACGGAAAGCCAAGGCAGGCGCTCCACCCACGGGCCGTCACCGCCGCCCAAGAAGAGCAGCGTTTGGATGGAACACACGGTGATCATATTGACGTACTCGGCGACGAAGAACGTGCCGAAACGGAGGCTCGAGTACTCGGTGTGGAAGCCAGCGACGAGCTCGGTTTCGGCTTCGGGTAAATCAAACGGCGCCCGGTTAGTCTCGGCCAGCGCTGTGATGCCGTAGATAACGAACGGCACGAAGAGCGGAACGGCGTACCACAGGTGGTGCCGGGCCTGGGCGGCGACGATGCCGGCCAGGTTCGTCGTGCCGGCCAGCATAACGACGGGCACGATGGCCAACCCCATGGCGAGCTCGTAGGAGATCATCTGCGCGGTGGAACGGATGCTCCCGAGCAGGGGCCACTTGGATTGGGACGACCACCCCCCGAGCGCGATGCCGTACACGCCGATGGAGCCGGCAGCCAGCAAAAAGAGGATGCCGACGTTGGGCGATGCGATGGCGATCGGATGGCCATCCGGGTAGAAGCCGAACGGGATGACCGCGTATGCCAAAAGCGCAGTCAGCACGGCCAGTGCCGGCGCCACCTTGTACAGGAAGCGGTCGGCATCCGCAGGCGTCAGGTCCTCCTTGAGGACGAGCTTGACCGCGTCTGCAGCGGGTTGCAGGAGGCCCCACGGCCCGCACCACGTGGGCCCGACGCGCATCTGAAACCACCCCAGCATCTTGCGTTCGGCCAGCATGAGGTACGCAAAAGCGGTGACGACGATGAAGATGAGCACCGCGGACTTGATGACGACCGTGAGCAACCATTCCGGCACGTGCGTCATGCGGACAACTCCTGCGAGGCGGTTACCGTCGCGGCGTCAACGCACGCCACGCCGTATCCCGAGGCATTGGTCAGTTTGTTGACGGGAGCCTCGGGCATGTCGGCCAAGACCAAAACGCTTCCCGGCGGCACGTGATCGCCTGTGCGGGCCTGCACCTCGATCTCGCCCCCCGGTCCGCGCAGCCGCACCCGAGTCCCATCCGCGACCCCCCGCTGCTGCGCATCCTGCGGGTGGAAAACGGCAAAGGGTTGCGGGCGCATCGGCGCGAGACCCGGATCGTGTGCGGCCGCTCCGCCGCCTGCATAGAGATGGGGAATCGGAATCACCGTGAGGCCGTCCGGCCAGGAGGCCGGATCCGGCACCGGCACGGGATCGTCCACGCACGGACGGGGCAGGGGGTCTCGGGAGGAGCGGGTGCGCGCCGGACGCTGCATCTTCTCAAGCTGGGAGAACAGCACCGCAGGCTCCGCCGATATCACCCACGGTTTGCCCAGCGCGTGGGCCAGCGCGGCGAGGATCTGAGCGTCCGTCGCAACCTGAACCGGCGGTTCCACCGCTTGGTGGAAAGGCTGTTGGCGCCCCTCGAGGTTCGTCACGTGGCCGCTTTTCTCCGCGAACGAGGCGGCGGCGAAGACGACGTCGGCGTAGGCGGCGGTTTCGGTCATGACCTGCTCGGAGACCGCCAGAAACTCGACGCGTTCCAGCGCCCGGCGTACGAGGGCTCCATCGGGAAAGGTGAGAGCCGGATTGGCCCCGGCGATGAAGAGCGCATCGATCTCGCCGCGCGCGGCGGCATCCAGCATGCGCGCGGTGGTCATGCCGGTGCGTCCGAGCGGCGCGTAGCCCGGGCCGAGGTTGGGGACGCAGCCGGCAGCCTCGGCGCCGCGGGCATTCCCTGCGGCTCCCACCACCAACACGCCGACCGGATGATCGTACTGGGCCAGCCGGTCGAGCAAGGCATCCAGCGCCTCGACAGCCTGCGGATCGCGTCCGTTGTGAATGGCGATGATTTTCTCCGCCTGGGCCAGAGCCTGCGCAATCTCCGCGACGAAGCCCTCGCCCTGTTCCTCGCGGCCGTGGTGGACGACGTCTGCCAGCGCCCGCATGAGCGGGGCAATCTCTCCCGGCGCATACGGGACGTGCCGGCTGGGCACAAAGGCGGGCGGTACGAAGGGTCCCACGAAGAGCAGCCGCGCGTGGCGGCGGGCGACGGCGCGGCGAATCCGCAGGTCGGCGATCGGCGCCTGCTCGGGCGTCACGGCGCCGAAGATGAGGATCAACGACGCATCGTCAATGTCGGCCAGGCGCGCTTCGTAGCGGGGCGGTGAGGCGTACTTTTGCGCGCTCGCGCGATAGTCGATATTGTCGCTTCCCAGGACGTCGCGGGCCAGCAGCTGCAGCGCAAATGCCTCTTCGTCCGAGAGCCGCCCGCCGCCGATGATCCCGACGCGCCGTGCTTGCGCTGCGCGTCCCAGTTTTTCGGCGGTGAGGGCGATCGCCTCGTCAAACGTGGCGGCTTTGAGCTCCCCGTCGACGGCAATGAGCGGTTGACGCAGACGGCTGGGTTCGTACAGGTAGTTGAACGTGTAGCGCCCGCGGTCGCAAATCCAGCCGTCGTCCACGGCCGGGTTCTCGCGCGTGTAGGTGCGCATGATGCGCCCAAAGCGCGAGTCAATACGATAATTGCAGCCGACCGAGCACTGCGTGCAGACGGAATCCGCGTGGCTGAGATCCCAGGGACGCGACCGGAAGCGATAGGCCTTGCTCGTCAGCGCGCCCACCGGGCAGATTTCCGTCGTGTTGCCCGAAAAGTACGAGGTGTAGGGCTTGCCGTCCGCGGTCCCGATCAACGAGCGATGGCCGCGTTCGACGACGATGAGTCTCCGTTCGTGCGTGATCTCGTTGTCGAAGCGGGTACAGCGCCGGCACAGAATGCAGCGCTCTTCGTCGAGGACGATCGTCGGACCGAGATCGACAGCCTTGGGCTTGTGGAGTTTGGGCTCGGTCAACCGGCTTGCTCCCGGGCCGTAGGTGAGGGTGAAATCCTGAAGGTCGCATTCCCCGCCTTTGTCGCAGATCGGGCAGTCGAGCGGGTGGTTGAGAAGGAGAAACTCCAGCACGCCGCGGCGCCCCTCGGCGACGCGCGACGATGCGGTGTGCACGACCATGCCCTCAGCGACTTGCGTGTTGCACGCGATCTGCAACTTGGGCATCTTCTCGATCTCAACCAGGCAAATGCGGCACAGCCCCGCCGGGTCCATCTTGGGATGGTAGCAGTAGACCGGAATGTGGACCCCGATGCTCTTGGCCGCCTCGACCAGCAGCGTGCCCTCGGGAACCTCGAGGCTCGTTCCGTCGATCGTCAGGCGCACCATGCGCCGCCCGTTTGTCATGCTCCAGCTCCCGCAGCGACGGCCTGTTCCGCGGCGAGCGGACAGCCGGCCTGGGTCACGTGGGTCTCGAACTCCTCCGGGAAGCGCCGTAGGACCGACGATAGAAACGGCATGATGGAGTCCCCCAATGGGCACAGGTTGGTACCGGTCAGCGTGCGGTTGAGCGTGCGCAAGATGGCCAGGTCCGCGTTCGAGCCTTCGCCGGCTTCCAGCCGCCCGACCATGCGCGCCACCCACTGTCCACCCTCCCGGCAAGGGGTGCACTGACCGCAGGATTCGTGTTCGAAGAACCGCACCAGCGTCAGCGCCGCGCGCACGAGGCACGTCCTGTCGTCCATGACCACGAAGCCGCCCGATCCGAGCATCGTGCCCTTGGCCGCCAAGGAGTCGAAGTCCAGCCCGGTATCCAGGTCTTCTTCAAAGATGGCAGCCGAGGAGCCCCCACCCGGCTGGATGGCCTTCAACCGCCGGCCCGGTTCGAGCCCGCCTGCATACTCCTCGATCAGCTGGCCGGCCGGGATCCCCATGGGGACTTCGTAATTGCCCGGTTTGCGAACGTGCCCGCTGACGCTGATGATCTTCGGTCCCGGGCACTTGGGCGGCCCGATGGAAGAAAACCACTGGGCGCCGCGCTCGACGATGTGGGGCACGCAGCACAGTGTCTCGACGTTGTTGACGACGGTCGGCATCCCGTATAAGCCGGCATTGGCCGGGAAGGGAGGCTTAAGGCGCGGTTCACCACGCTTGCCCTCGATCGACTCGAGCATGGCTGTCTCTTCGCCGCAGATGTACGCGCCGGCGCCGCGATGTACCACGATGTCGAGTGAAAAATCGCTGCCCGCAATGCGCGGACCGACGTAGCCGCGCTCGCGCGCCGTCTCGAGCGCGCGCCGGAAGATGCGGTAGCCTTCCAAAAATTCGCCCCGAATGTACATGAACGCACGCTCGGCGCGGATGGCGTAGGCCGAGATCACCAGGCCTTCGATAATCTGAAAGGGGGTCTGCTCGAGCAGCATGTGGTCCTTGAACGTTCCGGGCTCGGCCTCGTCGCAGTTGCAGACCAGGTACCGCGGCCGCCCGTCGTTGGGCAGAAAACTCCACTTCCGGCCGGTTGGGAAACCCGCGCCACCCCGCCCACGCAGATTGGAAGCGCTGACCTCGTTGACGACCGCCTCAGGGGTCATGTCACGCAACGCCTTGCGCAGCGCACCAAAACCGCCCTGTGCTTCGTACACCGAGAGGTCGGTCAAATCCAGCCTGCCCAGGCCGCGCGTCAACACCGGTTCGAAAGGTGCCATCCTTACTCCGCCGGCAGGCTGACCGCCGGCCGGCTTGCCCGCCACGTTTCCAGCAAGCGATCGAATTCGTCCGGAGTCACGTTATAGTGGAACATAAGATTGTGCTGCAGGCAGGGAGCGCGGTCGCACGCAGCCAGGCACTCGACTTCCTCGTAGGTGAAGAGCCCGTCGGGCGTCGTTTCGCCGTTGCGGACACCCAGCCGGCGGCGGATGTGCTCTTGCAACTCGCCCGCGCCGCGCAGCATGCACGACAGAGTCCGGCAGACCTGGATCAGGTGCTTGCCGACCGATTGCCGGAAGAGCAGCGTATAGAAGGAAGCGATCGATTCGACCTCGGCTTCGGTCAGGCCGCACATCTCGGCACCGTCGCGGATGGCTTGGCGGGTCACGAAGCCGTCCTGTTCCTGACAGTACTGCAGGAACGGAATGAGGGCGGATTGGCGTCGCGGATAGCGCGCGGCCAATTCCTCCGCTTTGCGCCGGCGTTCGGGGCTCATCGGTCGACGTCTCCGAACACCGGGTCGAGGCTGCCGATAATGGCCACGACGTCGGCGATGAGATTGCCAGGTGCCAGCCGCTTGAGGGCTTGCGTTTGGTAGAAAGAGGGTGCGCGCCAGCGAACCCTCCACGGCTTGTTGCCGCCGGCGCTCGTCACGTACATACCAAGTTCCCCGCGCGGGCTCTCGACGGCCTGGTAGACGTGTCCCTCCGGCACGTTGAAACCCGCCGACACGAGCTTGAAATGGTGGATCAATGCTTCCATGGAGTGCTGGATTTCGGTCTTCGGGGGCGGGATGATCTTGCGATCATCGATCGTCACCGGGCCGCCCGGAAACCGGTCCCGGGCCTGCTTGATGATGCGCCAGGATTCGTACATCTCGTTGAGACGGACGACGAAGCGGGCGTAGCAGTCGCCCTCGGTCTGCGTCGGCACGTCGAAGTCGTACTGATCGTAGTCACAGTACGGGTGGGCGCGCCGCACGTCGTAGCGGATGCCGGTGGCGCGCAGGGACGGCCCGGTCAGACCCCACGCGACGGCCTCCTCCGCGCTGATGCGGCCCACGCCCACCAGCCGGTCGAGGATGATGACGTTCTTTTCAACGATGGCCCGCATGTCGGCCAAGCGTTGCGGAAAACGTGCGATGAAGTCGTCGATGGCGTCCAGGAAGCCGACCGGCACGTCGATCGCCAGGCCGCCGATGCGAAACCACGATTGGTGCATGCGGGCGCCGGTCACCAGTTCCATGATCGACAAGATGCGCTCGCGCATCTCGAAGGCGTAGAAGAAGATGGATTGGGCGCCCAGGTCGAGACAATGGGTTCCCAGCCAGACCAGGTGACTGGCGAGCCGGGTCAGCTCGGTGAACATGACGCGCAGCACCCGGGCGCGGGGTGGAATCGTGTCGATGCCCAGCAGCTGCTCGGCGGCCAAGACGTAACACAAGCTGTTGGACAAAGGCGCAAGGTAGTCGGCGCGGTCGACAACCGTTACCGCCTGCTGCCAGAGCAAATTCTCAGCCTGCTTTTCGATACCGGTATGGAGAAAGCCGATCTCAGGCTCGGCACTGACGACGACCTCGCCATCCAAGCGCAGGAGCACCCGCAGGACACCGTGCGTGCTGGGGTGCTGGGGACCCATGGAGAGGACAAGAGTATCCTGCTCCGCCCCTGGCGCGAGCTGGACGTCCGGATTGTCCGCAAAGAGAGTTGTGCCGCGGGTGCTCATCGTCGCGTCTCCAGCGGCGGGATCGGCCCGACGCGCCCGCCCGGAACAAAGCGTCTTGCCTGGCCGCGTAGGGGGAAGTCCTTGCGCAGCGGATGCCCGACAAAATCGTCGGGATTCAGAATGCGGCGCAGATCGGGATGCCCGTCAAAACGAATGCCGAATTGATCGAAGACCTCCCGCTCCGGCCAGTTGGCGCTGGGCCACAGGTGCGTCACGGATGGAACGGCGGGTTCCGGTTCGTCGCAAAAGACGCGCACCCGCAGCCGCGGCGGATGAAGAATCGGCCCGGCACGCTCCACGCTGTTTGCAGAGAGCGCGGTGAGGTGGTAGGCAACCTCGAAGCGAGGCGTCAGCGGATGGTGGTCGACGCCGCCGACGTCCAGCAGGTGGTTGAAGCCGTGGCAGCGCGCGAGGTCCATGACGGGCAGGAGACCCTCCGGCCGGATGGCGAGCTCGTCCATGTCGGGCGCCGCGACGGCCTCGAGAAAAGCCGTTCCGGCCGCCTCGGTCAGCTTTTCCAGGAGCGGCGCGAGCGCCGCGCGCTCGGGGTGCAGGGCGCCGGCATCAGGCATTCGCCGCCAGGACCTTGGCCTTACCGCCGGCGCGAATCTCCCGCCGCAACTGCATCAAGGCGTAGATGAGAGCGTCGGGGCTGGGCGGACAGCCCGGCACGTAGATATCGATAGGCAAAAACGTATCTGCCGGCACCACCGCATAATTGTCGAAGATACCGCCGCTCGACGCGCACGCGCCCATGGAGATGACCCACTTGGGGTCGGGCATCTGCTCGTACAGCTGCCGTAAGACGGGGGCCATCTTGTTAGAGACACGACCCGACACGATCATGAGGTCGGCCTGACGGGGTGAGGATCGAAAGACTTCAGCCCCGAAGCGCGCCGTGTCGTAGTGCGGTGACACAATGCTCATCATCTCGATCGCGCAGCAGGCCAAGCCCATGGTCATGGGCCAAATCGCCGAGGACTGGGCCCACTTGATGAACTCGTCGAGCTTGGTCAGCACGAACGGCTGGTTCTCCCCTAGCGCCATGACAAGCCGCCCTTCTTCCAGACGTAGGCATAGCCGACGCCCAAGACGACGATGAACGTTACCATCTCAAGGAAACCGAACATGCCCAGCGCCTTTAGCTGGACTGCCCACGGATAAAAGGCTGCCGTTTCGACGTCGAAGATGACGAAGAGCATGGCAACCAGGTAAAAGCGAACCGGGAACCGGCCCTCGAGGCCGGACGTGGGCGGCACCCCGCACTCGTAAGGCTCCAACTTTTGCTTGGTCGGCCGCTTGCGGGTGAAAATGCCGGGGACGACGGCAATGGCACCCGCCACCGCCAGCGCGACGACGAAATAGACGGCAATGATGCTCCAGGGCGAAGTCGGCACGTTCCCCTCAGCCGGCCGGCCTCTGTCTGCGCCGGCCCGTGATGCTTGCGATGTTCTGGAGACTCCGTTTTGGCGGGCCGTGCAGGTTGCCCTACCGCGCGTGCTGTGCCGCTTCGAGGAAAGTCAAGCCCGCTGCGGCCGGAAGCAGACCGTTGCTTTCGAGCCAGGCCGAACTGTAGAGGCGTGAGAGGTAGCGTCCCCCGCCGTCGCAGAGAATGGTGACGACGGTGCTGCCCTCGGGCAAGTCCCGTGCCACCAAGGCCGCCGCCGCGACGTTCAGCGCCGCAGACCCCCCCAGCAAGAGACCTTCCTCGCGAACCAGGTAGTGGGCCATCTCAACCGTCGTCCGGTCATCGATGCGTATCGCGTCGTCGGCTCGGGCTGAACGAAAGTTGTCCGTGATTCGCTTGATGCCGATGCCTTCCACGATGGAATCCCCTTGTGCCTCGAGGACCCCGTGCTTGACGTACGCGTACAACGAGGAGCCGAAGGGGTCGGCAAGAACGGTGCGGATGGAGGGCTTGCGTTCCTTGAGCGCGGCCGAGACGCCGGCGAACGTACCGCCCGTGCCGGCAGAGGCGACAAATGCATCCACCTGCCCGCCGCAGGCCTCCCAGATCTCCGGTCCGGTCGTCTCGTAGTGCCCGCGGGCGTTGGCAGTGTTGTTGAATTGGTCCGCCCAGATGGCTCCAGGGGTCTCTTGGGCGATGCGCCGGGCAACGTGGTAGTAATTATTGGGATCTGCAAACGGGACGGCAGGCACCAGGCGCACGTCCGCCCCCAACACGCGCAGCAGCTCGATCTTCTCCAACGACTGGTCGTCGGGCACGACGATGATGCTGGTATAGCCGTGGGCGTGGCCAAGCATTGTCAAAGCGATCCCGGTATTACCGGCCGTGCCCTCGACGATGATGCCGCCGGGTTGCAGGCGACCGGTTCGTTCGGCATCTTCAATGATGAACTTGGCGGCCCGGTCTTTGACCGACCCCCCGGGGTTGAGAAACTCGGCCTTCCCCAGAATCGTCCGGCCCACGGCAGCCGACAGCTTGGAGAGTCTGAGGAGCGGCGTGTTGCCGACCGCGGCAAAGATGTCAAGGCCGCTCGCCTTGTGGTTCATGGCACTGATCCTGGATGGGGTATGCTCTCGGGGTACAGGTGCTACAGGAACCGGCACCGGAATACCTTGCCCTCATGACAGCACAGGAGCGCAAAGTCATCATTATCGGGTCCGGGCCGGCTGGGCTGACGGCGGCCATCTATGCCGCGCGAGCCAGGCTCCAACCGCTGGTCATTGCCGGCGGCCAATACGGCGGTCAGCTGATGCTGACGAGCGACGTGGAGAATTATCCCGGTTTCCCCGAAGGCATCCTGGGCCCGGAGCTCATGGAGCGTTTTCGCGCTCAAGCCGAACGCTTCGGTGCAGACGTTCGTCCCGTAGATGCGATCCGGGTTGACTTCACGGGGCCGCAGCACGGCGTCTGGACGGATGACGCGGAGTTTCGGGCACCTGCCGTCATCGTTGCCACCGGCGCCTCCGCGTTGTGGTTGGGGCTAGACAGCGAGGCGGCTTTGCGGGGAAAGGGAGTCTCGAGTTGCGCAACGTGCGACGGTGCCTTCTTTGCGGGCAAAGACATCTGCGTCGTCGGGGGCGGCGATACGGCCCTCGAGGAGGCCCTGTTCCTCACACGCTTTGGCCGCAGCGTGACGGTGATTCACCGGCGTAACGAACTGCGCGCATCGAAGATCATGCAGGAACGTGCCCGCAACCATCCGGCCATCAGCTTTGTGTGGGACAGCGTCGTGGAGGATATTCTCGGCAACGGGCGCGTCACCGGGGTACGGCTGCGCCACGTTAAAACGGGAGAAGTGACCGAGAGGCCCTGCGATGCGGTGTTCGTGGCGATCGGGCACCGTCCGAATACGGAGCTGTTCGCGGGCCAACTCGACTTGGACGCCAAGGGGTATGTGGTCTCGGCCGACGGGGTTCACACCAGCCGTCTTGGGGTTTTCGTGGCCGGCGACGTCTGGGATGTGCGGTACCGCCAAGCAGTGACTGCGGCGGGAATGGGTTGCCGAGCCGCCATGGAGGCCGAACACTACCTTGTGGGCCTGGGGGTTGCCGGTTCCTAGCCCTTTGGCGGGCCATTCGGCGTCCGAACGTATGTTCGAGAACGGGCGTGGCTCAACGCACGCCCAGAAGCGGCCGATTCAGTTAATGGACAGGCTTCACGGCGAGCAATCGGAGCGGGGGTGGCTCCTTATGGTCCTGGGTTGGGCCGGATGATAGCCCACATTCATAGGAAGCAAACGCAATGTCCAATCTGGGAAAGAACCGGCGCAACGATGTTACCGGGAGCACCGGTGAGACGCCCCACCCGGCGGTGCTCAAGGCCCGCGAGCAGCTCGCACGCGGCGACCAAGACGGAGCCGCAACCACCCTTCGGCAGCTCCTGAAGCAAAGCGATCTGCCGGCCAGGGTGCGGGCAGACGCTGCCAAGGCTCTGGCAACAGCAGGTGCCGCCTCCGACGCGATTGCGGCCTTTTTGGACGTTGGCCGTCAGGCGCTTGAGGCCGGCGATTTGCCCCTCGCACGTTCCAGCTTTGCCTCAGCACACACCTTGGACCAAAAGGGGTACGATGCACTGTTCGAGCTCGGGCGCGTCGATCTGGCCGAGCACAAACGCGAGCAGGCTCTCGAAAAGTTCATCGAAGTGGTCCGCAAGTCGAACCTTCGCCACCTGCCGGCGCTTTACGAAGCGGCCGTCTTGTATGAGGCCGACGGGCAAACCGATCAGGCCATCGCGGCATACAAAAAGATTGCCGAGCGCGACCGGCACCACGTCCCGACGCTGACACGGCTCGCCGAATTGTATCGCAAGAAAGGGCTGCTGGGCGACGCGCTGGGCTACTACCTGCAGGGAGCACGCGCAGCGACGGCGGCAATGCAGTACGACCAAGCTCGTGCGCTCATTGCGGGGGCGCTGCAGATTGAAGACGACAACTGGGAAGCGCGGCGTTTGGAAGCCGAGCTCGACAAGGTCGATGCGTCGTCGCGTAAAGAGCAGCCCGCTCAGGACAAGTCCGAAGACCGCCCGGCTCGGGCGGCTGTTGCGGGGGCAAAGCAGGTCTCCCCTGGTGCAGGGTCTGTGTCCCAGATCCCCCCACCGCGCCAGGCGGCGCCCGCAGCAACAAACGTTGTACCGCCGGCCGCCCGCGTTTCCATGCCCGTCCGCCCCGCGCCCTCCACGCAACCGCAGGCCCCGACGAGCGCACCCGCCGGAGCGCAAGTCAAGACCATCACTGCCGGCGCCGGGGCCTCGCAAACTGCCGTGCGCCCGGCTGCACCCGGGCGGCCTGGGGAGTTGGCGGCACAGCCCACGGTTGTTACTCGAGCAGTTTCTTCCCCTTCTTCCGCCACGACGCAACCACGACCGGCAGCGTCGGCAACACCTCCCACCTCACTCGCGCCGCCGGTCACCCCGGCCTCAACAGGGAGCACCATGGATACCGATCTACCGCCCGAAGTCACTCTGCTGGAAAAGCAGTCGGAGGTTACCTCCAAGCTGGCAGCCATTACCGCCGAGGTGGCCGAGGCCTACAAGAAGCGCCTGGCAATCGAACGGGATATCAAAGCTGCACAAGCTGCGCTGGATGCGCTCAACCAACAGCGGAACGCCGTCGAGGCGAGCATCGCCGGCCTCAAACAGGAACTGGAGACCGTCACCGCCGCCAAGGCTGCGGAGGATAAGCGGCTCGAGGATCTGCGAGCCCGTATCGAAGCTTCGCGTGCGGATCTGGAGAAGCTGGCCGCCCTTCCCGAGTTCTTGCGAGACGTTGAAGCCAAGTCGTCCAATGTGACGGCGCTCGTTGCCCACGCAACGGCCAATCTCGACGCCGCGCAGAAGCGCGTGGCTGAAGCCGGCAGCAACGCCGCCGGTCTGGAGAAGACGGCGCAGGATCTGCGCTCTAGGCTGCAGGCGGCACGCGCTCAGGCCGAGGAGGTCGCGGCGAGCTTGCAGGCGGTGGCTGAGGAAGCTGGTTCGACCAAGGCCGAGGCGGCGGCGGCGGCCGCCGCGATTGCGGAGTTGAAGACCATGGTTGGTTCGCTGGCGCAGCTGAAAGCCCAGCTCGACGCGGCACGCAACGAACTGAAGTCGCTGCATCCCGCCATCGAGGCGAAGAAGGCCCAAGCCCAAGCGGCGGTCGCGGCTCTTGACAAGACGCAAGCACAGCGAGACGCGCAGTATCAGGAAGCTGTTTCGGGGCTGCACCAGGCAGCCAACGGTGCGGCCGCAAACCAGGCCCCAACACCGGCGCCGACGCCCAAAGCGGCCGAGGCAAAGCCGGCTGTAGCGGCGCCGGCAGTCCAGGCTAAGAAGGGGACTGCATCGGCGGTCAACATTGATGCATTGGTGGTTGCCGGCCGCCTGGATGAGGCTCTCCGCGCGGCCCGGGAGGCAGCCAACGGGAACGCAGATCCGGAGGGCGCCTATGTCGCAGCCGCACAGCGCCTGCGAGAACGAGGCAACCCGGCGGCCGCCGCCAAGGCGTGCGAGAAACTGGTTGGCGCGGGGACTGCCGGTCCGGCTGCTCGCGTCTGCCTGGCTTTAGCCTACGTGGATCTCAAGCGGTACAAAGATGCCATGCTGTTGCTGGATGGCGTGGAAGACCCGCTCTACGCGGTTGTGCGGGAAAATGCGCGCGGCCTGTGTCTGCGGGGCATGGGCAAGCCCGACGAAGCGGCGCAGCATTTCTCGGCAGCCCTGGAAATTCCCGGGCATCCAGATGCACAGTACCGCGAGGTCCTGTACAACCTGGCCGATCTGTACGAGAGCCGGGGCGATCACGAATCGCTCAACCTGGCCCTGTGGTCGTTCGAGGAGATTGCCGCGGGCGCTCCCGACTACCGGGATGTCGGCGATCGTATTGCCGCCTTAAAGGATCAATTGGCAAAGATCGAAGTGCCCGAGCCAAAGCCGGTAGTGACCCGGGACGGACGAGGACCCCGTGACGACCGCTTCTAGCAAGCTGGCCAAAGCCGAGGAAATCGCGGCGCTGCGCGGGCTACGGGCTGCTGTTGCTCACTACGTCGAGGCCACGGACGCCTTGGCGGCCGAGCGCCGGGCGGATGCGGCGGTGGCGATTTTGGCCGAGGTCCTGGCGGCGCGCGAAAAGAAACGCGGATTGTTCGGTACCAAGGAGGTTGACCCGCTGGGTCCGGACCGCGCGGTCATTGGCCGCCAGTTCGCCAAGTTGACGCGGCTGGCACAGATCAACGATGACCTGCTTGAAGTGCTGGCGCAGCTGGCGACCGAGCAGCCGGACGACCCCGGGATTCGTTTGGCCAATGCGGAGGGGCTCTACCGGGGCGGCTACATCGCCGATGCGATCGACGAGTATCGCTTCTGCGAAAAGCTGATACCGGATGATCCGGCGATCGTCGCACGCCTGGGTGCGCTGTACGCCGAGGCGGGCCGCGGTCCCGAAGCCGAACAGTACCTGCAGCGCGGGATCGGCGACCTGATGCAGGCCCAACGCTTTGATGAGGTTCCGTCGTTCGCTCTGACTTTTCTGCATGTGGCGCCGCACGCACACCAGGAAGTCGCGCGTTGGCTTGAATCGTTGCCCGATGAAAGTCTGGCCGGACAGCATGAGATTGTCGGGCAGATCCTCGACAGCGTGCGCGAGATGGGTCTCGAGGATGCCCGCTGGGCGGGGGTGCATGCCAGGAGCGGCGCGTTGGCGGGGTATGTCGTCCAGGCCGGTTCGGCGGACATGCCGCCACAGTTGAGCCTCGAGGGCGATGTCGTGGAGAATGTGGCACCGCCAAGCCACGAGGCAGGCGCGTATGCGGCCGAGGGCGCCGTGGACATCGCGGAGGGTGCCGTGCCGGCGTCAGGCTGGGGTGCTTCGGAAATCCCTGATACCAGCGCTTCGGATCTCGCGGACACGGGTGCGGCGTGGAGCGAAGAGGCCGGTTCGGACCAGTCGCTGGACCTCGGCGAACAGCCGGCGTCGCCCGAACCGGAAGGTGAGCTCGCATCCCCGGGCGACATTGTCTGGGAGCCGGCTGCCGCCAACGGTTCGAGCAGTCAAACTCCCCCGGTATCTGAAGGTTTCACCTCCCGCGTCAGCATTGGCAGCACGCAACCGACATCGGGTGGAGGCTTGCCTCCGGGTTTGGCCGCGTTCACCCGCCGCAAGGCCGATGCAGCCTTTGCTGCCGGCGATTTCGCAGCGGCGGTTGTTGGGTACGAACGTTTGCACCGCGCGTCGTTTGACCCGGAGGTTGCGGCACGCTTGGCGGCGTGCTACGAGTCCCTTGGCCGCCTCGAGGATGCAGCAGCCCTGCGATCCGAAATCGGAGACGGCGTTTCCCCCAGCTGAGTTCTCTTCGTCGCCGTAACGCATGCATCGCGCTCGCACGGCCATAAGGCAGCGGCGGCGTGCCGAAAAACCCGCAGGCGAAGAGGTGCGTAGGCGTCGGGCGCACCGGCACGGCCGGCTGGCGGTCGGGCGACCGAGCCGGCTATGGGCGATGACGGCCGGCTATGGCGTAAAGGTGTAGACGAGACGATAGGTCTCGGTTGCCGGTTTACCGTTGATCATCGGCGGCTCGAAGCCGCTCTGCTCGGCAGCCGTCAAGGCCGCGGCATCCAACATCTTGTTGCCGGTCGACTGCTCGATGCGGGCCGAAATCACCTTGCCGTCCGGTCCTATGGTGGCCAAGACGATCGCCGTCCCCTGCGCGTTTTGCATGCGGGCGATCTCCGGGTATTCGGGCCGGACCTCGTGCGTGAAGCGCGCGTCGACGATGACATCCGGCGCATAGATCGGCGTGGCATCCGCCTGGGGCGTTTGCGCCATGGCGACCGCGGCGGGCGACGGCGCAGCGGTGGCCGTCGACGTCGAGGCGCTGGCACCGTGGTCGGCCGACGTGCCGGCGGTGGTACCGGCCGAACCCGCGACGTCAAGCACGCTGCCGGCGGATGCCAGACGGCGTGCTTTGCGGAGATGTTCCTTCTCACGCTTAAGATGCTCGGCCCTGGCGGCGGCCAGCGCCGGTGGTGCCGCATGGTGTTCCTTGGGGTGAAGGGTGGGTGGCGCGGCGGGGGTCGGCGACGGCGCCGGCGTCAGGCTTGGCGGCGGAGTCTCTCGCTGGGCAACGACGGCAACGCGCAAACTCTTCATCACGGGCATGTGTCGCGCCATGCGCGTGACGGCGGATCCCACATTCTCGGGGTGTTGGGCCGTATAGAAGACGGCCGGTACGATGACCGCCGCACTGACGACGGCCAGGATGATGCCCAGCCGGCTGTGGCTCTTGTCCTGGCCCGCCGTCGGGAGTGCCTTGCGGCGGAAACGGCGTTGGGGTGTCTGCTGCACGTTCATCCTGCTCTTTCGCTCACGAACATCTGATACATGTACTATCGTCCGCTGCGTGCGGGATGAACTTCGACGCGCACCGTCGCGGCGTCGCCTGTGATGTGGCTCACAGCATACGGGGCAGCTCCAGTGCCAGCGCGCACCACGCGGCGACGCCGGCGCGCAGGGCGGCTTCGTTCAGACGGAATTCGGGTGCATGGAGCATCGCAACCGGACCCGGACCCTCGGGTGCGACACCCAAGCGCAGCATGCAGCCGGGCACGGCCTGCGCGAAGTACGCAAAATCCTCGGCTCCCATGCGCGGTGCGGGCAATTCGACGACGCCCGCGACGTCGGGGCAGCGCTCCACAACGGTCGCGGCCAGGCGCGTCAGGTGCGGGTCGTTGATGACGGGCGGATACCCGGCATCGTAGCGGATGCGGCAGGTCGCACCATGCGCGCGGCACACTCCCTCTGCGATGCGCTGCAATCGCTGCGGCATGCCGGCGCGCAACGCGGCATCGAAGCAGCGAACCGTGCCCTCCAGCGTCACCTTGTCGGCGACGGCGTTACGCCGAAAGCCGCCCGTCATCGTGCCGATGCCGACGACAACCCGCTCCAGTGGATCGCTCTCGCGGCTGCCAAGAGATTGCAAGGCGCCGACAAGATGCGCCGCCGCGGGAATCGCATCCACCGCGAGATGCGGGGATGCGGCGTGACCGCCGCGCCCGATGACCTCGATGGTGAAGTCATCCGCCGCGGCCTGCACCGGACCGGTTTTCCAGCCGATGACGCCGGGCGGGAGCAGGGGAAGCACGTGCATCGCGATGGCGGCGTCGACCGGAGGTGAGGAGAGCACGCCGGCTTCGATCATCGGTAACGCCCCGCCCGGGCCTTCCTCCGCGGGTTGAAACGCGAAGACCAGGCTGCCCGCCACGCGATTGCGATGCGCCGTCAGCCAGACCGCCGCGCCGAGCAGCATGGCGGTATGTGCGTCGTGTCCGCAGGCGTGCATGAGGCCGGGAATCTGGGATGCCCACGGCTCGCCGCTTCGCTCCGGGATCGGCAGCGCATCCATGTCCGCCCGCAGGAGGAGCGTCTTGCCGGAGCTGGCGCCGGAGAGGACCGCGACGACACCGGTCCCCGCCACCCGGCGGGAAACGAGCCCGCACGAGCGCAGCGTGTCCTCAACGAGCGCCGCCGTCTCATGCTCGGCAAAGCCCAGTTCGGGGTGCTGATGCAACCGGCGGCGCCACGCGATGACGCGCTCCGCGACCGAGGTCAGGTCCACGGCGGTCATGCGATGAGTTCGCGCGCTGCGCTCCTGCCCTCCGCCATGATGCGCTCGATGTCCGCCGCATCCTTGGGAATATCGACCGAGAGGACGTCCGGTGCGCCCGCGGTGACGAGCACGTCGTCCTCGATCCGGACGGCGATGTTGCGAAACCGTTCGGGGATGTCCGGCTGGTCGCCGACATACAAGCCCGGCTCGATGGTAACGACCATGCCCGGCTCCAGAGGACGCCACGTGCCGTTGCGCCGATACGAGCCGACGTCGTGCGTGTCCAACCCCAGCCAGTGTCCGACCCGGTGCTGGGTAAAGCGCTTGTGCGTCTCCTTTTCGATGTGCTCGTCCAGGCTGCCGGTCAGCAAGCCAAGGTCCAGCAAGCCCTCGACGAGGATGCGGATCGACGCATCGTTGATTTCGGTGTTGAAAACGCGACCCGGGCGGCACATCTCGATCGCCGCGCGGTTGGCGGCCAAGACGATCTCGTAGATTGCCCGTTGCTCGGGGCTAAAACGTCCCCGGATGGGCCACGTCCGCGTGATGTCGGCGCAGTAGTAGTCCAGCTCGGCACCCGCATCCACGAGAACCAAGGACCCATCGGGAATGAGGTCGCGCTTGGCACGGTAGTGGATCGTCGTCAGGTTGGCGCCGCTTGCAACGATGCTCGGATAGGCCTGCGCCTGCGCGCCGCGTCGCGCACACTCGTAGGCGACGATTGCCGCAACTTCATATTCGTGCATACCCGGCCGGGCGTGGCGCATCGCGGCGACGTGGGCGGCTCCGGTGATCGCCACCGCCGCCCGCAGCGTCGCAACTTCCGCCGCCGACTTGATGAGCCGCATCTCGTGCACCAGTAGGCACGGATCGACGACCTCCAGCGGACCGCCCTCCTGCCGCGCCCGGCGCGTCCGGTAGCGGCGCACGAAGCTCTCGATCATCTCGTTGAAGTGGTACTCGTTGGCGAACGAATAGTAGAGGCGGGGTGCCGTCTCCAAAAACTCTCCCAGCCGCTCCTGGAGTTCGAAGATGGGGTACGCTGCATCCACGCCGGTCGCAAGGCGAGCTCCCTCCACGCCGGCTCGGCGGCCCTCCCACTGCTCCCGCTCCGGATCGTGCGGGCGTACGAAGAGCGCACTGCGGACGGACGGATGTCGCGGTGCCAGGACGAGCACGCTCTCCGGCTCGTCGAAGCCTGTCAGGTAGTAGAAATCGGAATCCTGGCGGTATTCGTACTCGCTGTCGTTGCTGCGGATGCGGGGCGGGGCGCCGGGAAAAACCGCCACCGCATCCCCCATCGCCTCAAGGACGCGGCGGCGCCGTTCGGCATGCTCGTGTGATGTCATGGCAGAAGGTGGCGCTCCTGGCGCAGGTACTGGACGGTGGTCCGGATGTGGTCGCTGTCCCCCGCGTGGGGCGAGCGTTCAAGGTACGCTTCGAGGTCCGCGATGGCGCGATCGTAGCGCCGCAGACGGGCAAAGAGGATGCCGCGGTCGCGCAATTCGGTGGCGTCGCCCGGGTCGAGCGTCATCCGCAAGGCGACGGCAGCCAAGGCGCCGGGGTAATCCTTGGCGGTATTGAACGCATTCTTGAGATTCAGCAGCACACGTTTGAGGATTGCCCGTTCGTCCAACGGCGACAAGAAGTCATCCCGCCACGTGACGCGGCCGTGGTAGATGCGATCGACCAGCGCCGCACACTCCGCGACACCGAGGATCCGTCCGCCGTGGAACGCGTCGATGTACAGCCGGCTCTCCGGATCCGGGAAGCGCACCACGAAATGCCCCGGAAGACCCACTCCCTGCAACGGAAGGCCTACGCGCCGACTGACTTCCATGAGCAGAATGCCGAGCGTGATGGGAAGGCCGGTATACCGGTCGATCGCCGTGGACAAGAGACCATTGGACGGATCGTCGTAGGTCCGTTCGTTGCCATGACACCCAAGCACCGTGAAGAGAAGATGGTGCAGCGAGCCGATTATTGCATATGAACTAGGTCCGGCAGCGGTGGCGGCGGCGCGCTCGGCGAACGCATCCAGTCGTGAGAGATACGTGGTGACATCGACGCGTGCATCGAAGACGGCGGAGATGAGCAGACAAGCGGTATCCAAAGACACGGGCCGCGACGCCGCGTCGCAGTCGGCGACGAGCTCGTTGAAAGCAGACATGGCGGCGCGACGATCCATGGGAGACGCACTTCTGGCAGCCGGGACCTTCCCCCTCGGCGGGCACACGCGTTTGCCGCACGCCGGCTGTCGAGGAAACCTGGGAGGTGGGCGGATGGGGACGAGCCCGCGTCGCTGTGGTACGCCCTGTGCGGGAGCGACGACGGGCGTCGTGCCCATCGCGAAGCCCAGCAACGGCGATCGTGACTCGGCGTCGGTCCACCTCACCCGCGCGGAGGCCTAGGCGTGAGCATGCACGTCGTTGCCGGCAACGGTTCGGGTGAGGATCGCAACGATCCCGCATCACGTTTGCTCGCGCTGACCGCGCACTGCGTGGCCTGCGCCACGGACGACGAGGTGCTGCGCGAGGCGGTGCGGGGTATCGCGGACATCTTCGACGTCGCCTGCGTGGCCGTGACGGTCGGCACGTCGGGTACGCTCGCCGCCGCGGCATGGAGTGCGGATGCGGCGGCGTTTGCGGAGGCTGTCAATGCGAGCCGGCTTGCACTGACGGCGGACGACGTGGTCGGTACTGCGCTCATAACCGGAACCTGGCATGTCGTGCGCGACGGCGGACGCTCTTCGGCCCTGCTTGCCCTCCATCCGCAGCCCGAGGCGATCGCGGCCGCAATCGCCGTCCCATTGCGGGCCGGCCTCACAACCTACGGCGTGTGGGTCGCATATACTGCGCGCGAGACAGCGTTTCCCAGCCGGCACGCCGAGGCGTTGGCCGCCGCGGGGGCAATCATCGCCGCCGACCTCGATCGCCGCGCAGCGGCGGCGCGGGCGTTGGCCGAGGAAAAAGATCGAGCCGCTCTGCTGGAACACGTGGCGCGAGTCAACTCCAGCCTTGACGAAAGCGACGTCCTCCGCGCGGCTGCCGACGTCTGTCGAATCCTGACCCGGGCCGACTGGGCCATCGTCTGGCAACTCGACGGTAACCGTTTTGTTGCTCGCACGATCGTCGGTGACGAGACGGCCCGCGACTACGCGGCGCACATCGTGGCGAACGCCGACCCCAACATGCCGCTGGGCGCGGGACCGTTGGGGAAGGCGGCGCGGACGGGCCTGACGCAGCGTGTGACCGACACCCTCTCGGACCGCAGTTTTGCACCCTGGGTCGACGCCGCACAACGGTGCGGCGTGCGCTCGGTCGTGGCGGCGCCCCTGGCCGACGTCACGCAAACGGCGCTGGTCATGGAGCTCGATGCGCGTTCGGCTGACGCCTTCTGCGACAAAGAAGTATCCGACCTGGAGACCTTCCTGCCGCACGCGCGCCAGGCGGTTGCCCATGCGCGCCAGGCCTCGCGCACAAGCCGGGCCGAGCGTGCGGCGGCGGCGGCAGCCGCGGCAGCGGCTTCAATTTCACGCGCACTGTCCGAGGCCGAGGTCGCGCGCAGCATCGCGCGCGCGGCCACCGACGCGTTGGGTGCGGCGTGCGCCATCACGTACACGCGTGACGGCGAGACGCTGAGGCAGGCCGGCGCGTGGTGCGCCCCGGCCGATCTGACTGCCCGGCTGCAAGCCGTCTTGCGCGAACCCGCGGCGGCGGCTCATCCTGCGGTGCAAGCCGCCGGCGAACAGCGGCTCGTCGTGCGCACCAATCTGACCGCCGATCCATCCTGGATCCGCCTAGGATGGGAGCAGCTTGCGCGCCGACACGAGTTTAACGCGGTGGTGGCCTTTCCGCTCCTGGAGGGCGACAAGGTGGCGGGGGCCGTTGCCTGTTTCATGCAGCAGGCGCCGGACCTCGAGACGGGCGTTGCAGAGGAGGTGGCGCGCGCGGTAGGCCGTCACGGCGGTGCGGCGCTGGCCGCCGTCCGCGCTCACGACCAGGCAAGGGCTGCCCGGGACTTCCTCGATCGCATCCTCGAAGAGTCGAGCGACGCGATCATGCAGATCGACGTGCATGGGCGCGTCGCGGGCTGGAATAAGGGTGCGGAGCGCATCTTTGGCGTGGGCCGGGAAGACGTGCTCGGCAAGAGCTTTGCAGATTTGCCCATCATACCCGTGGAGCATCGCGAGGACGTCCGCGAGCTCCTGTCGCGGGTCGCGCGGGGCGAGCACATTCCGGTCTTCGAAGTAACCTGCCGCACGCGTGACGGCAGAGACATCGTGGTGCTGGTCTCGGCGTCCCCCGCGCGCGACGATCAAGGCCGCATCGTCGGCTTGGTCGCGTTCAGTAAGGACATCTCCGAACACGCACACAAGCTCGATCACGTCATGCGTCAGAATCGCGCCCTCAGCGTCGTGCGCGGCATCAGCCTGGCCTTGGGGCGCGAAATGAGCATGACCGCGGTCGCCCGTCAGGGTTTGGACCATGTCTTGCAGGCTCTCGTGCTGGGACACGGCCGGCTGTACGTCTACGACGCCGCGGAATCGCGCCTGTACAACGTGGCGCAGCGCGGCTTCCGCCCCGAAGGCTGCGAACCGGTCTCCGTGCGCCCCGTCGAGGACTTGCCTGCCGGACCCCTCTCAGCTGCGGTTGTCTACCGCCAGACTCTCGTCCACCACGACGGCGGGAGCGCGGTGGAAAACCCCGCACTGGCCGACCGTCAGGCCTCGGACGTCTCGGCGATCATGACAAAGCCCCTCGCGGCCGGGGATGAGGTCATCGGCGTCCTCCAGCTGCTGGCCTTCGACGGGCGCCGGTTTGGCCCCGAGGACGAGAGCATCGTGCACGCAGCGGGCGACGAGCTGGCCGCCGCCTTGCGGCACGCCCGTATGCTGGACGAAGCCTCCCGAATGGCGATGACCGATCCCGTGACGGGTCTGTACAACTACCGCTTCACGCAGGATGTGTTGCGCAAGCGACTCTCCGAGGTGCGGCGGCGGAAACGGCCGCTGGCGGTCATCATGGCAGACATCGACGGTTTGCGGACGATCAACGAGCGCTATGGCCGCGAAGCCGGCGACAAAATCCTGAGGCAGTTTGGAGCCGTTCTTACAGCCTCCGTGCGGGTATCGGACGTCGTCGCCCGCTATGGGGGCGATGAATTTTTGATCGTCCTTCCCGAAACGCGTCTGACCGACGCCGTCATGCTGGCCGAACGCGCCCTGGCGCGCATCGCCCAGACGACCTGGGAGGGCGTTGAGGCCGGCGGGGGCGAGGATGTGAGCGTCACCGCAAGCTTCGGCGTCGCCGCGTATCCGGAGGCGGGGACGCAACTCAGCGCGCTGCTCAAAGCGGCCGATGCCGAGCTGTTCGCAGCCAAACAGAGCGGGCGCAATACCGTCTCGCCGCGTCTGGAAAGTCTGCCCCGGTTCGCCGGCTAGAGGCCGGTTGCGGGCGGAGGACCGCCCGGCAAGGCAGAACAAGCCGCCCGTGATTGCCGCCTCGGATCCCCTTCTGCGCCGGCGCAGCGAATTTCCGATCCTGGCCGAATGCACCTATCTGATCAGCAACTCGCTGGGTGCGATGCCGGCGCGGGCGCGAGACTGGCTGTCGCGATACGCGGACCAGTGGGCGCACAAGGGCGTCACGGCCTGGGATGAATGGCTGGCGCTGGTGGACCGCAGCGCCGGCCTTGTCGCGCGCATTCTGGGCGCCGACGCCCGCCACGTCATCATGCAACCCAACGTGACGACGAGCCAATGGATTCTGACATCCTGCGTCAATTTTCGGCCGGATCGCAACAAGATCGTCTATTCGTCGTTGGAGTTTCCGACGATTCACTACGTCTGGCAATCCCAGGCGCAACGCGGGGCGCGGATTGAGATCGTGCCCAGCCCGGACGGCATCTGCATGGATACGGACGCGATGCTGGCCGCGATCGATGAACGCACGGTGGCCGTGCCCGTTTCGCACGTCCTCTTTCGCTCGAGCGCCATCGCCGACGTCGCAGCCATCATTCGGCGGGCTCACGAGGTCAGGGCGCTGGTTTTCCTCGACGTCTACCAGTCGGCGGGGAGTCTGCCGCTGGACGTCACGGCTCTGGGCGCGGATGCCGTTGTCGGAGGGTCTCTCAAGTGGCTGTGCGGCGGCCCTGGTGCGGCCTTCTTGTGGATCAATCCGGCCGCGCAGGAACGGCTGCGGCCCACACTGGTCGGGTGGTTTGGGCACCGGCAACCCTTTGCATTCTCGATGGAGGCCTTCGAGCCGGCCGACGGCGCGTGGGGGTACGCGGGCGGAACCGTCAGTCCGGCCGCTCTGTCGGCGGCACAGAGCGGGTTGGAGATTATCGCCGAGGTCGGCGTACCGGCGATCCGTGAGCGCAGCCTGCTCTTGACCGACTACGTGATCGCCAAGGCTCGAGAACGGGGGTTGCAGGTGCGGACGCCGCTTGAGCCGGGCCGGCGCGGCGGTCACGTCAGCCTCGATTTTCCGGGGTCCGAGAAAGCCTGCCAGGAGCTGATCGCGCGCGGCGTCGTGGTGGATTGGCGACCTGAAGCCGGCATCCGCATCGCGCCGCACTTCTACAACACGCTCGACGATATCGACCGGGCCTTCGAAGAACTGGACGCGATCCGTGCCGAACAGCGCTGACGTCGTGGTCGCCGGCGCCGGGCCGGCGGGATCGGCGGCGGCACACCTGCTGGCATCGGCCGGTGCCGACGTCATGCTCATCGAGCGCGCCCGCTTTCCGCGCGACAAGAGTTGCGGCGACGGCATCACCGCGCACTCGGTGGCCATCTTGAACGAGATGGGCCTGTCGTTTGAATCCTTCGATGGCAAAGCGGTTCGGGTACGCGGGGGACGCATCGGCGCCCCGACCGGCGAGACCTTCGCGGCGACCCCGGATGCACCGGCCGGCGGCGCCGAGTGCTGGGTCGTTCCGCGGGTGGTCTTGGACGAACGGTTGGCGCGAGCCGCCCAAAACGCGGGCGCGCGGCTGGTTGAGGGCACATCCGTCATCCGGACGCTGCTTGACAACGGACGGGTCGTCGGCGTCGAGTGCACCGACGGCACGTCGGTCCGCGCAATTGCGGCGCGTCTCGTCATTGGGGCCGACGGCGCCCATTCGGCGGTCGCCGCATCGTTGGGCCTGGGTCGCGCCCCCGAGCGGCACATCGGATATGCGCTGCGCGGTTACTACACCGGGGTTGCAGACCTGCGCGATGACCTCGAGATCTACTACTTCGACCGGCACATCCTTCCGGGATACGGCTGGGTGTTTCCGGTGGGAGAGGCGACTGCCAACATCGGGATCGGCATCTACGCCGGAGAGCTGCGCCGCGCGTCGCGCAAGTTGCGCGACATTCTGGCGGAGTTCGTCGCTTGCGAACCCAATGTCGCACCGCGCTTGACACAGGCAAAGCCGGTCGGCCGCGCGGTCGGGTGGCCGCTGCCGGTTTCGACCTTGCACCGGCCGACGGTTTTCGACGGCGCCCTACTGTGCGGCGATGCGGCCTCCCTCGTCGATCCGCTGACCGGAGAAGGCATCTGGACGGCACTCGTGTCCGGTCGCTCGGCGGGCCGTGCGGCGTTGGCGGCCGTCGCCGCCAATGATGCGTCGCGCGAGGTCTTGTCGGTGCACGAGCGCGAGTGGCGGCGCATCGCGGGTGGCTACCTTTCGGCCGGGCGGTTGCTGAAGAATTTGGCGAAGAGCGCGCGTCTGCTCAGCCTCGTCGTCCGGCGGGCGCGGGAGAACGCCTACTATGCCAGCCGCGCCCTGGGTTACGGGCTGGGCACCCTCGACCGTCGGCGGGCGCTGCGCGCCATCGTCCTGCGGGCACTCTTCAATCCATCCTTTTTCCGGCCGTCGTAAAAGCGGCCGGCGCTGGGGCACAGATCGGCCAGCACGCAACGCGCGCACGCCGGGCGGCGTGCCGTACAGACCCGGCGGCCGTGCAGGATGAGCCAGTGCGAAATGCGTCCCCACAGCTCGCGCGGCACGCTGCGCAGCAAACCGCGTTCGACGGCGGCCGGCGTCATCGCGCGGACAAGTCTCAAACGGTTGGCGACCCGAAAGACGTGCGTGTCGACGGCAATCGCTCCTTGGCCGAACGCGGTCGATAAAATCACATTGGCCGTCTTGCGGCCGACGCCGGGGAGCTGCAGAAGCTCCTCGCGGGTTTGCGGCACGCGGCCGCCGAACCGCTCGACCAGCATTTTCGCGGCGCCAATCAGGTGGCGGGCCTTGGAGCGAAAAAAACCGCAGCTGTGAATCATTCGCTCCAGGTCGCGCCGCGGCGCGCGCGCCAGGTCGGCAGGTGTGGGGAAGGCCGCAAAAAGCGCCGGCGTCACCATGTTCACGCGCGCATCGGTGCACTGCGCGGACAGAATGACCGCCACCAGGAGTTGGAACGGATTCTCGTGGTGTAAGGCGGTCGTCGCGTCCGGGTACAGACGCTCGAGGCGCACGAAAATCTCCCTCCGACGCTGGGTCGGCGTCAGGCCGCGCGGGCGCGCCGTCGCACGGGATCCAGACGAATCAGCCCGTCGCGCGCCAGACTCTCGAGAAGCCGCCGCCACCACCGGCTGCGGCTTACCCGGGGCGTACCCGCGACCCTGCGTGCGAGCTCCTCCCAGGGAAGGCTGGCGGCCGTGGCGAGAGCGCGAACGATCCGGCCGCGGTAGTAGCGCCGGGAACCCACGAAGCGCT
>CADDZI010000013.1 GCA_902812405.1 bacterium | reverse complement strand
GTGCGCCCGCCCAGGCGGAGCGCGTGCCAGACGACGACTGCGGCCGCACCGTACAGACAGATGAGCCACGCGGCCAGCACACCCCGGATGTCGCCGTGGCCGACGGTCAGAACAATGACGATCGCCAGGCAGAGCGCCGCCGACAACCCGAAGGTCTGAACGTTGAGGTTGCCCATCCTGCCGATCCCAATGTACAAACCTCCCTGCCAGGCGAGGATGATCGAGGGTGGGATGGCCGCGATGAAGGCCCACAGCGCAGGACCAAACCCGTGGATGATTCCCCAGATCAGGGCTGCCAGCCAGCATGCGAGGGTCCACGCAACGAGCAGCCAGACGAGGCTGGGAACCAGGTCGCCGACGCGCCGCTGTTGTTTGGTCAGCGCATAGACGAGTGCGGTTCCGATGCCCGCCGGTGCAATCATCGCAAAGTTGACGAACATGAAAACGCCGCTGTAGATACCCTTGCCGGCCGGGCCCAGCGATTTGGCGACGACGATGCCCGCCACGGTCGTGAGCACGCCGCCCGCCAAACGTGCCGCAAACGTGCTCAGACTGTTGCGTGCAACCGTACCCGCAGTGGAAGGCTCGCTCACGGCACGTCCCGGGCCATGCGCATGTGCATGCCAATCCAGGCTGCCGTTGCCAGGCGCCCTAGCAAACGGTAGCAGTATAGCCCAGCATATGCCAGCGGATTGCGCGGCGGCGGTTCGACCAACGGTAACGCCGTCCACAATGCCGGTCCGAGCAGCCTACCGCCGTTGCAAAACCACGCATCCATTACCTGAGACCTGTCGCGAACGTACGCCGGCAGGGCTTCACGGCGCATGACCCATGCCAGGTAGCGTTCGACGCGCGGCGGACACGCCACATCCCGGCCTGCAAGGCGCGCCCCCAGGACAAGCGGCGCCAAAACCGCAGCTTGCTGGCGACGCTCGCAGGAGAGCACCTGCCACGCGCGCGCGTAGACTTCCCCGTTGCGCACCGCACGCGCTATTTGGATGACGTCGTACAAACGGTGCACGCCGACCCCGTGGATGGCCATGTGGATGACCATCCCAACATCGTTGAGACAGGGCGCCGTCAGCGAGCCGACGACGACGCGTTCGAGGTGCGGCTCGCACGCCTCATAGTCTGTCGAGAGCGAGAGCATGCGCCGGGGAGCAAGCTGGAGATGCAGCTCGACCGGCAGGCCGACGCCGGGAGGCTGCAGGGGAGCCAGGTGATGGTGGCGCAGCGTGTAGCGCCGTTCCTCGACTTCTCCGCCCGCCGGGCGGTAGCCCGCATCGCGCAGGATTCCCCACGCCCTACCCGCATCCGCACGCGCGACGAGCACATCCAGGTCATACATCGTGTCGTCGTCGGCCTCTTGGCGGCCGCGAAACAGCCGCGCCGCACCCTTGAGCAGAACGTAGCGCACGTCCCCGTCTGAGAGAGCCGATACCAAGGATGCGACTTGCGGCCGCACGGCATAGGCAAGGACGGCAGCCTTGCCTGCATATGCGCGCAGCGACGCGACAAGCTCCCTCGCCTGGGCTGTCCGGACGCCCATGCCGAGGATACCGCGGCGCAAAAAGCCCAGACATCGGTGACGTGCGGCGGCGCGCAACAGCCCTTCGCGGGATGCGGTTGTCAATAATGCCGTCAGATCGTCCGGGCGGTTCTGTTCGATCGCCTGGACGGCAGCCACCAACGCCGCGAATCCGGCCTGTTCGGGGGCCGGCTGCCCGGTCATCCGGCGAGTCCCTGTCCGCCGAGAGGCACCTCGCGCAACACGGAGTAAATGACTTCGGGCGGTCCTTCCAACAGCCGTCCGTTCAGCGACACCCAGGCATGACCGCGCAGCCGTTCAGCCGGGTCGTCACGCTCCTCGATCCCAAAGTGGATCGTCACCTTGTCGTCGCCGGCCTCCAGGAAGCGGTACAGCGTCAGTGCCCGGATGTAACACGAATTGCGCGACCGCAACAGCGGCAGCCACAGACACAGACTTCGCAGGCGCTGAATGCGCTCCAAACTTTCCTGCACGCTGCGGGCCCGCGGCCGAGGACGTGAACGTAAGGATGCGAGGAACGCTCCCAGGTGCTGGCCGCGCATGTGCGCCGGCGCGCGCAAGATGAAGAGAGCGATCTGAACTGCGAGCAGGACGTCCGAAGGTTGCCGGAACCAGTAGCGGATGCGTTGCGCAAAACCGCGAGGCGTCCATTTCGGCGCAAACGGCCGGCTTACCACCGGGCTCGCTCCCGTGCGTCGAGCCACACCCGCAGGAAGCCGGCGTGCTGAGCTGCTTTCTTCACCAAGAGCCCGCGCCGTACGAGTTGCCGGTCGTCGCGTGCCGGAAGCCATGCGGTCAGTGCCAGACCGCCAATCGTGCCCAGCTCGCGCAGCTCGTGCCCGAGCGTCCAGCGGCAGTCGCGGCGGTGATGCAGCATAAACTGCCCGTAGCCTTTGCCATAGCCGTACTGCTGGCGCCAAAACTCGGCCCAGCGCTCGCGATGCCGGTGCAGGACGAGCGCCCGGGGTTCGTACAGGAAAGGGCCGCCGTCTGCTTGCCGGATGCGCTGATGCAGGTCGCAGGCGTCGTAGGTCGCGTAGCGTTCGTCGAAACCACCCACCGCGACCAGCACGCTGCGCCGGTACATCAGATTGAGCGACGGAGCAAACGGAAAGCGAGGATGCGCGAGGTAGCGGCCGGCATCCAGACTGCCGTCGAGGTCGCAAAACCGGGCGGCCGGCGTTCGCGAATCAAAGCCAACGCTTTTCCCTGCAGCACCGGTTGCGCCGGGTGTGCCGGTGACCGCAGCCAAGAGCCAGCGCAGCCAGCCCCGCGCAGGCAGGCAGTCGGCGTCGGTAAATGCCACCCACGTCCCGCGCGCTGCCTGCCAGCCGGTATTGCGCGCCGCGGCGGCGCCGCGGTTGGATGCGTGGTGGACGACGTGCGCCCCGGCGGCGCGCGCGGCCTGGGCGGTGCCGTCCGACGAACAGTCGTCCACGACAATGACTTCGAAATCCGCACGCGGCCACTGCTGCGCCGCCAACGCGCCCAGACAATCCCCAATGGTGTGCTGCGCGTTGTACGCCGGGATGACCACGCTAACCGAGGGCATGATCTCTCTTACGCCCGCGCCTCCCATTGGGCGCGCCGGTAGTAGGTGAAAAAGCCGCGCGCGAAGTGGCGCGACCAGAGGTAGTGACAGTACGAAAAATCTGCGCGAGCCGGCGGCACAATCCTCACGGCCGCACCCCAGCGCAACGCCGCCGCCTCGATCGCCCGCAGCCCAATCCGGCCTCTCACCTTGACCGTTTTGACGATATCCCAGCGAACCTCATCGCGGTAGCGCATGTACATCGCTGCGACGCCCCGGCCGTAGGAGTCGGCCAGCCGGATCAACTGTTCCGGCGTCGCGCGCACGCGGTGAAAGAGGACCGCATCCCGCGCGTAGGCGATGCTGTCCGGGTAGCGTTTGAGCACGCGGTGAGAAAAATCGACGTCCTCGGCAGTCAACAAGCCGACATCCCATCCGCCGACTTCCAGGGCGACGCTGCGCCGCACGGCCATGTTGAGCGACGGCACGAAAGGAAACGGGGGCCGCGTGATTGCCCTCTCGGTTTCGTAGAGCCCGGCGCCGGCGATGTAGCGTTCGACGGGTGTCGTGGGATGGAAGATGAGGGTCCGGCCGCCCGCCAGGACGACCCGCGGGTCGTCGAACGGCGCTACCAGGCGGGCAAGCCAGGTGCGAGCCGGCAGCGTGTCCGCGTCCAAGTGCACGATGATGTCCTTGGCGGCCTGGTGCAAACCGCAGTTGCGGGCCGCAGCCGGGCCACGGGTCGACTCGTGCAGCAGGCGTACACCGGGATAGCGCGCAACGACGTCGGGCGTTCCGTCGGTCGAGCCGTTATCGACAACGATGATTTCCCGGTCCGACGGGCCGCAGCTTTGTCCGAGCAGCGCCTGCAGCGTATCGCCGATCGTGGCTGCGGCATTGTATGCGGGAAGGACGACGCTCACCGATGGCATGGCTACTCCCCAAACGCCTCCTCCAGGCGCGACAACAAGCCGGCTTGCCGGTAGCCGTCGTGGGGCACGGTGAGGCGCAGGCCGCGCAGCCGAGCTGCAGTGTGCGCAACTGCCGTCAGGATCGGCCGCGCGACATCGCGGTCGGCCGGAATGACAGTCTGACGCAGGAGTGTTTCCAAGACGGCGGGGGGAGACAGCGGCTGGATCTCGGCCTGGGCGACATCCGGGCTGCGATTCAGCGCCACGAGGACGCGCGGCCGCGCCCGTAGCGCCGTCGCCCCGACCCAAATGTCGTTCACCCGCACCTTCCGCTTTTCGGTCCAGACCGAGTAGCGGGGCAAGTGTTCCAGGTCGCCCACTTCCGGGAACCAGCGGCGCGTTTGGGGGTGGAGATTGAACGTATGCAGGAGAGCGGCGACCTCAGGCTCGCCATCCCGAAGGTGCAGGAGCAGCTTGTCGTCGCCGAGCACCCGCCAGCCTCGCCGCACCAAGGCTGCGGTCATCGTCGTCTTGCCGCCGCCGGTCGGAGCACAGAACATCACGCAGCTGCCGTCGCGCTCAACCGCCGCCGCATGGACCGGCGTCCAACCCGTCCGGCGCCAGCCGGTGGTCAAAACAAGGCTGAGGATGTCCTCTAATTCTTCGAGCTTGCCGTCCGCCACCAGGCTCTCGGCCACCTCAAGGTGCCATTCCTCACCGTCCTCGTGATAGATACACTCGGCCCCGGCGCCGGAAACCGTCGTCGCCCGCAGGCCCCGGGGCGTTCGATCGACCCACATCCGGCCGCAGCGTAGGAAGGCCCCCCGTGCGGGCGCGGATGGGACGCGGCAGAGGCTGGCCCACACGTGCACCGGGTGCCGTGGAGGCGTCCAGACCAAGTCATAGAGCGAAAATGTTTCGGACAGTTTGGTGCGCAGGTCGGTGCTACTCGTCACGAGCTGCACGTCGAGCGGGCCGCATGCGAATCTGCCAGCGGTCAACAGTCCGGCCGGCGTCGCATTATTCATTCCACCAACGGGACGCTCGGATCGAAAGCGCTGATGATGACCTTCTGGAGCGGCTCGGCCTGGCGCTCAATCGTCGGCGTGGTCCACGCGGCGCCGTTGGATGTCTCGTCCGCGCCGGCGGCCACCTGTGCGGCATTGCCCTCCGGGGCTTCTTCGACTAGCCGCTCGCCGATCAGGGTTTCGCACAGCGCCTCGACGGCGGCTCTGTCTGCCTCAGAGGATCCCCACCCCAAGCAGCGCTGCCACGCCCCTTCGGCGCTCGTTCCCGCCTCGAACAGCTGCGCAATCATCCAGCCCGTACGGTTGAGCCGGTAAAAATATTTGGTTTCCAGATCCAGCAGGACGGCGCCGTCGTTCAGAACGGTGGCCACGACGTCCGAGCGAAAGACATACGTCCGCGTTTTTGGTTCTTTTGTCAGCACACGACCTCCCAGCCGGAGTTTCCCGTCCTCCGGCAACTGTGCGCGCGATGGTTCCCCCGACTTTGTGCCCGGCTTTGAGAGAATACCAAGCAAGGGTTCCTCCGTCGAAGGTCCCGGCTTCCCAATCTGTGCCCACGTTGGTCCTAATCCAGACTCGAAGACCGCGTACCTGAGAGGCTGCCGTGTGGAATCTCGCTTTGGCTGGGATCTCTGACCCGTGTGCAACGTCCCGCACCGCAACCTTGGCTCTTGGCCGTCTCTGCTTCTGCACCGGCGGGCAGTTCCACGCTCCCGCTGCTCATATGGCACGATGCCTCAGCACGACCGGACAGGGGCGAATCAGGCCGCTCTTCCGGAAGCGCGGTGCGCCGCCTCCGCGTGCGGCGTCTTGACGCCTTGCTTCTTCTAAGGAAGACCGTTCAAAAAAGAGGAGATCGTCTGGTCGAGCAGCTCGGGTTGGTCGAACATGACGAAGTGGCGCGAACCCGAGATGACCCTCACCGTGACGTTGGGCGCACCTTTGAGAAGGCTCGCGTCGTACTTCTCTTTGTCGCCGGGTCCATTGATGCCCGGGATACGCGAATCGAGTGCCGCATCGTACGGGGCGACCACCAAGACGGGAATGGTTATCTTCGATAGACCGGGACGCAGGTCGGTCGTGACATCTTCGCTCAGCCATTGGGCTACTGCTTTGGGGTCGCTCCGTGCGGTTTGGCGTGCCGCCTCGGCCAGTACCGCCGTATCTCCAACCAGGTACGGCATCACCTGTTGCTCTTCGTACTGATCGAACTGAGCGTGGGTGTCACCGGCCAGGCCTTGCGCTATCTGCGCCGCACGGGCGGCGCGCTGCTCGAAAGTCAGCTGCTCGTAACCCGGGAGAACCGGCAGTCCATCCACGGACACAACCGCGCGCAGACGTTGCGGGTTCTGTTCGGCCAACAGCAGCGAGAGAGCGCCGCCCAGGCTGTGCCCGATGAGAATGGGCGCGCTCACGTGGTGCTGGTCGAGGAAACGCCAGAAGTCGGCGCTGACGGCGGCAAAAAGCGAGGACGTGGTGATGCTCGGGCGGCCGTCGAAGCCGGGCAGTGTCAGCGCATAGATCGTGTTGTTCGGCGCAAAGTGCGCGATGACGCCAAACCACACCCAGGGTCCGCAGCCTAGACCTGGGATGAAGATGAGGGCGGGTTTGCCCGGCGTTCCGTACTCGTCAACGTGCAGCGACCCGACGTCGTAGGAGGCCTGCGTGGGCGGGGCGGCCGGCAGGGTCGTTAAACCGGCCAGACTTGGGCTGGGCGCCGCAAAAAACACGAAAACGACCGCCAGCCGTGCAACAAAGCCGGCTCTTTTGCTGTGCTGTCTTTCCATGGCGCGCGCCTTCGATTGCCGGCCGCAACGTCCTCTCTGCACGGCCGTGCGACCCCCATCCGAAGGAGGAACCGCCAACCTCGCGGACGCAGGCCATCGCAGCATGCTCTCCTTGCTTGGCGTTGCGGCTGTGGTCATCGGTTTCGCGCTGCGCATGAACCCGCTGCTGGTTGTGACGGCGGCCGGCATTTTTGCCGCACTGCTGGCGGGGATGTCGCCGTTGCACATCGCCGACGCCTTCGGCACGGGCTTTGCGTCCAGCCGCTCCATCTCCATCGCGTTCATCGTGCTGCCGGTCGTCGGACTGGCGGAGCGTTTTGGCCTGCAGCAACGCGCGCAGGACCTCATTGGGCGCGCGCGGCGTTTGACTGCCGGGCGGCTGCTCCTCCTGTACCTCTTTGTTCGTCAAACAGCCGCCGCACTGGGCTTGACGGCGATCGGCGGCGTCGCGCAAATGGTGCGGCCCGTCATCTATCCGATGACGGAAGGCGCAGCCTGGCGCACGTTGGGCCGTGCACCCTGCGCCGAGCTCAAGGACAGGCTGAAGGCCCACGCCGCTGCCGTCGACACGGTCGGCGCGTTCTTCGGCGAAGACGTCTTCGTGGCAGTCGGCTCGGTTTTACTCATCACGTCCTACGTCAACGCCAATTACCACCTGCATCTAGATGCCCTGCACGTCGCCCTGTGGGCCATCCCGACCGCCATCGCGGCGTTTGCAATCCATGGCGCACGCCTCCTGATCCTGGACCGCATGCTGTCGGGCACCGGAGCACGGCAATCGCGTGATGCGGGAGGCACGCGTTGATCGGCGTCCATTGGATCTACTGGCTTGCCGGCGCTTTCTTTGCATCCACGGGCGCATTGATTGCCTTTGACGCACAACACCCGCGCCGCGCCACCAGCGCCGCGTTCTGGTTGCTGCTGGGCATCTGCTTCATCGCGGCGGACGTGCGGACGATGCCGGCCTGGCTGATCGGCATCGGCGTCATCGCGATGGCCCTGCTTGCGGGAACAGGCCATGTCGTCGCCAGGAGAGTCGCCGGTGGGCGACCGTCGGCCCCTGCGAGCGAACCTCGCCCGGATGCCCGGCGCGAGGGCAATCTCGTCTTTGCGCCCGCCTTGACCATCCCCGCCGTGACAATTATCATCGCGACGGCCGCCAAAGGGATCACCCTGCACGGTCAGCCAGTGCTCGCGCGCGGGCAAGAGACCCTTATCGGGCTGGGCGTTGCGGTGATCGTCGCGCTGGGGCTTGCGGTCGGCTTGTTCTGCCCACGCCGGCCGCAACTGGCACTCTGTGAAGGGCGACGGCTCCTGGAATCGGTGGGCTGGGCCGTGCTCCTGCCGCAGATGCTGACCGTGCTCGGCGGGCTGTTTACGCAAGCCGGCGTGGGTGGCGCCGTAGGCCTCCTCTTCCAGCACGTCGTCCCGGATCAATCGCGGGACGCCGCGGTTTTCGTCTACGCCGCCGGCATGGCGTTGTTCACGCTCGTCATGGGCAATGCGTTCGCCGCTTTTCCAATCATGACGGCGGCGGTCGGATGGCCGATCTTGGTGCAGCGCTGGGGCGCGCACCCGGCTCCGCTCTTCGCCATCGGCATGCTCGCCGGGTATTGCGGTACCTTGTGCACGCCGATGGCGGCCAACTTCAATCTGGTTCCCCCCGCTCTGCTCGACATGCGCGACCGCTACGGACAAATCAAAGTGCAGGTGCCGACGGCACTGGCTCTCTTTGCGGTCAACTGTCTTCTTCTCCTGAGCGTGCCTTTCGCATGACGACGGCACGGCGGCCCGGGGCAGATCTGCGAAGCGACGTGGCACCACGGCTTGCGGCGGTCGTCGCATCCAATCTCACGCGCCGCTACCCGTACCACGACAGCCACCTGTTCCGCGCCGGCGACGAAGCGGTGCACCCTGCGGCGTCTCACCCCGCGTTCTCCAACTCCTTTGATTGGCACTCAAGCGTGCACTCGCACTGGACGGCCGTGCGTTTGTTGGACTATTTTGCCGGTTGGCGCGCGCAGCCGGCGGCCGTCAAACGCCTGGCTGCGGCTGTGGCCCGCAACCTGACTGCCCAGCGGCTGGCCGCCGAGCGCTCCTATCTCAGGGATCATCCAAGCTACGAACGCCCCTACGGCTGGGCCTGGGCAATGCTGCTGGCCGCCGCGGTCCGCCGGAGCTCATCGGCCCCGGCTCGCCCTGCCCGGGTGCCGCTATGCCGCATGGCTGCGTGGATCGCTGCATCTGCCCTGCGCTGGCTGCGGACGCTGCCCGGCCCGGTTCGACACGGCACGCACGCCAATACGGCCTTTGCCTGCGGGCTGATGTGGGACGCCGCAGGTGTTCTCGGGTTTTCCGATCTGCGACGGGCTATCCGGCGGTGCGCACGAGCCTGGTTTGCCGACGACGCCGGCTATCCGCAGGCGTGGGAGCGCAGCGCCCACGATTTTCTCTCACCCGGATTGGCCGAGGCGGACCTCATGCGCCGCCTGCTGACGCCGCCCCATTTTCGGCTGTGGTGGCGGCGCTTTGTACCCGGTTCCCAACCGCACAGGACCATGCTGACGCCGGTTGATGTCCCCTCCGGCAGCGATGGTCAGATCGCACACCTGCACGGGCTCAACGTGTCGCGCGCAGGCATGCTGGCGCATCTGGCCGTTGCTTTCGGCCGGCATGGTTCGCGTGCCGAGCGCCGCCTGTCGCTTGGGTGGCTGGCTGCTGCACGTAGATTGTACGACGCAAGCGTACAGCATGCGCTGGGCCGCGACTACAACCTCACGCACTGGCTAGGGACCTTCGCCTGGGATGCGGCCTCGAGCATTGACGACGCAGTCCGGCTGCTTGGAGCGGGCGACGTATGACAACGCTCCGCCCGCACAAGCGGGCTCCAACGTACAATCCGGATGGCCAGCGATGCGGCGTGGCCGGTGCACGGCGGTCTGCACTGGCTGCGGTCATGTGCTGGGCCCTGGTTGCCGCCGTCCTCATATCGGGTTGCACGAAGGTGACGCCCGCGATGCCAGGAGCCCGGCACCCGTGGACTCATCCGGGCCTGCTGCGCGTTGCCCTGCCGCAAGACGTCAAGACGCTCAATCCCCTGTTGGACACAACGACCGCCGACGTCTTCGTGGATCGGCTGATGTTTGAACCGCTCATCTCAGCCGATCGGCACGGCACGCCCGTACCGATCTTGGCTCGTTCGGTCCCCAGCCTGCACAACGGAGGCATCAGCCCAGACGGGCTGACGATTACCTACCATTTGCGCCCCGGCGTGCGATGGAGCGACGGCGTGCCGGTAACGAGCGCCGACGTGCGTTGGTCGTGGCAGGCAATCATGAATCCCGCCAACGACGTCGTCTCGCGTCACGGGTACGACGTCGTGCGCAGCATCGACACGCCGGACCCCTTGACCGTCGTCGTCCACTTGCGCACGCGGTTTGCCCCCTTCGTCAACACGTTTTTTGCCGAAAGCGACCAGCCCTACGACATCGTGCCGGCCCACGTTCTGGCGCGCTACCCGTCCTTCAATCAGGTCTCGTTTGACGCCGCCCCCACGGTGAGCGACGGGCCCTTCCGCTTCGTCGAGTGGGTGCACGGCGACCACCTGCTCCTGCGGGCCAACGACCGTTTCTTCTTGGGCCGGCCGCGCCTGCGCGAAATCCGGATCGAGGTCATCCCGAACGAACAGACGTCGGTCCAGCTGCTGCGCACGCACAGTATCGACTACATGTTCCAGGCATCCATCGCCACGTACCCCGAGATCGTGGCCATCCCGGGCGTGCGCATCGTGTGGAACAACATGAACGGCTACCAGGGCATCGAGTTCAACCTCCTGCACCCGCCTCTGAACGACATCCGCGTGCGGACCGCCGTCGCGGCCGCCATCGACAAGCGCGAACTCGTGCGGACGCTGACCTTCGGCCAGGAACACATGGCGACCGAGGATCTCCCGGACTGGCTGTGGGCGTTCAACCCGCAGGCGCACCCGCCGGCCTTTGACCCGCGGCGAGCCCGGCGCTTGCTGGCCCAAGCCGGATGGGTTGCGGGCCCGGATGGCATCGTGCGCCGGCAAGGCCGCCCTTTGCGCCTGCTTTTTGTCTCGGATAATGCAGACGCCACCCACCGCAAGCTCGTCGTGCTGGTCCAATCCATGCTGCGGGCCGTCGGCATCGTGGCCGAGATCAAAGTCTACCCGATGGATCTTCTCTACGCCCCGGCCGGCATGGGCGGCATCTTACACCGTGGCCGCTTCGACATCATCATCGCACCGTGGTATGCCGGGATTGACCCCGACAACTCGTCGCAGTTTGCCTGTCACAACGTGCCGCCTAACGGCTACAATGACGGCCACTACTGCAATCCGCAGATGGACCGGGCGCAAGAGGTTGCGCTGTCCTCCTACGACGAGGCGGTACGGCGGCGCGCCTATGCAACGATCGAGGCGCTCTTGGCGCGCGACAATCCATCGCTCTTTTTCTGGTGGCAGCGCCAACAGGAACCTATCAGCGTGGATTTCCATGGCTTTGCACCCAACCCGGTGGTGGAGTCCTGGAACGCCTGGCAGTGGAGCATCTGACAGAATCTTTGTAAACCTAACGGCTGCTGGAGCCACGTAACGACCGTCGCAACCACGTAGCGGCCGCCGGCACCACGTAGCGGCCGCGCTTGCGCGGCCGACGGAGCATGGTGCCAACGTAGCGGCCGCGCTTGCGCGGCCGAGGGAACCTAACGCCTTGAGAGCACGAGGCGGGATCACAACAGGGCACGGTTCTCTCGGTCGCGCAAGCGCGACCGCTACAAAAAAGGGGGCGGTCGCGCAAGCGCGACGCGGGACCTCTACCTGGCGGTGTGTACCCAGAGGGCATGTCCGTCGGTCACGACGGAGACGCCTCCATCCAGGTCGGTACGAGTCACCCACGCCCCCGCGGCTCGCAGGATCGCCAAACTCCGAGGACTCGGGTGACCGAAGACGTTGTGCAGCCCGCACGAAATGATCGCCAGGCGCGGGTGCACGGCGGCGATGAAGGCCGGCGTTGACGAGTACGCACTGCCGTGATGGCCGACCTTGAGCACATCCGCCCGCACATCACCCACGCCATGAGCTAAAAGACGGGCCTCGGCTTCGGCTTGGGCATCGCCAGTCAACAGCATGGCAATATTTCCGAAGGTAACGCGGAGAACGACCGAGTTGTTGTTAAGGTCGGACGAGGTGCCGGTGATGAAGGGCATCTCCGGGGCCAGGATCGCCACGTGGGCCGGACCGAGTTCGAATTCCTCGCCGCGCAGCGCACGGCGCCAGGGTATGCCGGTCGCGCGCATCACACTCAGGGCTCGCTGGTACGCTGGGCCGGCGTAGGCTTGCGCCGAATCGTAGACCGCAGCAACGCGTTCGCGCGCAAGAATCACGGGTAACCCGCCCGCGTGATCTCCGTGCGGATGCGTCAAGACGACCGCATCCAGATGCAGAACCCAGTGTCGAAGAAGGAACGGCATGACCGTACGCGTCGCGATGCGGTCGCCGATCGGCGCCGCGACGACGAAACCCTGAGCGGTCCGTTCCAACCTGCCGCCGCCGTCGACGAGCAGCGCATGCCCGCCCGGCGCCCGCAGCAAGAGGCAGTCGGCTTGGCCGACGTCGATGGCGTCCAGCCTCAGATGGCGGTCAAACCGAGCCGCAATCCCCGGCGCAAGGTACACGCAGGCCAGCAGCAATGCGGCCATGCCGGCGGCGCCCGCCAGCCGGCGCCGCGGCACCCCGCGCCGCACGGCGTATGCGGCGCCACCCAATGCCAGCCAATACAACGCCAAAAACACATGCGAGGGCGGCGGAACGTCAATGTGGCTGGCGGGCAGGTGCGCAAACCAGCGCACCGCGGCGATGACAAACGCCAAACACCACCAGACAAGGTTTCCCAAGGGAGCCGCAACTGCGGGCAACGCAAGGCAAGCGGCCGCAAAGAGCATCCCGGCGGCCATAATGACGCCGATGATGGGAACCACGACCGCGTTGGCCGCCACCGCATAGGGCGTCAGGGCATCGAAGTAGAGTGCCTGCAAGGGCCACAACGCGATCTGCACCGACAGGCTCGTGCGCAGAACCTCGCTCAGCCACGCGGGTTCCAGTCGGCCGTCCGTGAGACCGCACGCCGTGAGCACCGGACTCACCAGGGCGATGCCGACAACGCATGCGAAGGACATTGCAAACGATGGCGAGAGGACGATGAGCGGATGCGGTACGGCGACCGCACATGCGGCGGCCGCAAAGATGGCACTTGGCGTTCGACCGCGTCCGCAGGCAACGGCGAGCATACCCGCCGTCAGCATTGCCGCCGCGCGCAGCGTGGGCAAATGCATTCCGGCCACGAGTGCGTACAACCACGCGCCGCCCAGGGTCAGCAGGAAGCGTGCGCTACGGGGCAGACGGCACATCCCAAGGAGCCAGCCGAGGATGGCTGCCATCATCCCCAGATGCAACCCGGCGGTCGTCAAGACGTGCACGGTGCCGGTGTCGGAAAATTCCTGGCGCAGGGGCCCGGGCAGGTTGCCTCTGTCTCCCCACAAGATGCCTTCCAGGACCGTCGCTTCGAGCGGCGGGAGGCGCGCTTCGATACCGCGCGCGGCCGTTTCTCGGGCTCGCGCCCACCAAGCCGTCCAGCCGCCGGCCGGACCGAGAGCCTGGATGTCGTTCCCTCGGTGCACGGTGAGAACCAGGCTGACGCCCTCATCCGCGAGGATGTCTCGCTCGGCCGGTTCACCCTCGTTACGAACGCCGCCCGGCAGGTCGACGCGGCAGCGGACGGCGACTCGCTCGCCGGCTGCAATGCTGGGAGTGCCTAGAGGAAAACGCACAAGCGCAACCCGACCGATGAGATCGCCGGCGGCCGGCCGATGCGGTTCGCGGACCCCCGCGATCCGAACGCGGACCAAACCCTCGTCGTCGAACCGGGGTCTCTCCAAAGTGACCGCATCGAGAGCGACATGGCGGCCGTCCAACGAAGCAAAAGCCGCGTGTGAGAGCCGCGCGAGTGCCGCAGCTCCGGCGGCATAGCCGACGCACAGCCCCAGCCCCGCACAGAGGAGGAACTTTCGCACCTCACCTCCCGTTAGCAGAATGACTGCCGCCAGCGCCAGGGCGGATGCGACGACACCCGCTGACGGCAGACGGACAACCGCAACCACGCCAGCCACGTACGCCGCCACGATAAGCGCAAAGACATGACCACGCCAGGACCAGCCGCCGTCACGCATGACGACAATCCATCACGTCACATCGGTCCGGCGTCAACCGCAACCGTTTCGGACACAGCCTGGGCGGGAAAAAGAAAGTACTATGGCGCGAGGAACGCCGAACCTGATAATGGAAGGAGCAATTCCAGCCCTCAGGTTTTCAGAAAGGGGTTGAGTGAAGAGTGGACGCCTTGGTCATTGTGCTCCTCGTGTTAATCCTGCTGGCCGTGACCGGTCATCTGCGCCTCTAGTTCGATTGTGGCCCGCGGCTGACGGCCGCGGGGACCTTCCTCCGCCGGGGAGAACCGCGTGCGCATCCTCGTAACGGGCGGCGCGGGTTTCATTGGTTCCCATGTCGTCGATGCCTGTCTGGAGGCCGGACATGAGGTGGTGGTCGTCGACTCTCTGTGGCCCCACGGCGGAGGCCGCCGCGCCAATGTCAACCCCCGAGCCGAACTCTTCGTCCTCGACATACGCGACGCGGCCTTAGTCGACGTTTTCAAACGTTTTGCCCCCGACGCGGTGAGTCACCACGCAGCGCAACACAGCGTCGCGCTCTCCACGCGAGATCCCGGCTATGATGCCGACGTCAATGTCCGGGGCTTGCTCAACGTCCTGCAGCTGTCGCGAGACCATGCTGTCCGCAAGTTCGTCTTCGCCTCCTCCGCCGCCACCTACGGCAGCCCGCGTTATCTGCCGATTGACGAAGCCCATCCCCAAACGCCGGAATCACCCTACGGCATCACCAAGCTGGCGGGCGAACACTACGCGCGCTACTTTGCAGCCGGCGGCGGGCCGCAATACACGGCCCTGCGCTACGGCAACGTCTATGGGCCGCGTCAGGATCCCAGCGGGGAGGCAGGCGTCATCGCGATCTTTGCCAACCGCATCCTCGAGGGTCAAGCGGTACGCATCGATTGGGACGGCGAACAGCAAAAAGACTACGTGTTCGTCGGGGATGTTGCGCGAGCCAACCTGCTGGCTCTCGAACGCGGGGATGGCGAAGCCGTCAACATCGGCACGGGTGTCGGGACATCCGTTAACACCCTCTTCCGTATGCTGTGCGATGTCGTGGGGCGCCGGGTGGACGTCGTGCCGGCGTCCAAGCGCCCGGGCGACGTCTATCGCTGCGTCTTCGACATCGCCCGCGCCCGCGAGGTCCTTGGGTGGTCGCCCCAAACCGCGTTGGCGGAGGGGCTTGCGGCGACGGTGAACTTTTTCCGAACCGCCGCTGGCCGGTGACGATGTTCGCTAGCCGGTGACGATGTTGAGGAGGCGGTCCGGCACGAAGACGACTTTGCGCAGGGCTTTCCCATTGAGCTGCGCCGCCACCGTCGGCAGCGCCTGAGCGCGCACCAAGACCTCCTCCTGGGGGCTTCCAGGCGGCACCTCAACGACGCCTCGCCACTTCCCGTTGACCTGGACGACGATACCCACCCGCGCGCGCGTCAACGCGGCGGAATCGTAGGCCGGCCACGGCTGCTGGTGGATGCTGCCGCGCCCACCCGTGCGCTCCCACAACTCCTCGCTGATGTGCGGTGCAAACGGCGCCAAGAGCAGCAGGTAAGTCCGCAATGCACGGCCCAACTCGGCTCTCGCGGCGGTATCCGGGTCTTGGGCGGCAAATTCTTCCAAGCCGTTGAGCAGCGTCATGAGTGCCGCCACGCACGTGTTGACGTGCATGCGCTGGTCGAACTCATCGCCGATCTGCTTGATCGTTTCATGCAGGCTGCGCCGCAAGGCGGCCTCGGCCTCGCGTGCCGACTGAGCCGCAGTCTGTGCCCCGCCGGGGGACAGCGGCGGACGTGCGACGTCGTCGTGCGCCGCTCGGACCGCGTCGGCGTGGGCGAGTACGAGGCGCCACACCCGCTGCAGCATCCGCGTCAACCCCGCGATGCCGGTTGTGGACCAGGGGAAATCCGATTCCGGCGGCCCGGCGAACAATTCGAACATGCGCAGCGCATCCGCGCCGTAGGTTGCAACCGTCTCGTCAATGCCGATCGTGTTGCCCCGCGACTTGCTCATCTTCTCGTGATTTTCGCCCAACACCATGCCCTGGTTGAAGAGCCGCGTGAAGGGCTCGTCGCCGGGAACGAGGCCTTCGTCCGCCAAGACCTTGTAGAAGAAACGCGCGTACATGAGGTGGAGCACGGCGTGTTCGATGCCGCCGATGTAGTGGTCGACCGGGGCCCAATACGCCGCTTCGGCGGGATCCCACGGAGCGGTGTCGTTGTGCGGGTCCAGGTACCGTAAGAAGTACCACGAGCTGCACATGAACGTGTCCATGGTCTCGGGCTCGCGCCGCGCCGGCCCCCCGCACCGCGGACAGGTCGTCTCCATGAACGACGGCACGTGCTCGAGGGGACTGCCGTGCGTCCCCGTAAACGGCGCCTCCTGCGGCAGCAGCACCGGGAGAGCGGATTCCGGGACCGGCACGTAGCGGTCGCGCGGGCACACCACCATGGGGATCGGGGCGCCCCAGTACCGTTGACGAGAGATCAGCCAGTCGCGCAGTTTGTAGTGGACGGTGACCTCGGCAGCTTTGACGCGCACCAATTTCTCGGTCATGGCCGCCCGGGCGGCGGCGCTCTCCAAACCCGAAAACTCCCCGCTGTGAACGAGCACGCCGTCCTCAACGAATGCCGACGGAAGTTTGCTCGGACTGGGTGCGCTGCCCGCATCCGCGGGCTTGACGACTGTCCGGATGGGCAGATCGTGGGCGCGTGCAAACTCGAAATCCCGCTGGTCGTGCGCCGGAACACCCATGACGGCGCCGCTGCCATACTCGGCGACGACGTAATCGGCAATCCAGATCGGCATGCGCTCGCCGCTGAGCGGATTCCGCGCGTAGGCCCCGCTGAAGACTCCCTCCTTGACGCCGGCGTGCGCCCGCTCCAGTTCGTTGCGGTCCTTGACGCGCGCGAGGAACGCAGCGACCGCATCCGCCTCGGGATGGCCTACGGCCAGCCGGCCGGCGAGAGGATGTTCGGGCGCCAGGGCAAGGAAGGTTGCGCCGTAAATCGTGTCGACGCGGGTCGTGAAGGCGCGAATGACGTCGGACGTCCCCTCGACGGGAAAGGCGATCGTCACGCCTTCGCTGCGTCCGATCCAATTGCGCTGCATGACTTTGACGCGTTCGGGCCAGCCGTCGAGCCGTTCCAATCCTTCCAACAGTCGGTCGGCGTAGGCGGTGATACGGAAGAACCACTGGGTCAGCCGCCGCCGCTCCACCGGGGAGCCGCAGCGCCAGCAGACGCCGCCCTCGGCTTGCTCGTTTGCCAAGACGGTTTCGTCGCGCGGACACCAGTTGAGCGTCGCCTCCGCCTTGTAGGCCAACCCGCGCCGGTACATGAGGAGAAAGAGCCACTGCGTCCAGCGATAGTACTCGGGGGACGAGGAATCGATCTCGCGCGTCCAGTCATACGACGTCCCCAGGGATCTGATTTGCGAGCGCATGCGCTCGATGTTCCGGCGCGTCCAGACCTTAGGGTGGAGGCCGTGGGCAATGGCGGCTTGCTCGGCCGGCAGGCCGAACGCATCCCAGCCCATGGGGTGCAGGACGTTGAAACCGCGCATCCGCTTGTAGCGTGCCAGCACGTCGCCGAGGGCGTAATTACGGGCGTGCCCGACGTGCAAGTCGCCGCTCGGGTATGGCAACATCTCCAGCAGGTAAAACTTACGCTTGTCGCTGCGGGGCGGCGTCTGGTCTTGAGCGCTTTCCAGCCAACGCTTTTGCCACTTCGGCTCGATCGTCTGGGGTGAATAGTAAGGAATATCCCGCGATCCCGGGGGGCTCGTTTTGTCGGAGACGTTCATCCTTTTTAGGGTACAATACGCTTGTCCGCAAGCCCTTGACCGTTGGGCACCATCTTGCGCTAGGTATCCTTTGCCCCCGGCGGTCAGTCCTTGACGCAAACGCCCGGCGCGTGATGAGTGCGACATGAATGCCATGCGTCCCGTGGGCTTGGTCCTCGCCGCCGCTGCTGCCGTCATCCTCGGCGCCGGCTACCTTCTTCCCCACCCGGCGCCCGCAACCGCGGGCGCGCCTTCCGTCCAGAGCACGGTGCCGGCTGCTCTGTCAGTCGTAGACGCGCAGTCCAATGCGACACCGCCGGCCGGACAGGAGGCAGCTACGCCCAGCGTCGTCTATGTCTGCGGCGCGGTGAAGCGGCCGGGCGTCTACAAGCTGTCACCCGGGGCACGCGTTGCCGACGCGGTAACGCGAGCAGGCGGCGCGATCGGCGACGCCGATCTGGAACAGCTCAATTTGGCCCAGCCGGTTGCCGACGGTATGAAAATTGACGTCCCCGTGAAGGGACACAGCGTCGTCGCGGCAGGCTTCGAACCCCTTGCCGGGGACGTATCGCACGCGCGCAGCTCGCGCCGAGGCGGCCACAACCGTCACAAGCTGCAGCCGGGCCAAACACTTAACGTCAACACGGCAACCGAAACCGAACTCACGCAACTGCCGGGGGTCGGCCCGGGGCTGGCGCGGCGCATCGTGGAATACCGCGCAGCCAACGGCCCTTTCCAGACGATCGACGATTTGCAAAACGTTTCCGGCATTGGGCCCTCCAAGTTTGCGAAGTTGGCACCCTACGTGAGGCTCTAGCAAGGACTACGGAGTTTCGACCGCACCGCCGGGTCCCGCGACTGTTTCCCAGACCGTCAGTCGGCCTCGTCAAACGATGACCGCTAGCGCAGGCGCGGGGGCTGCCGGCAGCCAAGGCAGGCCCCAGCTTTTAGCGCGATGTATGTCCGGATTCTCCAATCCTGCAGAGTCGGCCGGTGACCGGATATCCGCGCAACGCACCTGACCTCGCGGAGGGGTGGCAGAGCGGTCGAATGCGGCGGTCTTGAAAACCGTTAGGAGCGCAAGCTCCTCGTGAGTTCGAATCTCACCCCCTCCGCAGACAAAAAGCTGTCGGCTCCCGGGACTCGTTGCGTACCGGCTTCACGATGTCGTCGCAGAGAACGCCACTTCAACGCATCCGCCTGCGCGTCTACGGCCGGGTCCAAGGCGTGTTCTTCCGCGCCACGGCCTGTGAGGTCGCACGCGAACTGGGAATCGCAGGCTGGGTACGGAACTGTCCGGACGGCAGCGTCGAACTGGTTGCCGAAGGTCCGCCGGAGGCGCTCGACAAGCTCCGTGCCTGGGTGCGGCGTGGGCCGCCGGGTGCTTTCGTCAGCCGGGTTGAGGAAACAGCCGGTCCGGCGCAGGGGGACCTGAAAGGATTCGCCATTCACGGCTGACGCAAAGGCTGCTGCCTCTTGCGCCTATGCCGCCGGCGAGCCTCCGTACTGACGTGAAACACGAAGCGCATCTTCGGGCGTGTCGACATCTTCGAACGCCCGCGCATCCGAGGCGGGCACGAAGACCAAACGCTCTCTCTTCGTGAGCGCGTACCGTTTGGCGCCGGCGTCGCCGCGCAGCCGCAAAAGCGCCCCGAAGTCACGGCGAGGGAAAAGCACAGGCGCGCCCCAGACCCTCCCGGCGCGCAGCGCAGGGATGGCTTGCGGCCGCCGGCCGAAGCGCTCGATGAGGGCATTGAGGTCGACAAACGAAATGAAGGGCTGATCGGCGACCATAAAGATGCACGCGTCGTCGTCGCGATGTCGGGCTAGACCGGCCCGCAGCGAAGCGGCCATTCCTTCGCGCCAACCCTCGTTGACGACGACTGCACAGCGCCTGGTATCGAGAAGATAGGCGAGCTGTTCGGCGTTGGCCCCAAGCACGAGCGTACAACTTAGCGCATCGCACTGTGCGGCAGCATCGATCGCGTGCTGGGCCAAAGGCTTCCCGCCAACGGGGACAAGCAACTTATGGCGGCCACCCGGATAGCGGCTCCCAGACCCCCCCGCCAGCACCACGCAGCCGACGCGCCTAATCATTCGTGCGCCCTACCCGCAACCGGCCAGGACCGCCAGCATGGCATCGTGGATCCGCCCGTTGGAGGCCACAATGTGCCCTCCGTCCACCCGGACCTCCTCGCCGCGGTAACCGGTGACGCGCCCGCCGGCCTCGGTCACGATGACGATCCCGGCCGCCACGTCCCAGGCGTGCAATCCGGGTTCCCAAAAACCGTCCAACCTGCCGGCCGCAACATAGCACAGATCCAGCGCCGCCGAGCCGTCGCGACGCAAAGCCTGGGCGCGCGGAAAGAACGCCAAAAATGCCTTCGTGTTGTCGTTCGGGTCGTCGGGCCGGTAGGGCGGAAAGCCTGTCACCAAGAGAGCATCCTCCAGTTTCTCCACCGGCGATACACTCACGGGCTGTCCGTTGCAGGTGGCTCCCCCGCCGCGCTGTGCGGCGTACTCTTCATCCGCCATCGGATCGTACACGACACCAAAGGTCAGACGGCCCTCCCATTGCAAGGCGATCGAGACGCAAAAGCAGCGGTAGCCGTGGGTGTAGTTGACCGTGCCGTCGAGCGGATCGACGAGCCACCGGTACCCGGAGTTTCCAGCGGACGGTCCGCCTTCTTCACCCACGATGACGTCGTCTGGAAAGGAGGCTTGGATGAGACCTCGGATCAAGGCCTCGCTTTGGGTGTCGGCCTCTGTAACGAGGTTGCTGCGCACGTCTTTGGCCCAGGCGTGCATGCGCGAGCCCAGCCGCGACCGCAGCAGAGCTCCCGCCTCGCGTGCGGCTCGCCGAGCCAGGACGAAGCGCTCCGCGACGGCGTCCTCCTTCACGTGCATGCCTGCCGCGCGAGCGTCGGCAATCCTTCCGCGTAGGTTGGATGCACGTGTACCGAACGCTCCAGCACGCGCCACGTCGAGCCGGCTTCCATGTGCGCCAGAATGACGTGAATCAGTTCGGCGGTTTCGTAGCCCACCAGCGTCGCTCCGAGGATCCGATCGGTTCCTATCTCCACAACCAGCCGAAAGAATCCGACGTCATAACCCCATTCCTGCGCACGGGCGATGGACGTCAGGGGCAGGGTGAGCACGCGTGCGCTGCGGCCCTGCGCCGCCGCCTGGACTTGGTCCAGGCCGACGCGGGCGACCTGCGGTTCGGTATACGTTGCATAGGCCAAGACGCGATCCGACCGCGTGCGCGCCTCGCCGCGCAGAATCGCCGTGAGGCGTCTGTAGTCCTCCCACGAGACGTGCGTGAAAGCCGGCTGACCGGCAACATCGCCAATGGCGAACGTACCGGGGGCACTCGTCCGAAATTGGTCGTCCACGGCGATGTAGCCCTCGCGGGTCAGCCTGACGCCGCCGCGCGCGGCGTCGAGCGTCTCGGTATGAGGCCGGCGGCCCACGGCCACAAGGACGATGTCCGCGTGCACCTCGTCGCCTGCATCCAGCCTGGCTGAAAATTCTCCCCCTGTCTGCGAGATCCGCGTGACCGTGCACCCGAGGTGCAGCCGCACGCCGTCGCGGCGCAATCCCTCCTGGAGCGCGGCCGATGCCTCGGCTTCCTCGCGGGCCAAAACCCGCGGGTTGGCGTCAACGATGTGGACCTCGCTCCCCAGGCGTGCCAGCCCTTGACCCAACTCCAGACCGATGTAGCCGCCGCCGAGGACAAGCGTTCGGCGCGGCAGCGCGGTGAGCTCAAAGAACGTCTCGTTCGTGAGAAAAGGTATGGATGCAAGTCCCTCCACGGGAGGAAGGTGAGGGCCGGTTCCCGTGTTGATGACGACGAGCGGCGCCGTGACCTCAACATCGCCCGCGGCAAGCGTGCGCAGGCCGGTGAAGGCAGCGTTTCCCCCAATGACGCGGACGCCGGCCTCCCCCAGCCGGGATGCCACGCCGGCTTCGAACTCGTCACGGATGGTTCGCACCCTGGCCATGACGGCCGCAAAATCAACGTCGCATGACACGCGGACGCCGAGCGGCGCCAGCGAGCGGGCGCGGCCGGCGCCGTGCGCAGCCGCCAAAAAAGCCTTCGACGGCGTACAGCCGTAGTTGATGCAGGAGCCTCCAAGGCGGCCGCGCTCGAAGAGGACTACCTGTTTGCCGGCCCGCGCCATCTCGACCGCGAACGGGACTCCGCCCTGGCCGCTGCCGACGACGATAACATCCACCATCTGTGGCCCGCTCATTGTCGGTACTCCCCTTTCACCCAGCTGACCGGATATCCGACCGTCGTAGGCAGACCGAACCTCGACGGGTGCCCCGCCTGCCCGGCCCGCAACGCGGGCGGTGAACTCATGGCAAGCGGCCCGTCTCCGGCATGTCGTGTGTGGCAGCTGCACAATCGGCGTGCACGCCGGTCGCGGGGGCAATCAAGCGGAGCACTTCGGTCAGGTTCTCGATGACGGCTGTCGGCGCCGGTATTGTCGTGGGAAATCGCGCACCATTCGGGTTAAACCACACCGCGCGCATATCTGCCCCGAGCGCTCCCAACACGTCGCTGCGCGGGTCGTCGCCGACGTACCAGACGCAGGCCGGTGGCACGCCCAGATGATCTGCCAGGATGGCGAAGGCGCGCCGGTTGGGTTTGCGCGCTCCGATGTCGTCACTGACGAAGACCGTCCCGGTGAAACCGATGTGTTCCGCCTTGCGCCGTTGTAGCGGATTCCAGCCGTTGGTCAGGATGGCATGCGGGATGCCAAGTTCGCGGAGGGCGCGCAGCAGCGGCTGCGCCCCGGAGACGGGTACGACGAACCTCGGCACGAAACGCACGGCCGTGTCGCGGAAGGCCTGCACGACATCCGGACCGGCCTTGATGCCCACCTCCTCAAACGCTCGGCCAACCGCCTCGGACAAGGCGCAGCGCCCGTTGCGGTAGCCTTGGATGTGCGTGGCGAAGGCGGCCGCAGCGGCGGCTTGCTCGCAGCGCCAGCCGTGCCGTGCCGCTTCGCGAAGCGCAACCTCCGCGAAGGCGCACCGTTCGACCTCATTGTCGACGCCCAGCGTGTGGTCGAAGTCGAAGCCGATGGCACACCGCAGCACGGTACAGCCCTTTCCCACAGCATGGGGAACATCCCGCATCGTCGAAGGTCGAAGGATGCTCGACACGACATCTGCGATTCCGACCTACGACCTGCCGGGACCTCGGGGCCGCGAGATCGTGGCCCGCGAAACGGCCATTGTGACGACCGGCACCAAGACCGCACCCGTCGTCGTCAAGCGGGCGCAGGGGGTGCTGGTCGAAGACGTGGACGGCAACGTCTTCTTGGACTTCACAAACGGCATGGTCGCCGCCACCGGACACTCCCACCCGAAGGTGGCCGCGGCGATTGCCGAGCAAGCGCAGCAGTGGCTGTTCATCAATAGCCCGGACTTTTACTCGCCGCTGCAGGCCGAGGTGGCCGAGCGCCTGGCGGCCCTTGTGCCCGGCATAGCCCGCAAGAAAGTCTTCTTATGCAACAGCGGTGCGGAAGCCAACGAGGCCGCCATCAAGGCCACCCGCTGGAACAAGCCGACGCGCAAGCGCCTCATTGCCTTCTTGGGAGCCTTTCACGGGCGGACGATGGGTGCCAACGCGCTCACCGCGAGCAAGGTCGCGCAACGCGCGCGCTTCACACCCAACATGCCGGACGTTCACCACGTGCCGTATGCGTCGTGCTACCGCTGTCCGTACAAGATGACGTACCCGGCGTGCGACGTGTGGTGTGCGCGCATCCTCGAAGAGGTGTACTTCAAACAGTTGATTCCGCCGGACGAGGTCGCGGCCATCTTCGTCGAGCCCATTCAGGGCGAGGGCGGGTACATCGTCCCACCGTCGGAGTTCATTCACATAATCCGCGACATCGCGCAGCGGTACGGCATCGCCTACGTGGACGACGAAGTGCAAGCCGGCATCGGCAAGACCGGCAAGATGCTGGCGATCGAGCACCACGGGGTCACGGCCGACTGCACGTCGATCGGCAAAGCGGTGGGGTCGGGCGTCGCCGTGGCGGCCCAAGTCCTCGACGCGGGATTGGACTTCGGGGAAAAAGGCGCCCACTCCAACACCTTCGGCGGCAACGGGGTCGCGCTGGCCGCCGTCAAAGCCACTCTCAACGTCATCCGTGAAGAGCACCTCGTTGAACGCGCGCGCGACATGGGCGAGTACTTTTTGGAGCGGCTGCGCGGATTGCAGGAACGCCATGCCGCCATCGGTGACGTGCGCGGCAAAGGGCTGATGCTGGCCATTGACTTCGTCACCGATCGCACCAGCCGCACCCCCGATGCGGAGCTGCGCGATCGCGTGCTGGAGCGCTGCTTTGTCCACGGCCTCATGCTCCTGCCGGCTGGGTTTTCGGCCTTGCGCTTCACACCGGCCCTCATCGTGGACCGGGAACACATCGATCGCGCGGTGGCCGTGCTCGATCGCGCCATCCGCGAAGCCTGAACGGTTTCGCAGCATGGAGTTGAGCGAGGAGTTCGCAAGTCAGCTCTGCGGCCGGCCGGTCGAACTGCTCACCGGAACACAGCGTTCGCGCATCGGCAAAGTCGACGACATCGCGGTCGCGGGCGGCGAACGGTATCCGCCCGTCATCGGCTTCTACGTCAAGGGCAACGACGGCGTGCTGCGCTACGCACCCTTCGCAACGGTCGCCGACATCACACCCTATGCCCTCACCCTGAACTCGCCGCCGCGCGAGGGCGCCGCTGCGGGCACGGCCGGCGACGAGCTGCTCCTGCGCCGCCACCTCTTGGACAAGCAAATCGTCGATGTGGATGGGCGCAAGGTCGTGCGGGTCAACGACGTCAAGCTGGCCCCCGCCGGTGACCAGCTGCGGGTGATTGCCGCGGATGTCGGCCTGCCCGGTTTGTTGCGCCGCCTGGGGTTGACCGCGCTGGGCGACCGGCTCTTGCGGCGCATGCCGGCGGCGGGGGGCGGACCGGCCCTCATCTCGTGGGATGCCGTGCAACCTCTCACCGGGGGCGGCCCGCCCGGCAGCCTGCTGCGCCTGCGCCTGCCCCACGACAAGATCGCCCGCTTGCATCCGGCCGATCTCGCCGCAATTATTCAAGACCTGACCGCCAACGAGCAGGCCTCGCTCATCGGATCGCTCGACGAAGAAACGGCGGCCGATGCCCTCGAGCAGTTGCCAGTCGACACGCAACTCTCGATCCTGGAGGAGCTCAACCCGGATCAGGCCGCCGACATCATCGAGAACATGACGCCGGACGATGCGGCGGACCTGCTCGGCGAGATTGACGCCGACAAGCAGCAGGAGATTCTCAACCGCATGGAGCCCGACGAAGCACACGACGTCCGGCAGCTCCTGGCACATCCCGAGACGACGGCGGGCGGCCTCATGACGACCGAGTACCTCTCCATTCCGCCCGGGCTCAACGTCGCCCAGACCTTCGACCACATCCGGGCTGCCGCCGAAACCGCGGAGCTCATCTACTACGTCTACATCCTGGAGCCCGACGATCGCATCGCCGGCGTCGTGTCGCTGCGCGAGCTCATCACCGCCGATCCTGCGACGCCCATCCGCGAAATCGCGCTGGATGACGTCGTGACGGTGGACCTGCATGCGACCCGCGAGGAAGTCGCCACGACGATTGCCCGCTACGACTTTCTGGCCGTACCGGTCGTGGACGCCGATGGGCGCATGAAGGGAATCGTCACCGTGGACGACATCGTGGACGTGCTTCTCCCCGAACGGCTGCGCAAGATGCTGCCGCGCGTGGGCAAATCCCGCTCGCGCCGCCGGCCGGGGGCGCCGGCCGCTACCGCATCCTAGGCCGCCGGCCACTGACGCCCGGCGCGAGTAAAGAGCTCATCCGGCATGGAAGTGCCCGGCATGACGACCTTCACCCGGACTCTATGACCGCCGAAGAACTTGCCGCGTTTTCGGAGCGTGCCGCCCGCCTCATCGCTGGCGGCGGCGGATTGCGCGCCCTCGCCCAGCTGTTGGCCGATGAGATGCAAGGCGCCGTGTTAATCGAAGACGAGGGCTGGCGTCATCTTGCCTTCGCGCATTCCAAGCGGCAGCTGGGATCTCTGCCGGCATCGTTTGCTCCTTTCTACCGCCAGGCTGGACGGCACGCGAGCGACGGCAATGTCGTGCGCACGGCGCTGTCGGCCTCGCTCCATGCCGTCTGCGCCGCGATGCCGACCCCGGGCGACGGTGACACAACCGGCGGCTACGTCACGCTCTTTGTGGCCGGCAAACCTCCCCCCGGAGCGGCGCTGGCTACGCGCATTGCGGCCGGGGCGGCTGCGATCGAGCATGCGCGCCGCGGTGCGGGGCGCGCGCAGGCCCGGCAATCCTTCTGGGAGCGGTTCTTAACCGGGACCGTCACCGATGCGGCCAGCCTGCGGGCCGAGGCGCAGGCTGCGGGGATCGACCTCGCGCCTGCGTACGCGGCGGCGGTCTTCAGCCTGGAGGGCGTGCCGCCGGGCGCGGTGCGCGAGGTCGTCGCACAGGCGGTCGCACCCGCGGAGGCTCTGTGCCCGCTGCCTGCTTCGGGCAACGAGGTCGTCGTTCTCTTCCCGCTGCGGCACAAGGTCGACATCGCGCGAGCCCGGCAGGCTGCGGCTAATGTCGTCCGCGATCTGCCCGCGCAGGGTGCGGCGGCGTGCGTCACCTGCGGCGTGGGTGCACCCCACCCGGATCTTTTGGGCGTGCCGTCGGCACTGCGAGAGGCACGCCAGGCGTTGGCCATCGGCCGGCGCATCTTGGGCCGTGGCTCCGTCGCCTTCTATCCCGACCTCGGCATCTACGCGCTTCTGCACGCCGGAGCGACGCGTGACGAGTTTGCAACCTTTGCGGCCGGCGTTCTCGAACCGCTCATCGCCTACGACCGCAAGCACAAAACGGACCTCTTGGCAACCCTTGCCTTGTACCTCGAGGTGGGCGAGAACGTCAAGGAGGCGGCCGAGCGGCTATCGGTGCATCGCCATACGATTTTCTACCGGCTCAACCAGATCTCGCAAATTCTCAAACTCGACTTGCGAACGCCGCGCGGGCAGCTCATCGTCCGCACGGCGCTTGCGATCCACCAGATGCAGGACGGCGGCGAATCACGACCATGAGTAAGCGCGACATCGTCAAGCGGGCCAAGGAAGCCGGGGTGCGCCTGGTGCGCCTTCAGTTCAACGATATTCACGGCGTCACCAAGAATGTTGCGCTCCCGGTCGGCGAACTGGAGGCGGCGTTGGAGGGCAGCCTGGCGTTCGACGGATCGTGCATTGAAGGCTTCGTCCGCCACGAAGAGACCGACATGTACTTGGCGCCCGACCCGGCGACGTTTGCCGTGCTGCCCTCTGTGGCCGGCGCACCGATCGAAGCCCGCCTGCTGTGTGACGTGCGCAACATCGATGGCACGCCGTTTGAGGGCTGCACACGCACCACCCTGCGGCGGGCGATTGAAGATGCACGCAGGGAGGGCTTTGCGCCCCGGGTAGCCGCCGAACTGGAGTTCTTCCTGTTCGAGGCGACGGCGGACAACGTGCCGACGACGGAAACCCGCGATCGCGGCTCGTACTTCGATCTCAGCCCCATCGACCGCGGGGATGCGGCGCGCAACGACATGGCGCTGGCCCTCGAGGAGATGGGCATTCACGTCGAGGCGACGCACCACGAGGTGTCGCGCGGTCAGCACGAGATCGACCTGGGCACGGCGGATGCGCTCGCACTGGCGGATGCCATCGCGACCGCGCGGGTGGTCGTCAAAACCGTGGCGGCGCGGCACCGTCTGCACGCGACCTTCATGCCCAAGCCTTTTGCAGATCAGGACGGCAGCGGGTTGCACATCTTGCAGCAATTGCGGCGCGCGGACGTCAACGTCTTCACGCCCGCCCCGGGCGCGGATCGGGCCGCCCTCAGCGAGGAAGGCTTGGCCTACGTCGGGGGCCTCCTGGCGCACGCACGCGGCTTCACCTTGGTAACCAATCCCACCGTCAACTCCTACAAGCGCCTCGTGCCTGGCTACGATGCTCCGGCGTACGTGCAGTGGGCGCAGCGCGCGAAGAGCGCACTCGTGCGCGTGCCCGAGCACGCGGCGGGAGGTCCGATCGTCGAACTGCGGTCCCCGGATCCGTCCTGCAATCCATACCTCGCACTCGCATGCATCATCCGGGCAGGCCTGGACGGCATCCGGCGCAAGCTCGTGCCGGGTGACCCGGTAGAGCTGGCGGTTGCCGCTCTCAGCGACGATGAGCGCTCGGCGATGGGCATCGACCCGCTGCCGCGTTCTCTGGACGAAGCTGTGGCGGCGCTGGACGCCGATCCGGTCATGCGCTCCGCAATCGGCGACCATAGTTATCACCGGTTGCGGGAGGCCAAGTTGGCCGAGTGGGAGGCGTACCGTCTGCAGGTCCACCCCTGGGAGCGCGAGGCGTACCTCGACCTGTAGCGGCCGCGTTGACGCGGCCGAGAGAACCTTACGCCTCTTACGCGAGACACACGTCTTCACGAAAAACGCGAGGGTCTGGCGGCCGCGTTGACGCGGCCGAGAGAACCTTACGCCTCTTACCCGAGACGCACGTCTTCACGAAAAACGCGAGGGTCTGACGGTCGCGCAAGCGCGACCGCTACAGGCTGGCGGCTGCCTGCTGCCCGACGGCATCCCGCAGGCGCGCACTCTCGACCGCGATGCCGGCCAGTTGGGCAAAGACTTCGATCGTTCGAATCGTCTCCTCGCGCGGCAGCCGGCGATCTTTCGGGTCGTCCGGACAGAGGACGCCGATCATCGCACCCGCCGAATCGAAGATGGGGAACAGAAGCACGTCGCTCTCGTGCCAGTCGCCGGGTTGGATGCGCGGCAGCGTGAGCCGCTCCGGGTGACGGGTGACGCCGCCCTCGAGGTTGAGCTCCATCGGCGCGTAGTAGAACGTCTCACGGACTCTGGTTCGCGCCGTCATGTACCGCTCGACGTCCTCCACCGGCACCTCCGCCCCCTCAACGCCCTCGGCATAGCCGACCGCGGCGTGGCGCACGTACACCTTGCGCCGCGGATCGTAGAGAACGATCGACCCGGCGGAAAAGCCAAAGCTGTCGATGGCGACGCGCAGGATACGTTTCAGCATGTGGCTTAAGTTGCGCTCCCGGAAAATCGCCGCCGTCAGCTCGAGGATGCGAGTCAAACGTTCGGCCTCCAGGCGGCGTTCCTCGGCCAAGGCTTCCAAACTTGCGTAGAGGCGGCGAATCTCGAGGTTCTCCTCGCTGAGGCTCTTGGCACGGCTCTTCTCGCTGGAAACGAGGTGGAGGTTTTCGATCGCCGCGGCCGCCAGGCGGGCAAAGAGCGCAATGGTGTCGATGGTGTCGTCGTTGGGGATGCGCCCATCGGCCGGCGCGTCGGGCACGAGCAAGCCGATCGTCTCGCCTGCGGAGCTGCGCAGGGTAAACATCAAGGTATCCGCCTCGTGCCACGCCCCCGGGGCGGCGCGGCGCTCGTCGACCCGGTTCGGAGCGTAACACCTCTCCGGGTCGGTGTACCAGGTTTGACGTTCGACCGGCGCATAGAATACCTCGGGCCGTATTGCAAAACGTTTGTCAATCTTCAATTCGATGACAGCAAAGGGAACCGTCGCGCCCTGGAGGCGGCGTGCAACGGACTCGGGATAGCCGCGCACGACGTGGTAGCGGTAGCATTCCGATTCGCGTTCGGCCAACAGCAGTGAGCCGGCTCGGAAGCCAAACGACGTCAAGGTCACGTCCAAGATACGCTCGAGCAGCGCCTCCACGTGACTCTCGCGCAACAGCGAGACCGCCAGTTCGGTAACCCTTTTCAAAGTCGCAGCCTGCGCGTCCGCGCGTACCCGCAGCGCCTGCTGACTCTTCAGCGCCTGCGCCAGTTGCGTTTGCTGCGTCGCCAGGATCTGATTGCGCCGGCTCACACCCCAGACCAGCTGCCGAATGGCCAATACAGCCATCCAGATGATGCCCGTATCGAACGCGAAGCGGCCGGCGAGGGGTTCGCCGGCCGGCGGCATCCATCGCAGCCACAGCGCGGCTGCCAAAAGCAGGGTCGTGACAACGGCCACCGCCGCCGCCGCCAACACTCCTTCGCGCACGCCGGCCCAGATCAGCGGCACGAGCATGGCTATCCACGCTTCGGGCAGAGTCGGTAAAAACAGCCGAATCATCGCCACCATGAGGACGGCGTCAGCCACCATCAGCGCCCGGCCGGCGGCGCGAACCTGGCGCGCCTCCCAGGCGCGACGCACGAACATCGCGGCCACGATGCCCTGCACGAACCACGTGAGGATGAATGCAGCCTGCAGCCAACGCGGATACGACCACGGCAGGAAGGAGAGAGCTACAGCGGCGACACCCAGCGAGAACAGGCGTGCTTTGAGGATGCTGCTCTCGAGCCGGCGCGCTTCATCGACGGCCAGACCTGCGGTAGCGTTGCTCATATCATGCGGCGGTTCCAGCCTGCGTGGCAGGGGCGACCGCTGGTCTAGTTATCGGCAGGCCGGGCTGCTTGCGTCATGGTCCTTCATATGGCAGCAGGGCCCGGGCCGCCCTGCGTGGCAGGTTCGTCGCATGCGCGTGATATCGTCGGACCAAGCACCGCGGCCCGCGGCCGCTTACAGTCAGGCCGTGCACGCCGGCGGCTTCATCTTTGCGGCAGGCCAAGTCGGCAGAGATCCGGTGACGGGAACTTTGGCGCCGGGTCTCAGGGCTCAAGCTGAGCGGGCTTTCGCGAACCTGGAGGCGGTCCTGCGAGCCGGCGGATCGAGCCTTGCTCAGGCCGTCACAATCACCATCTTCCTCACCGACCTGTCGCGCTTTGCCGAGGTGAACGAGGTGTATGAGAAGGCCGTCGGCGATCATCGGCCGGCGCGCACGACCGTCGGATGCAACGCACTGCCGACCGGAGCGCTGATCGAGGTGGATGCAATTGCACTCGCCCCTTCGACAACGGCAGGTACGGCAGAGAGAGATCTCCCGTAAACCGAGGGCCGTCACGCGAGGTGAGAAAAGCCGCCTTCGGCAGCGGCGGATGAGGTTTCGCGGCCACCCCACCGTCGCTGCGGCTTGCGGCGGCACGTGCATGCCTATTGATGCTGGCCGATCTGCGCCTCGACTTGCGCTAAGAGGGCCTTGGCCTGGGGATGGTTTGGATTGGCCCGCAGCGCCTCCCGGTACTGTTCGGCCGCCAACGCGTACTTGTGCTGCTCTTGGTACACAACGCCCAGGTCGTAGTGCAGGTCCGCCACATGCGGCGCCACCGCCAAGCCTTTGATGAAGGCCGCCTCGGCCAGGTTGAGCAGGTTGTGGTTGTTGTAGATGTTGCCCAGGTTCTCGTACGCCTCGTGCTCGCGCGGATCGAGTTGCAGCGCCGTCTCGTACTGCTCGACCGCCGCCGTGAAGCGCCCCAGGTAGTCGTAGGCGACGCCCAGGTTGTCGTGGGAGCGGGCAAAGGCGGGCTGCAAGGCAATCGCGCGTTGCAGTTTGTCGATCGCATCCTCGTACTTGGCCTGGTTGATGAGCTCAACGCCCCAGTTCATCCACGCCAGGTAGTACTTGGGGTCTTGCGCGAGAACACTTTTGTACTCTGCGATCGCGTCCTGGTATCGCCCCAGATCCCCATACACCATTCCCAAACCGTTGCGCGCGTCGAGGTCGTTGGGGTCGAGCGTGAGAGCCTGCTCGAATTCGTATTGCGCGGCGCTTAACTTCTTCTCATAGTAGTAGATCTGGGCAAGGTTGAAGTGCGCACCGGGAGACGCCGGAGACCGCTCGACGTCCTCCACGTATTCGCGTTCGAGATCTCCCAGGCGGCCCTGGTCGTCGTAGACCTCAATAAGATTTTCAAATCCCGCCGCAAGGGGCAAGCTCAAGCGAAACTGCCGAATGGCGTCCGCGTATCGATCCAGCGCCGCATAGACTCCACCTAAGCGGTTATGGACATCCTTGTTGCCCGGGTCGCGCGACAGGACGAACTCGTACGCCGCGGCGGCAGCCGTGTAATTCTGCAAACGGTATTCCACGTCGCCGAAGAGCTTCGCCAAGGCGAGATCGTTGGGGTACGCCGCCGTCGCGCGGATGAGAATAACCCGCGCCGCCTCGTTGTGCCCGGCGTCGGCCTCCGCCTGGGCTTGCGCGAGAAGGTCGGCCGCGCTGCTCTGGACGGACGAGGGGGCGGGTAGCGGAGAGGCCGAAGCGACAGGTCCTGCCAGGATGCGGGTGCCGGCAAAAAGATTGGCGGTCAGCACCGCCGCTGCGACCCAACGGGCGGAGCGCATGGTATCTTCGAGTATACCTCGCCTGCGGCGCGGGCGCAACGACGCGCTCCGGCTTCGTGTTCTCACGCACGCCCAGGCTGCTTGCGCTCCTCCCTCGTCCGGCTTTTCCGGCGCGAGGGCCGAAAACAGGGCACGGCGGCAAGCAAAAGGCCGTGCCGCCGCGAACTCACAGTGCCGCCCGGGCGCTTGTAGAGGGACGCACATGAAAATGAAAATGTCGGTTTGGCTGGGTGCGGCCGCCGCCGCGGCAGCCTGCATGACGTTGACCGGTTGTCCCAACCCCAACAACATCGGCGTCCAGACATACGGCACCGTTCTCGCCACCTGCGTGCAAGCAAGCAACAACCAGCCGGTTCAGGGTGCGGAAGTGACGATCTCGGGGCAGACGCCCAACGCTCTAACGGATGCGGCCGGCCAACTGACGGTCCCCATGGTGCCGATCGGCACCGACGTGACCGCCTACTGCCGCGCTCCGGGCCTGAGCGGGTCGGCGGTCATTCCGCAAGTCTACGCCAACCCGCAGCAGACGACGGTCACGATCCCCATGACCCCGGACTAACTGCGCGGCGGCGTGCCCGAGTTACCCGAGCTTGAACTGCTGCGCACCGCGCTGACGCGCTACGCGGCGGGCAAGACCATTGGAACCGTTGTTCTTAACCCGAAGCGGGCTTTCGTCATTCGATATCCGCCTCAGGATTTCGTCCGCGAGCTGACCGGGCGCGTCTTGGACCGGGTCGAGCGCCGCGGCAAGTTTCTCCTGTTCCAGTTTCGAGACGGCGGAGTCACGTTGACCGTCAACCCCATGCTGGCCGGGCGCTTTGCCTACTGCAGCCGGGCGGCCCCGCCGCTGCCCGCCACGTGCTTCGTCCTGCAGCTATCGGGCGCCGAGGATATCCGCTTTCTGGACGCCACGCTCGGGGCGCGGGTGTACCTGACGCCCGACCCGGCCCGCGACGTGCCGTCGTTTGCCGCACTCGGCCCGGACGCTCTTGACCCCCACCTGGACGAAACCGCCTTCCTCGAGCGCCTGCGTCGCCACCGCGGCGAGCTGAAAAACGTTCTGCGTAATCAGGCTTTCGTCAGCGGCATCGGCAACGCGTATGCCGACGAGATCCTCTTTGCAGCCGGGTTGCGGCCGCTGCGCCGCGCATCCACGCTGACGCCGGAGGAGCGCCGGCGCCTGTATGCGGCCATGCGTGAGGTTTTGTCGCACGCAACGGTGCGGGTCCGCGCTACGTACGAGGCGGGGGGACATCCCCTTCACAAGCAAGACCGTTCTTTTCTGCTCATCCACGGCAAAGGCAAATCGCTGTGTCCGCGCTGTGGGCATCGCGTGTCCGCGGTTCACGCAGGCGGCGAGAGCACGTATTTCTGCCGGGCCTGTCAACGCTGACGGCGGGCGGCGCAGCTCCGGCCACGCCGGACCCGCGGTATCGAGTCACACGTCGGGTTTGGTCGAACGGGCGCCTCTGCGGGTTGCATCCCGGGCTTCCGCCGCGCCGATGCATCCTCGCGCGCCAAACACCACATGTGGCCAACGGCCACGCCGTGCGCGTTGTTCACCCGGCTAAAAGGGAAGCCGCGCCGCCTGGGAAGAGGCGTCATGCGCTCGACGGCGCCTTGCGCTTTTCGCCACGAGAGGAGTAAACGCGTGCCGCAGACACCCGCCGCCAAAGCGGCGCTGGACTTCATCAAGAAACACGGCGTCAAGATCGTCGACTTCAAGTTCATCGACGTACCGGGGATGTGGCAGCACACCTCGGTGCCGGCCGAGGAAGTGGACGAGCGAACCTTCGACGCCGGCATTGGCTTCGACGGCTCGAGCATTCGCGGCTTTCAGGAGATCCAGGAGAGCGACATGCTGCTCGTGCCGGATCCCGCCTCAGTGCGCCTGGATACGTTCCTCAGCATCCCGACCGCCTCGTTCATCTGCTCAGTCGTCGATCCGCGCCGGCGCGAATTGTACAGCCGGGACCCGCGCAACGTCGCGCGGCGGGCGCAGGACTACCTCAAGACGACCGGCGTCGCGGACACGGCCTACTTCGGCCCGGAGCTGGAATTTTACATCTTCGACCACCTGAGTTACGACATCGCACCGTTCCGCATGGGCTACAGCGTCGACTCGGAAGAGGCACACTGGAACGCCGGGGCGGACGACAACCCCAATCTAGCCTACACGTTGCGCCCCAAGGAAGGCTACTTTCCCGTCCAGCCTTCCGACAAGCACACCGACGTGCGCTCCGAGATGGTCCTGCGCCTCAAAGAGTGGGGCGTCGACGTCGAGATGCACCACCACGAGGTGGCGTCCGGCGGCCAGTCCGAGATCGACATCCGCTACGCGACCTTGCTTCAGCAAGCCGACAACGTCATGATCTATAAGTACGTCACCCGCAACGTGGCGCGACGCCACGGCAAGGTCGTGACGTTCATGCCCAAACCGCTCTTCGGCGACAACGGCTCGGGCATGCACGTCCACCAGAGCCTGTGGAAGGGCGGGAAAAACCTCTTTTACGCACAGAACGGATACGCGGAGCTGTCACAACTGGCCCTCTACTACATAGGGGGCCTTTTGACGCACATCGATTCCCTCATGGCGTTCTGCGCGCCGACGACCAACTCGTACAAGCGTCTCGTGCCGCACTACGAAGCGCCGGTCAACGTCGCCTTCTCCAAGGGCAACCGCTCGGCGGCGGTGCGCATCCCGATCTTCTTCAGCGGACCGCGTTTTGCCAAGGCCAAGCGCATCGAGTTTCGCCCGCCCGATCCGTGCGCCAACCCGTACTTGGCGTTCTCGGCCATGCTCATGGCGGGCCTGGACGGCATCCGGCGCAAGATCGATCCGGTCAAGGCCGGCTTTGGCCCGCTGGACAAGAACATCTACGAGCTGCCGGCACGCGAGGCACGCAAGATCAAATCCGTTCCGGGCAGCCTGGACGAGAGTCTGGCCGCTCTCGAGCGCGATCATGCGTACCTCCTCGAAGGCGGCGTCTTCAGCCGGGATCTGCTCGAGACGTGGCTTAGCTACAAGCGCTCCCGCGAATTGCAGGAGGTTCGCATCCGGCCGCACCCCTACGAGTTCTACCTTTATCACGATCTGTGATCGTCCGGATCTGACATTCCCAGCTCCCCCGGGGGCCGGCCGGCGCCTGTCAAAAGGTTAGGCTGCGAGGCCGTGCCGAAGGCTCGTCAATGGCCTTTGGCAGGTGGCCGCCACCCGCAGGATCGCAGCAGCCCGAGCGCCAGCTGGCCCTGCTCCTTATCGCGCTGGCTGCGGTCATCGCGGCCATCCTGTGGCTAAACCGCTACGCCGCTCTCCACGGCCAGTAAAGGGGCAACCTTCGGTGAGCATGCCCGCATCGACGGCGGACATCTTCAAGAGTTACGATATCCGGGGCATCTACCCCGACGAGTTGAACGAACCGATTGCCGAGGCCATCGGCCGCGCTTTCGTGGACTTTCTCAAACCCGGCTGCGTCGCGGTGGGCCGCGACATGCGCCTCAGCTCGCAACCCCTCTTCGAGGCTTTCGCACGAGGCGTCACCCTGCAGGGTGCGGACGTCGTGGACCTCGGACTGACCTCGACCGACGAGCTGTACTTCGCCGTCGGCCACTTCGGCTATCCGGCCGGAGCCATGATCACCGCGTCCCATAACCCCAAAGAGTACAACGGCTTCAAGTTGTGCCGGGAAGAAGCCATCGCGCTGTCCGCCGAGACCGGTGTGCACGCCATCCGCGACCTCGTGCTCGCCGGCCGTTTTACCCCGGCGCCCGTGCCGGGCCGCATCACCGCGCGCGACGTGCTGCCGGCGTTCGTCGAGCATTGTCTGTCGTTTGTGGACGTTGCTCGCATGCGCCCGCTGCGCATCGTCGTCGACGCCGGCAACGGTATGGCCGGCCTCATCGTCCCGGCCGTTTTCTCGCGCCTTCCGGTCACCGTCATCCCGCTGTACTTCGACCTTGACGGCACGTTTCCAAATCATCCGGCAAGCCCCATCGAGCCTGAAAATATGGCCGACCTCCAGACCGCCGTGCGCCGCGAGGGCGCCGACCTGGGCGCCGCCTTCGACGGCGACGCCGACCGCGTCTTCATCACGGACGAGCAGGGGCGACTGGTCGGCGGCGATATGGTGACGGCACTGGTCGCCAAGATGTTGCTCCGCCGGCATCCGGGTGCCACGATTCTCTACAACCTTATCTGCTCGCGCAGCGTGCCCGAGCTGATCCAGGCGGAAGGCGGCGTTGCGGTCCGCACGCGGGTCGGTCATTCGATCATCAAGAAGGTCATGCGCGAGCGCAATGCGATCTTTGGTGGCGAGCACTCCGGACACTTTTACTTTCGCGACCACTACTATGCGGATTCCGGTCTCATCGCACTGCTCGTCGTCCTTGACCTGATCTCGCAAGAGGGCAAACCCGTCAGCGAACTTTTACGGCCTCTGGATCGCCGGTTTCGTTCGGGCGAGATCAACAGCCGGGTGGCGGACATTCCGGCCACCTTGGCGGCCATCGAACGGCACTTCGCGGACGCGAAAGAGATCGACCACCTCGACGGCGTCACGATCTCCTACCATGACTGGTGGTGCAACATCCGGCCCTCCAACACCGAGCCCCTCCTGCGCCTCAACGTGGAGGCCGACGACCCGCAGCTTCTCGAGCGCAAGCGCGACGAAGTGCTGGCCCTCATCCGGTCGTAACGCCGCATGGGCTGCCTCCTCGGTCCAGCCTTGCTCGCGCTGGGCGATGGCACGTCCCGGCCCGGCTGTTTGCGCATCGCCGATGGCCGGATCGAGGAGCTGTTGGAACCGACGGCGCGGTGCGACGTTGCCCTGCCCGAAGGTTCGACCGTGAGTCCGGGCCTCATCGACCTGCACCTCAACGGGTCATCGCACCTGTGGTTTAACCGCGAACCGCTTGCCGCGCTGGAGGCGGCGTCGCGGGAAGTCGCCGCCCATGGGGTGACCGCCTTTCTACCGTCGGTCATGACCGGTCCGTGGGAACAGATGCTGCGCGCCGCAACCGCTCTCTCCGACTGCGCCTGGCGGGAGACCGGCGGGGCGCGTCCGCTGGGCGTGCACCTCGAGGGTCCTTTCCTTCACCCCGCCTATCGCCGCGTTCACCCGCAGGAGTTTCTCCTGACGCCCAACCCGGCTCGCATCGAGGCCATCTTGAGCGTCTGGCGCCGCGGCCGGTTGCGCGTTACCATGGCACCCGAAATCGAAGACGCCGATCGGGCGGCGGCGGAACTGCGCCGGCGCGGCGTGACGCTTGCCGCCGGCCATACGGCGGCGACCTACGCCATGGGGAACACGGCCATTGAGTCCGGCTTTGGGATCTTAACGCATGCGTTCAACGCCATGCCGCCGCTGCACCATCGTGGCTCCTCCATCCTCACCGCCTACCTGCTCGACCCGGGCAGCTTCTGCGAGGTCATCGCCGACGGCATCCATGTCGCACCCGAGTACGTCGCACTGCTGTACCGCCTCAAGGGCGTCAACCTGATCCTCACCACCGATGCCATGCCGCTCGTGGATGGCCTGGTGGAAGAGGGCGGGGTTGCCCGCACCAAAGACGGCGTCATCGCGGGCAGCCGGCTGACGCTCGATCGTGCGGTTCGCAACCTCATGGCGGCCACCGGCATCACGCTGCCGGAGGCCGTCCAGTGTGCGACGTGGGCTCCGGCACGCGCCCTTGGGGTCGACGAGGATATCGGTCTGCTCGCTCCCGGTCTGCGCGCCGACCTGACGGTCTGGGACGCTCACCATTGCGTCAGCCGCGTGTACGTTGAAGGGCGTCTCGTCTACGCCGGAACGTGAGAATCGCCGGCCGGCGCAGCGCCGCCGAGATCGCGAATCTCGCCTACTATTCGGCCGGCGTGATTGCGCACTGCGGGCCGCACATGCCGCGATAGGGCCGCGAGGTGATCCGGGGTCAGGACACCCCGTTCCCGCCAGCGGCCTAAAACGAAGGGTGCGACCGCGCGGTAATTGCCGTCCGCAACCTTTACGGTCATGCCCAGCCCGTGCGCCAGTGCGGCGCTGCCGTGGTAGCCTTCCGCACCGCCCTTGGCGAGGACGGCGGGTCGCATCACCGTCATGAGGTCGGTATCGAAACGCCCGCTGCCGGCGACATAGTACGGATGTGCGATCATCGCATCCCGGATGCGCTCCATCGCGCCGCCGAGCGGCTCGCCGAAGCTTGAGCAGGTCGCCAGGCGCGCATAGAACCGGGCGGCTCGAGCCAGCCCGGTGGCAATCACCGGAATGCCGCAGCCATCGACGCCGATCGTGAGATCGTCCACACGCACGTCCAAGAATCGGGCGCACGCCGACAAGATGACTTGCTGAGCGGGGTGTTGGGGTTCAAGGTAACCGGCGGGATCTGCGCCTAGGTGGACCGCCAGCGCCAAAATCGCGGCGTGCTTTCCCGAGCAGTTGTTGTGAATGGGTTCGGGCAGCCGCCCGGCGGCGCACAGCGCCTCGGCACTCGGCCCGTGGCTGGGAGCATGCGCCCCGCACCGCAGCGCCGACGGCGACAGCCCGGCCTTGCGCAACATGCTCTCGACGGCGGCAACCTGCCGCGGCTCGCCGCCGTGAGAACCGGCCGCGATCGCCAACTCCTGCGGGGAAAATCCAAAGCGGTCCGCCGCACCCGAGGCGACGACGGCGGCCGCAATCATCGGCTTGGCGCTCGACCGCAGGTAGACCGGCTGTTGGATATCTCCCTCCGATGCGAGCACTCGCCCCCGGGAGTCGGCCAGTGCATAAAAGACCACGTGGCGGCTTTCGATGATGCCGCCGCGGGTAACGACGACGTTAGGCGCAGGGGCAGGCTGTGACTCGGGTTGCGGCATCCCGGCCCGCGTTTCGTCCAGGAAGCACCGTGCACCCTCAAGAAGGACAGGGCCGGTTTTCCCACCCCGACGCTGCGGTGTAGTAAAAGTGGCGCTTCCACCATCCTTTTCGTCCCCACCGCCCCGTCCGAGACAGGATGCCGATGCACTCGACGTTCGCCCGCTCAACCTGGGTGAGGTCTTCGATCGTGCCGTACACCTATACGTGCGCCACCTCGTCACCTTCTGCGCCATCTTCGCGGTCGTCTTCGTCCCCAGCATTCTGCTGACGTACCTGCAGACGCACTCGATGATGGCCGACGTCTTCAACGTCTTCACACAGGTCATCGCCCATCCCGGCAAAACGCCGGACGTGAAGACGCTGATCGATTACCAACCCAATGATGCCTTGCTCGGCCTGCAGTGGCTGTTGGGATTTTTGGGCTTCCCGCTGGCGTACGGCGCCGTCGTCGTCGGTGTTTCCCGCGCCTACCTGGGTCAGCCCGTTCGGCTTGCGGACGCCTACCGCGAGGCGCTCTCGCGCTGGCTGCCGATCTTGATTTTGATTGTGCTGTGGTTCGTCGCGATCGTCGTTGTGCTCATCGCGTATGTCGGAATCCTCGCCGTGACGTCAGCCGCGCTGGGGGCAATAGCCGGTGCATTCCGCAACGGCCCGCTGCTCACCGCCGTCATGGCAACGTTCCTGATCGGCGTGTTCGTCTTTTCGATGATCCTCTTCATTTTGCTGTACCTCGTGTCCGTCGTCTCCTTCATCGGCGTGGTCCTGGAGAACCTGGACCCCGTCACAGCCTTGGGACGCGCTTTCGGCCGCGTCTTTGCCGGCGGCGCATTGTGGCGCAGCACGGGATTGGCGCTTTCGCTGACGGCTACGTACGTTGGGGCCTTTTTGGTGCTGGGGGGTGGAAGCGCACTGGCCGCCGCCCTCATCAACGCTCCCGCTCTGTACTTTATCGGCTCCGGGCTCGTCGAGTTGTTCTTCGTTCCGTTTGCCGTCGTCGTTGCCGCCGTGTACTACTACGACCTGCGGGTTCGGCGCGAGGGGTACGATCTGGAGATGCTGCTCGAGCGGTTTGCGGGTTCGCAACCGCGGCGACCCGCGTGATCCGAGCCGGCGTGCGGCGTGCCGCCCTGTATTGCGCAGCGGCGGGTGTGTACCTGTGGCTGGGCTGTGGTCCGGTGTTTGCCGGGCCTCGGAATGATCGGCTCCCGGGACCGTGTCTTTGCCCGACCGTGGTGCACGCCGCGCCTCCACGTGTTACACGCAACGGGGTGGGCGATGCTCCCGGCGGCGACTATGCGGCGGCTGCAACCCTGCCCGCGCGGGTTGCCGCCGGCGCACACCCACCCGATACCGAGCTTGCCGCCCGCCTTCGCGGGCTATGGATCCGAGCGATGCGGGATCGTCTCGCACGTGACAAGCCGGGGCGCAGACGCGCGCGCGACGTAGCTCTCTTTGCCGCAACGCTGCGCGCTGCGGGCCTTGTCGGCAACGTACCGCCGCCGCGCCGCGCTCCGCAGACTCTGGCGGCACAAATCCTCCGGCAACCGCAGTTTCGCGAGGCTGGCCTCGGGCCTGCACCGGCGCCGCGAGAATCTCTCTTGCAGCGCGTCTTGACATGGCTCACGACCCAGTTCGCCAAGCTTCTCGCGACGCTCTTTGGGGCCGCCGCGGGGACGCCGCTTGTCGGTCATCTGGCCGCCATCGTCATCATTCTGGGAGCATCGGCCGCCGCGGGGTGGGGAATCGGCCGGCTTCTTACGGTTCTCATCCGCCGCACGCATGCCAAGCAAGCGGAAGCACAAGAGGGAACGCCCTTGGTTGCCCCGCCGGACCCGCAGGCTCTGTACGGCGCGGCGATGGCAGCGGCTGCGCAGGGGGCATACGCTCGCGCGGTCGGATTGCTGTTTGTCGCCAGTTTGGCCTTACTCGACCGCACGGGGCGCATCCCGTACGAGGCTTCCCGCACGCCGGGGGAGTACCGGCGGCTCGTGCGCGCACGCCTCGCGCAAGCCGCAGAGGCCTTCGATACGCTTGCCGGCGTCTTCGTCGTCGCGGCTTTTGGAGAACGCCCGGTTTTCGTGCCCGAATGGATCCACGCCAGCCGGGCCTACGAGCAGCTGCGCAGCGTGGTTGCGCCGTGAATCTCAAGCCAGGCTGGCTGGAAACTGCCGTCGCCGCAGCGGTCGTCGTCCTCTTCGTCGCCTGGAGTCTGACGTCATACCACCAAACGAAGACCCAGGTGGGACGCTACGACACCTACTCGACCTTCGACGCGCAGCGCGGTGGCTACGAGGCGTGGTTTGACCTGTTGCGCGGCGAGGACGTGGCGGCGGCTCGCTGGCTGCACCGTCCGGCGTTCTTAGGCCCCGGCGTGGGGACCTACATCATCGCCAACAACCTCTTCGATGCACTTTTGCGGGCACAAATCGGTCAACCAGTCGATTTCTTCACCGCGGCCGATGACGAGGCGCTCGCCGCCTGGGTGCGCCGCGGCGGGCATCTCGTGTGGCTTGCGGACAGTGCAAGCGCGGGCTTGGCGATGGCAACCTCCGCCCGCCTGGTTCGCCTGCACAGTACCGGTTCCGACCCGTTGCGTCTCCCTCCGGTTGTCGAGACAGCGGCGCGCGGGGATCGCGCAATCCCCCTCCTGCGGTCGGCGCTAACCAACGGTGTCCGCGCCATCGACGGGGTGGGCAAGCTGCGCATCCCCTTCGACGCCGATCCGGCGATCGTGCCCGTACTCGCCGACCGCTTCGGTATCGTCGCGGGCACGTACCGTTTGGGCAAAGGCAGCGTCATCGTCGTCACCGACGAGAGCGTTTTTGACAACGGCCGGCTCGCGCGCGCCGACAACGCGCGCTTTGCGTACAACATCGCCGCCGCCGGCGTGGCGCCCGGTCGCCTCGTTGCTTTCGACGAATGGTCCCACGGCTATCAGGGAGGGGACACGTGGTGGTCGATTCTCCCGCGACCCTTCCACGTTGCGGTCATCCTCGTCGCGCTTGCGGCGCTCGTGTGGCTGGGCAATGCCGCGCTGCGTTTTGGGCCGCCCGTGCCGCTGCCTCCCGGCGACGAGCGCACCTCGCAGGAATACGTTCGGTCCATGGCGAGCCTGCTGCAACGAGGTGGCGCAGGTCGCATCGCCGTGCGCAATCTGGCGCGTCTTATCCTGCACGATGCAGCGGGGGCTGCCGGCTTGCCGGACTCGGCGGCCGCGACGGCCATTGCGCGCCGGTTGCACGACATGGCCCGCGGAGACGAACTTGCCGAGAACCTCCTGCAGTTGGAACGCCTGGCAGGCTACGAGCGGCCGACGCCTGCCGAAGTCCTCAAGGCCGCCCGCCTCGCTCACACCCTTCGAAAGGAATTTGTCCGTGATGGACTCTCGGGTCAGTACTCTCGCGGGCCGGTTGCTCGACGGTCTGCGTAAGGTTGTCGTCGGCCAGGAGGATGCGGTCTTTGCCATCCTGCTGGCGCTGTTCGGGGAAGGTCATGTCTTGATCGAGGGCGTGCCGGGCACGGCCAAGACGCTGCTCGTCCGCGCCCTGGCCCTGCTGGTGGGCGCCGATTTCCGGCGCATTCAATTCACACCCGATCTCATGCCCTCGGACGTCGTCGGGACGACGGTGTTCAACCCGCAGAGCGGGCAGTTCAGCACCCGCAAGGGGCCGATCTTCGCCAATCTCGTACTGGCCGACGAGATTAACCGTACGCCGCCGAAAACGCAGGCCGCGCTCCTGGAGGGCATGGAGGAGCGACAGGTCACGATCGACGGAGTGTCGTTTCCGCTGCCCGAGCCGTTCATGGTGTGTGCGACGCAGAACCCGGTTGAGTACGAGGGCACGTACCCGTTGCCCGAGGCGCAAATCGACCGCTTCATGGTCAAGACCGGCACATCGTATCCGGCACCCGACCAGGAGCTCGAACTGCTCGCCCGCAGCGCGCAGGGCTTCGACGCGCGTTACCTGGAACGAGCAGGCGTGCAGGCGGTGGCATCGGCCGGGGATGTCGTTCTCGCCCGCCGCGAGGTGCGCACCGTCCACGTGGCCGAGTCGCTACGGCATTACATCTACGACATCGTTGCCAGCACGCGCACGCAAGGCGAGATCAGCCTGGGTGCAAGCCCGCGGGCGGGCTTGCATTTGCTCGTCGCAGCGCAGGCCGCCGCGGCCATGGACGGCCGCGATTTTGCCACGCCGGATGACGTGAAAACCGCCGCTCCCAGCGTCATCGCGCACCGCCTCATCGTGCGACCCGAGGCCGAGGTCGAAGGGGTCAACGCATCCCAGGTGCTGCAGCGCATTTTGGATTCGGTACCGGTGCCCAAGGATATCGGACCCGCCCAGCAGCCTGCGCACACACCCGCATCGCCCTCGTCGTGAAGCGCCTGCAGGACATTCGCGCACCCGCTTTCTACGCCGTCCCCGCGCCCCGGTGTGTCGTGTGGCTTGTTGCGCTGGCCGCCGTCGTTGCGGCATCGGCCATCTGGGCGTGGCTGGATTTCGTAGCGTGGGCCACGCTGGCCGCTTTGGGCAGCCTGCTGATTTTGGACCTGGCGGCGGGACCGCGCCGTGGCGACGTGGCCGTCGAGCGCATCGCGGGCAAGCACTTCGCACTGGGCGTACCCGGCCGGCTCTCGTATGCTGTGACCAATCGCGGTCGTGTCAGCATCCGCGTCGAGATTGTCGACACGCCGGTCGAGAAATTGCGTTTTCCGGAATGGCCGGCGTCCGGAGTGGTCGGCGCAAACAGAGTGCGCAGGCTCGAGCTTGGGGTCAGCCCGCTGCAGCGGGGGCCGGCAACCCTGGGGACCCTCTACGTGAGGGCCGTCAACGCCATCGGACTTTGCGAGCGGCGCTGGCGCATCGCCGCGGAGACCACGATTCGGATCTTCCCCGACCTATCCGCCGTACAGCGTTACGGCGAGCTGGCGCGGCGCAGACGTCTTACCGAAGCCGGCTTTCGGCGTCTGCGGTTGCGGGGTCTGGGCGGTGAGTTCGACAGCATTCGCGAGTGGACGCCGGATGACGAGTTCCGCTCCATCGATTGGAAGGCCACCGCCCGGCGCGGCAAGTTGATGGTCGACCAGTATCGCGTGGAACGCAGCCAGACGGTCATGGTCATCCTGGATGCCGGACGCCTCATGACGCCACGGCTGGACGGGCTGCGTAAGTTCGACTACGCCGTCTCAGCGGCACTCTCGGTGTGCGCGCTTGCATCCTTGGCCGGCGACCGCGTCGGACTTTTAGCGTTTGCCCGCGAGATTGTCGAGCACATCCCTGCGCGCAGCGGGGCGGTCCACATGCGGGGCTTGACCGACCGTGTCTACGATCTCGAGCCCCGCTTCGAGGAAGCCGACTACGCCCGCGCCTTCACCTACTTTGCGCGGCGTCAACCCAAGCGCAGCCTGGCCATCTTCTTCACCGACATCTTCGACCCGGTCGCATCGGCGGCGACGCTGGCCAACCTCTTTCGTCTTACGCCGCGCCACCTGGCGGTGTGCGTGCTCGTCAACGATGCCGCCGTCCGGCGCGCTTTGGAAGCCGAACCGCACACACTACGTGAGGCGTACGAAGCCGGCGTCGCCGCCGAGCTGGCGGTCGCGCGGCGCACGACCGCCGCCCTGCTCGCGCAGCGGGGTATCATTGTCGTCGACGTGCCGGCACCCCAGTTGAGCGTGGCGCTCATCAACGCCTACGTCGATGTGAAGTCACGGCATCTCCTGTAGCCACACTCGCCGCGTGCCGCCATCCGCGTCGCCCGTCCTTACGACACGCGCCATCATCCGCCCCGTTCGTAGCGGTCGACCTTGGCCGACCGTCGCGCTTGCGCGACCAAACGGAACCTGTCAGCGCGCGACTCTCGTCTGGCCCGCAACGATCGCACGACGCCATCCGCCCGAGAAGTAGGCTGCCATCCCGACGGCCGTCGCCGCTCCAAAAGCCAGCCGGAAGCTGGGGCTGAAATTGTCGGGGGAAATGAACCCCTCGATGAATCCCGCGACGGCAAGCATTGACGTCACGCCGATAATGAGCACGCCTGCGCGCGCCGCATTGCGGCGCAGGGCGTCGCGGCGCTGCAACCGGCCCGGCGCGATGATCGACGCCGCCAGAAGCAGACCGGCGCCGGAAGCGATTTGAACGGCGGTCAGCTCGATGATGCCATGCGGCGCGATGCTGGCCCAAAAATCGCGACCGAACCCGGCGCTCTCGTAGAGTGCAGCCAATCCGCCCAGGACGAGGCCGTTGAATCCAAGCAGGTAGACAGTGACGATACCCAGCGTCAGCCCTCCGGCGAACGCGTAGAATGCCAGGCGGATGTTATTCTGCATGATGAGCGCAGAGAGTGCCGGCGCACCCAGCCCGCGCTGGGCAGACACGAAGTTTGTTTCGTGCAGCCCCTTGTGGATGGGTTCCAGGAATTGGGCGGGCAGCAAGACGTACGCATCCAAAGGCTGCTGCCGGATCAGATAGTGCGCGAGCAGCGCAGCTGCAACAAAGATGAGCGCGCTCAAAAGAATCACGCCCCGCGAGCGATAGACTTCGGCCGGAAATGTCGTCCGGAAAAAGGTGAACACGCGTTCCCAGCCGCCTTCGGCGGCGCCGGCATAGACGACGGCATGTGCGCGCGCCGTAAGCCGGTTGAGATACGCCTGCAAGCCGGCGTCGTAACCGCGCCCCGTGGCGAAAGCCAAATCCGACGTCACCCAGCGGTACAGCACGCCCAGTTCGTCGACGTCCTCCGGCGCGAGGCCCGAGAGGCCGCGCCGCTCGGCAGCGTCTAGGAGTTGCTCCAGGCGTTGCCAACCGCTTCGACGCTGCTCAACGAAGACCGCCTGCCGCAGTCGGGTTGCACCCCCTATCGACGGAGCGCTTTGCGTCGCAGGCGGCACGTTCCCCCCTTTCCATTGCTCCCCCGTGCCGCCGCTCCTGCGCAGCCAGGTGAATCCTGGTCCGCGCGGGTCCGGACGCCCGGGCCGTCAAAGATTTGCCGCGTGCAGCGCTTCGTACGCGTGCGAACACCCGAGGCGATCGCCTTCATATACGAACTGGCCGGCTTGGGCAGCCGGTGGCTTGCACTCTTCGTCGACAGCCTCATCCAGCTCGCCCTCGGCATCGGCTTGCTCATCCTGGGGTTCGACGCCGCGGCGCGCGCCCCCGACCTGGCCAAGCTCTTGCATCTCAACGGCAAGAATCTCGGGTCAGCCATCGCCGCCGTGGTCATTCTCGCGTTTGCGTCCCTGCTGCTCGCGTACTTTACGGCATTCGAATGCCTATGGAACGGTCAGACGCCGGGCAAACGCCTGCTCGGCATCCGCGTGGTGCGGGATGGCGGCTTCGCGGTGGACTTCATGGGCGCACTGTTGCGCAACATCGTGCGCCTCTTCGAAATGGCGCTGGGTGGTTATGCCATCTCGGCAGTCGTGATGCTGCTCTCGCCGGAAAACAAGCGCCTGGGCGATTACGCTGCCGGCACCATCGTCGTCCGCGATCGTGGCTTGGAGGTTGCGGATCCAGCGAGCTGGCTGCGCGGCGATGCCGCGGGAGATGTTCTGAACTGGCACGGCGCGCTCACCCCGGAGGAGATCGAGGTCGTCGACCAATTTTTGGAGCGCCGTAGCACGCTCGCGCCCGCCGCGGCGCGCCGGACCGCGGCAAAGATCGCTTCGCTGCTCCGCCCGAAACTTGGTCCCCAGGCTGGCGGGCTCAGCGACGAGGAGCTGCTTGTCGCCATCGGCGCCCGAGCCGAGAGGCGCGCTCGCGTTGGTGCCGATGCGCCAGGACCGAGATAAACCAGGATAGACACTGCGACTCTATCCCCCACACTGACCCAGGAGACCCCGAACATGAACCTTCTTCTGCACGGCGCCACGCTGATCGATGGCATCTCGTCCGAACCGCGCTCCCGCATGACCCTCAAAATCGAGGGTGATCGCCTGGTTGAGATTGCCCCGGCCGCGCGCGTCTCTCCCAACGGCACGACGGTGCTGGACCTCAGCGGGCTCACCGTGATGCCGGGCCTCATCGACGCGCACGCACATCTTGGTCTCGTGTACGACTTTAGGGCCGAAGGAGATCCGGGGTCCGTCTCGGCAGCCCAGGTCGCAGCCTGGACGTTTGAAAATTGCGCGCTGTGCCTGGATGCCGGCTTCACCACCGTGCGCGACATGTGCGGCGTCGACGGCGGCTTGGTGCGCGCCATTGAGAGCGGCGCGGTGCGCGGCCCGCGCGTCTTCCCGTCGGGCCCGGCCATCGTGCAAACCGGCGGTCACGGCAATCTCTCCGGACCGTTCTGCGAGGCCAACCACTTCTTCGCTCTGCCCGGTCTCGTGCAGATGATCGCGCCCTGTGACGGTGTGGATGCCGTGCGCAAGCAAGCCCGTATCAACTTCCGCCGCGGGGCCACGCAACTCAAAGTCTTCATCAGCGGCGGCGTCGTGTCCACGACCGATCGTCTCGAAGATACGCAATTGAGTGTCGAAGAGCTGCGGGCGGCCGTCGAGGAGGCGCAGGCTCGCGACAGCTATGTCGCCGGCCACGCCCACAATGTTCGCGCTATTCGCAACGGTCTCGCGGCGGGTCTGGCCTGCTTCGAACACGGCACCATGCTCGATGAGGCGACCGCCCACGCCATGGCGCAGGCCGGAGCCGCGCTTGACCCGACGCTGACCGTCTGTCACCTCATGGCCGAGGAGTGGCGGGCCTGGGGCCTTCCGGAGAGCGTCGTGCCGCGGGTGCGCGGCTGCGAGGAGGCGATGGGGCGCTCGCTCCTGCTCGCCGACCAGGCGGGGGTGCTCATCGGCTCGGGCTCGGACCTTTTGGGCCGCCGGCAGAACAGGCGAGGTTTGGAGCTCGTCCTGAAGGCGAGCCTGCTCTCCCCTCTGCGGGCTGTGCAGTGCGCGACGATCAACAACGCCCGCATCATGCGCCAGGATCACCTCCTGGGGAGCTTGCAGGTCGGCAAGGTCGCAGATGTCATCGCCGTACGGGGCGACCCTCTGACCGACCCGGATCTCTTCGACGATCCCTCGCGAGTCATTGTGGTCATCAAGGGCGGCAACATCGAGAAGAATCTGCTCACTGAGAATCGGAAGGAATCATGACCTCCAGTCACGACCTCTTCAGCCCCGCGATTGCCGAGGCGTACGAGCGCTACATGGTTCCGGTGTTCTTCACAGTGTATGCCGAGGACTTGGCCCAACGCGTTGCCGCTCTTCAGCTCCGTCGCGTCTTGGAGATTGCCGCCGGTACGGGCGTCTTGACGCGCGCCCTGGCAGCCCGGCTCGGACCCGATGCAAACATTGTCGCCACGGATCTCAGTCCGGCCATGCGGGGGCGCGCCCAGAGCGATCCCCACCTGGCCGGCGACCGTCGCATGACCTGGCGGCTGGCGGATGCACTTTCGCTTCCCTTCGACGATGCTGAGTTCGACCTCGTTGCCTGCCAGTTCGGGGTCATGTTCTTTCCTGACAAGGTGCGCGGCTATCGCGAAACGCGCCGCGTTCTGAAGCCCGGTGGCGCGTTTGTTTTCAACGTCTGGGATGACATCGCCGCCAACGACTTTCCGCGCGCCATCGAAGACGCCATTGCGCCGCTCTTCGACGGCAAAGCTCCCGATTTTATGACGAGAATTCCCCACGGCTACCACAATCCGGCGCAGATCGAATCGCATCTGCACGCCGCGGGATTCGAGCGGGTCACGTTCGTGCCTCGCGACGAGATTGCTCGCGTGCCCTCGGCACGGCACCTTGCCCTGGCGATTTGCCAGGGTACGCCGCTGCGCCGCGAGATCGAAGCGCGCACAACCCTCTCTCTGGACGACGTCACAGCCTTTGCCGAGCGGCGACTGGGCGAGCTTTTGGGCACCGGCCCCGTCGAGGGCCGCATGCGTGCTCTCGTTGTCACCGCCTGGCGCCCATCGTAATCCTGTAGCGGTCGGCTTTCGCCGAGCGTCGCGCTTGCGCGCCCGTGAGAACCTCTCCCCCTTGCGAACGCCGGCGCTCCCCAGCCGTTACACCCCGTCGGCCGCGCAAGCGCGGCCGCTAC
>CADDZI010000012.1 GCA_902812405.1 bacterium | reverse complement strand
GTCGGTCGCGCAAGCGCGACCGCTACGCGAGCGGAGACCATGCTCGCGCTGGCGCGACCGCTACCTAAAGCGGGCTGAAGACCCGCAAGGAGGGACGGGCGCCCGGCACGTACACCTGCTCCAAACGCATGCAAGCGGTCGTATTGGTGGGCGGGGAGGGGACGCGGTTGCGGCCGCTGACCTACGCCGTCCCAAAGCCAATGGCGCCCCTTCTGGGGCGCCCGTTCATCGGCTGGATCATCGAGCGTCTCCGCAAGGCTGGGGTCAACGACGTGATCCTTTCCTGCTGCTATTTGCCGGAAGCGATCGAGGCCTACTTTGGGAACGGCCGGCGCTTCGGCGTCAACCTCGACTACGTCTTCGAAGAGGAGCCGCTGGGCACCGCGGGTGCGGTCAAAAACGCAGTCCACAAGGTGAGCGGGACGATCTACGTCTGCAACGGCGATATTCTCACCGGACTGGATTTGGTCGCCCTGCGGGAGCTGCATCGGCGGCGCAACGCCATCGCAACCATCCACACGCGAACCGTCGAGGATCCCAGTCAGTTCGGTGTCGTCGAAACGGACGCAGACGGCCGCGTCCTGCGCTTCGTGGAAAAACCTAAGCCCGGCGAAACCAACGCTCGCGACATCAACGCCGGCACCTACGTCCTGGAACCGGACGCGCTGGACGCCATCCCGTCGGGCCGCAAGGTTTCCATCGAGCGAGAGACGTTCCCGCACCTCATTGCCGCGACGCAGCGGGTCTTCGCAGTGTCGACAAACGACTATTGGATCGACGTCGGACGTCCCGCGACCTACGCGCAGGCGCACTGGGACATCCTGGATGGACGCTTCGAGAAGCCCGCCGGACACGAGGTCGCGCAGGGCGTCTGGACCGCCGACGGGGCTCCCGTTCCGCAGGGCGTCGAGGTACATCCGCCGGTTTTCCTGGGAACCGACGTTCACATCGAACCTGGTGCGCGCGTGGGACCGTATGCCGTTCTGTACAAGGGGTGTCGGATTGGGGCTTCGGCCGCGATCGCATCCAGCATCTTGTGGCAGCATTGCGTCGTAGGGCGCGGGGCGACCGTTCGGGACGGCATCTTGGGCCTTGAGGTTGTCGTCGAGCCGGAGGCGACCGTCGAACCCAACACCGTTGCGGGCCGCGGTGCAAGAATACGCGCCGGCGTCTCGCCATCCGGACAAAAGGCTTAGAGGAGAGCGGCTCGACTAGGGTCACGCCGGCGTTTGACGCCGGCCCGCATGTGGTATACTATAGAGTGAGACACGCGAACCGCGAGGTTCGCCCCGCACGCGCTACGGCTTACCGTAGCAGCTCTCTACGTCAGGTATACCGATTGTCGATCATGCAGGCAGCGCAGCGCCCAGCGCTCTTTCGTCATCCCTTCGCGGGGGAACCCGCGGCCCGGGCTCTTTTCGTCTCTTCGTATCCGCCGCGCGAGTGCGGCATCGCGACCTTTACCGAGGACATCCGCACCGCATACGACGCCTCCACCAAGATGGAGAGCGACGTCATCGCCGTGACGGACGACGGGAGATCGTACCCGTACCCCTCCTGCGTTCGCGCGGAAATCGTCCGCTCCGAGCGTGCGTCGTACGCTGCGGCGGCACGCTTCGCCAATGAGCATGCGTGCGACGTCGTCAACATCCAGCACGAATACGGCCTCTTCGGGGGGCGCAATGGGGAGTTCGTGTTGGACTTTGTGGCCGGTCTGCGCAAGCCGGTCGTTCTGACTCTCCATACGACGCTTCCCGACCCGGACGACCACCTGCGCCATATCACCCGCGAGTTGTGCAATCGCAGCGACCGCGTCGTCGTTCTGGCGTACGCTGGCCGGCGCATCCTGGAGGAACACTACGGCATCGACGCACGCAAGATTGACGTTATCCTGCACGGCGTCCCCGACGTTCCATTCCGTCGCAGTCACCACTTCAAGCGGCAGCTCGGGCTCGAACACCACACGGTGCTCTCTACCTTCGGTTTGCTCAGCCGCGGGAAGGGTATCGAGTACGTGCTGGAGGCCCTGCCGGCGATCGTCGCCCAGAACCCGCGGGCGGTCTACCTGTTGTGGGGTGAAACGCATCCCGAGGTACGCAAGGTGGAGGGGGAACGTTACCGGGAGAGCCTCTGGCAGCGCGTTCGCGAACTCGGACTCGAGCACCGCGTTCGGTTCATGAATCACTACATGAACGACGACGGGGTCGTACGTAGCCTTCTGGCGACCGACGTCTACGTGTCACCCGCGCTTGACCCCAATCAGATTGTCAGCGGAACGCTGTCGTACGCGGTTGCGTGCGGCCGCGTCGTCGTGGCCACCGGTTCTCTCTACGCGAAGGAATTGCTGGCCGACGGCCGCGGCATCGTCATTCCCTTCCGGAACGCGCAGGCTCTGGCTGCGGCGGTCAACCTCGTGCTGGCTGATCCGGAACTTCGGTCCTCCATCGAGACGGCCGCATATCGGTACGGTCGGACGATGACGTGGCCGCGAGTCGCCCGGCACTACGGCCAGACATTCCGCGAGGCGGCGGTCCGCAGTGCGCATAGACGCACGGTAGCTACACCCGCAGGTGCGGCCGAGACACCGCAGCGCGGCGGTGTGCCTTTAAGCGCGCTGCGTGAGGCCCTTGCCCAACGAGCCGCTCCCGGCTTTCCGGGGGTGGTCAGCGAAAGTCTCACCCACAACCTCTAGGCGGCAGACGCCTTGTCCTCTCGCCGTGCAGCACAGGCAGCACACACGCCGGCCCGCGCTTCGGACCCAGCAGCAGCCTATGCACAGTTTGCCGAGTGCGTGGCTGGGCGGCCTGCGCGCTGTACCCACGCCCTGCGGTTGCTCGGCGAGCACGGCATCGTGCAGTTCGCCCTTGGCCGACAGCCGGACCTAACCCACGGCTACTGCCTCGACGACAACGCGCGAGCCTGGTTGGCGGCAACTGTGAACCTCCGATTGGGCGACGATGTTCCGGGCGCGCAAGCGGTGGGGGAGGTGGCGCTCGCCGCGATCCGGCGGTGCCGGCGCCCCGACGGGCGTTACCACAATCTCTACGACCGTGCCGGCCTCTTCACGGACGAGGTCGGTTCAGAAGAGAGTTTTGCCCGCACCGTGTGGGCGTGCGGGGTCGCCGCGTGTTGTGCACCGATCGCCGGCTGGCGAAACGCGGCGCTTGAGTTGCTGACGGCGGCACTGCCCCACGTGCCGAATCTGACCTACCTGCGCTCCCGTGCCTACTGCGTTTTGGGGCTGGCTGCGGCGGTCGCCCCGGAGCGGGCAGCGCCTGTGACGCCTGTCAGCGACATCCCTTCTCAAACGCGGCAAGCGGCGCGTCGCATACTGGCATCGCTGTGTCGGGACGTGGCGCAAGAGTACCGCAAACGTGCGACGCCGCGCTGGCCGTGGTGGGAAGACAGCCTGACCTGGGCGAATGCACGGCTCCCCGAGGCATTGTTGCGCGGTTGTGCCGCCCTCAGCGAGCCTGGGCTCGGCGAAGCCGGCTGGGAGGCGCTGACGTTTCTGGAAGGCGTGACCCAGTCTGAGGGGATGTTCGTCCCCATTGGCAATCGCGGTTGGTATGAGGAGGGGAAGGTCCGCGCCCGCTACGACCAGCAGCCGATCGAAGCCTGTGCCATGGTGGATGCCTGGCTTGCGGCGGCGCTCGTCAGCGGTGACTCCGCATATGTCGGCAAGGCCCTCGAGGCACTGGGCTGGTTTTTCGGCCTCAATACGGAAGGTCTCGTTCTCGTGGACCCGGACGGCGGTTGCCGAGATGGGCTCGGGGTGGGAGAATGTAACCGCAACATGGGAGCCGAGAGTACACTGTCTTACCTGCACGCGCACGCAGTTCTGGCGGCAGTTTTTGCAGGTAAAAGCCCGGTCTCGGCCGTGCTGCAGGGCAAACCGGCCGGCAGTCCCTCCCAACGCTAGACCGAAACACTCGGCCGGGCCGCACGCAAGCGGTCTGGCACCGCCCTTGCACGGCTATGCCTGAAGGAGACATAAAAAGATGCAATCGCACGATGCCGATGCCCCTGTGAACGACCACGATCTCGAGGTCTTCGACGCGTATTCGCGAGCGGTCACAGGCGCGGTCGAGAAGATAGGCCCGGCGGTTGTCAGCGTGACCACTGGGCGGCAGGCACCCGAGCGTTTGGCACGCAGGGGCTTTCCGGAACTGCAGGCTGCGGGTAGCGGACTGGTTATCGCGCCCGATGGCTTCATCCTCACCAACAGCCATGTCGTCGCGGGTGCCCAGCGTTTGGAGGTGCACCTTCCGGATGGTGGCGTCGTACCGGCGGCGCTGACCGGAGACGACCCGCATAGCGACCTGGCCGTCCTGCGGGTGCCGGCCAGCGGCCTCGCGGCCGCCACACTGGCCGACTCATCCCGTCTGCGCGTTGGACAACTTGTCGTCGCGGTCGGCAATCCGCTAGGCTTCCAGGCAACGGTAACGGCCGGGGTGATCAGTGCGTTAGGCCGGACGCTGCGCTCGCAGACCGGCCGGCTCATCGAGGGCATTATCCAAACCGACGCCGCGCTGAATCCGGGTAACTCGGGCGGTCCGCTCGTCGATGCCCGCGGTGCGGTCATCGGCATCAACACGGCCGTCATTGCCGGTTCTCAGGGCATTTGTTTTGCCATCCCCGTGAACAGCGCGAAGTTCGTCGCCGCACAGTTGATCGCGTTTGGGACCGTTCGCCGCGCGTACCTCGGCGTGATCCTTCAGATGGCTGCACTCGAGCGGCGGCGAGCCGATCGCTTGGGCATCGAGCAGAGCACCGCCGCGCTTGTGACCGACGTCGATCCCGAGGGTGCGGCCCGCAAGGCAGGCCTGCAACCGGGCGAGCTCATCATCCGTGCCGGCGAACGGCCGGTGCGAACGCCGGACGACCTGCAAGTCGTGCTGGGCACGCATCCCATCGGTGAACCGCTCGTGCTGGCCGTGCTGCGAGGAGACGAGCAGCTGACGGTGCAGACCCTGCCGACATTGCTCAAAGAGGCAGCATAAGAGAAGGCGAAGACGGCCTCCGGCATGGACCCCCTGGCAGGGCTGAACGAAGAACAGCGCGCGGCGGCCGCGCACACCGAAGGCCCGGTTCTCATCTTTGCGGGCGCCGGCAGCGGCAAGACGCGCGTCCTGACGCATCGCGTCGCGCACCTATTGGCGACCAAACGCGCGCCGGCCGAGGCCATTTTGGCCGTGACCTTCACCAACAAGGCCGCGGGTGAATTGAAATCCAGGCTGGCCAGTCTGGTCGGCTCGGCGGCGGCCGGATTGTGGGTCGGAACCTTTCACGCCATCGGCGTGCGCATCTTGCGGCGCGACGGTCACTGGGTGGGCGTGGCTCCCAACTTCGTCATCTACGATGAAACCGACCAGCGTCAGGTCATGCGCGAGATCCTGCACGACCTGAACCTGGACGAACGTCACTTTCCGGTCAACCGGCTGCTGGCCGGCATCGGGCGCGCCAAAGACCGCTGTCTGGATGCAGCGGCTTTTGCGGCCTCCCCCGAAGGGCAGACATCGACAAGGCTGGCCGACGTGTATGCCGAGTACGAGCGGCGTCTGGCCGAGGCCAACGCGTTGGATTTCGACGACCTCATTATGCGGACGTTGCTGCTCCTCGAGAGCCCGAGCGAGGTGGGACAGGCATACCGGTCGCGCTTTCGCTACCTCGTGGTTGACGAGTACCAGGACGTCAACGAGGCGCAGTATCGCATGGTGCGCGCCCTCTCCCAAGGGTCTGGCAACATCTGCGTTGTCGGCGACGACGATCAGGCGATCTACAGCTTCCGCGGCGCCGACCACCGCATCATCCTGCGCTTCGAACGTGACTTTCCGGGAGCCGCAGTGTTCCGGCTGGAGCGCAATTACCGTTCGCCCCACACTGTGCTGGCCGCCGCCAACGCGCTCGTGGCCTGTAATACGCAGCGCCATGACAAGCGTCTGTGGACCAGCCGCGAGGGAGGACCGCCCGTGCGGGTGTACGCCGCGGACAGCGACCGCGACGAGGCGCGGTTCATCGTGGACGTCGTCCGGCAGGGCCTGCACAGCGACGGGCGCAGCTTGCGCGACTTTGCGGTGCTGTACCGCACGAACGCTCAATCGCGGGCGATTGAAGAAGCCATGCTGGCGGCCGGCCTTCCCTATCGCATCGTCGGCGGCGTCGGTTTCTACGCCCGGGCCGAGATCAAAGATGCGCTCTCCTATCTTCGCTATCTCCTCAACCGCAAGGATGCGGTGAGCCTGCGCCGCATCATCAATGCGCCGCGCCGGGGGATCGGACCGGGCACTCTGAACGCGATTGCCGAGGAAGGCGCCCGGCGCGGCCTGTCGTTTGCGGCGGCGTTTGCCAACCTGGACGTCGTGCGAACGGCAGCACCGAAGAAGGCGCGCGAGATTGAGGCCTTCCTCGCCGAGATCGACCGCTTTGCGGCGTTGGCCCACGAGCACGGGCCGGCTGCTGTCTTGGTCGGCATTTTGGAAGATACGGGCTACATTGCGGCCCTCCAAGCCGAGGATACGCCGGAGGCGCAATCCCGGATTGAGAACCTGCGTGAATTGGTCGGCGTGGCGCGAGAATACGAGGAGCGCGAAGGACCCGATGTGCAAGGCTTTCTGGCCACCATTTCCCTCGTGTCAGACCTGGATCAGCTGGACGAGGCCGAATCCTACGTCACGCTCATGACGCTGCACATGGCCAAGGGATTGGAGTTCCCGGTCGTCATCCTGTGCGGCTTGGAGGAGGGTATCTTTCCCCACGTGCGCAGCATGCCCGAACCCTACGAAGTGGAAGAAGAGCGGCGCCTGTGCTATGTGGGCGTGACGCGAGCCAAGGAGGAATTGTTCTTGACCTATGCGCGCCGCCGGCACACGTGGGGGAGCGCCTACCTGCACCCGCCCTCGCGGTTTTTGAGCGAGATGGTGGGCCTCGCGTTCCTCAATGCTCCTCCGCTCCCGCAGACCGGGCGCGCCGGTGGCTGGAACGACGTCGCGCTGCCCGCCTCGGGGCGCGCGGCAGCGGCGCTGGACGTTGCCGTGGGCGACATCGTCGTCCACCAGACCTTCGGACGCGGCTCGGTGCTCGACGTCCGAGGGGCGGGCGGCGACGCATTCATCACCGTGCAGTTCGACAGCGTCGGCCGCAAGTACATCATGCTGAATTATGCCAAGCTGGAAAAGCAAAGCTGACGCCGCGGAGGGCGACAGGCGCGGGGCCGCCGCGCAAGGAACGCCTCCTCATCCATGAGCCTGGAGCCGATACGCGTTGCCGTAGCCGGCGCGCGGGGACGAACCGGCAGCGTCGTCGTCGAGGCCCTCCGTGTCGCACCGGGGCTGAACGTCGTCGGCACGCTCGTGCGGCCGGATGGCGTGCTCGGCGAGCAGGAGTATGACAGCCTGGCAAACCTGGCGGCCCAGGCCCGGCCCGCGGTGCTCGTGGACTTTACCGTCTTCCCGGCCTCCAAGGCGATTGTGCTGGAGGCAATCGCGCACGGTATCCGCCCGGTCATTGGAACGACGGGCTATAGCGAGAGAGACCTGCAGGAGGTCCGAGCCGCCGCGGAGGCGGCGCGCCTGGGCGCGGTCTACGCCGCCAATTTTTCCATCGGCGCCCTGCTTTTGATGAGATTTGCCAAGATGGCCGCGCCCTACTTCGGCCATGCCGAGGTCATCGAAACGCACCATACCGGCAAGAAGGATGCTCCTTCCGGAACGGCGCTTGCCCTGGCGCGAACGATTGGTGGAACGGGGCCGCACCGGCGCGCCCGCGCCGAACTCCTTCGCGTGGAAGGCGCGTGCGGCGCGGACGTGGACGGCGTCGGGATCCACAGCCTCCGGCTGCCCGGCGTCCTCGGCGTGCACGAGGTACGCTTTGCGGGCGAGGACGAATCCGTGAGTGCCGCGCACACCGTCACGAGCCGCCGGGCGTTCGTGGCCGGCGTCACGCACGCGGTGCGGGCCGTTGTTTCCCTGAACCGCTTTGTTGAGGGTCTCGAGGACATCCTACCGTGAGACAGTACAGCATCGCCGTTGTCGGCGCCACGGGCCTGGTCGGTGAGACGCTCTTGCGGGTCCTCGATGAGCGGCGGTTTCCGCTGCGACGGTTGTGTGCCTATGCCGGCGGGCGCGACCGCGGCATGCGGAAGGTACAAGCATGCGGGTGCACGGCGGATGTCGATACACTCGCCGAGGACAGCTTCAAGGCTTTAGGACTGGGAGAGATTGACCTGGCCTTTTTGTGCGCCGGAGCGGAGGTGAGCCGGCGTGCCGTTCCGGTCTTGCTCCAAAGCGGCGCTCTCATCATCGATAAGTCCGAGGCATTCCGTCTGGACGCCGAGGTTCCGCTGGTCGTGCCCGAGGTCAACGCGGCTGCGCTGTCCGGTCGGCGCCTGGTCGCCAGCCCCAATTGCGCGGTCATTCCTCTTGCCGTCGCCCTGGCGCCGATTGCGCGACGGTTTGGCCTGGCGTGGGTCAGCGTGGCGACCTACCAGAGCGTCTCGGGCGCCGGCCGCGCGGCCTTGAACGAGTTCGAGCGGCAGCTGGCAGACCCACACGCGCCGGCAGAGGCGCTGCCGCGCCGCATTGCGGGCAACGTTTTCCCGGAAAACGGTGAGTTCGACGATAACGGAGAGGGCGAGGAGGAGCGCAAGATCGCCGCTGAGTTGCGCAAGATCTTGGAACTGCCGAAGCTGCGGGTCTCTGCGACCTCGGTCCGCGTCCCGGTGGCGGTAGGCCACGCCGAGGCGGTCGCCTTTGGAACGCTCGCCTCCGCCACGCGGGATGAGATTGGGGCGCTGCTGCGTGCGGCCCCGGGTGTGACGTTCTCTGACGGGTCGGGCTATGCCACGCCCTTGGAGGTGGCTGGGACGGATGCCGTTGCCGTCGGCAGGCTGCGCGAAGATCGAGCGCACGAAAACGCGTTTTTGGCGTGGCTTGTCTGCGACAACCTGCGCAAGGGTGCGGCAACCAATGCGGTGCAGATCGCCGAAGCGCTTCTGTCTCGAACTGCCGGGGTGCCGGCATGACAGGTGGCGCCCGCACCTTCGGCGTGAAGGTGATGAAGTTCGGAGGGTCGTCGCTTGCGACCCCGGAGCTGCGTGCGGCGGCGGTGGAGCGAGTGGTGGCCGCCCGGCACGAGGGCGCGCGCGTGGTTGTCGTCTGCTCGGCCATGGGGCGATATCCCGATCCGTATGCAACCGATACGCTGCTCTCGCTCGTCGCGGGTGCCGCACCCGGGCCGAATCTCGACGCGCTGCTGGCCTGCGGCGAAATGATCAGCTGTGCTCTTTTTGCGGAATTGTTGGCGCAGCGCGGCGTGCAGGCGGTGGCTCTCAGCGGGGCACAGGCCGGCATCCTCACTGATGGTCGTCACGGACAGGCCCGGGTCCTGCGCGTCGAGACCGGTTTGGTGCAAGGCCTGCTTGAGACGGAGGTGACACCGGTCGTCTGCGGATTCCAAGGCGTCACGGAAGAGGGTTGGGTGACGACGCTGGGCCGTGGCGGCAGCGACCTGACGGCGGTCGCGCTGGCACGCGCCTTGGGAAACGCCTGCCTTGAGATCTACACGGATGTGGAGGGTGTCATGACCGCCGACCCCAAGCGTGTGGAAGAAGCACGGACACTTGCCACCCTCAGCTTTGAAGAGGCGACCGAATTGTCCGAGCAGGGTGCGACCGTCATGCACGACGGTGCCGCCGACCTGGCGCGCCTGGCACGGGTGCCGTATGCGGTGCGCGGCTTGCGCACCGGCGTCGGGACGCAGGTCGGCCAGCCGGACGTCGTACCGGCGGGGCCGGTGACGGGCATCGCAACTGCGTTTGGATTCACCTTTTTCCACGTCGTTCCCGAGGCAGCGGTGCTGCCCGGTGGCTGGGAGCGCGAGGCCTTGCGCGTCCTCGCCGAGGCCGCCATCAGCATCGACTGCGTCAACGTGAACTCAGCCGGTTTATTCTTCATCGTGCGCGATCACGAGGCGGACGCAACCCGCCGCCTCCTCGACGCACTGCCTGTGGCGGTGCGGGGACGCCCGGGTTGTGCCAAGATCTCGGTGGTCGGCGCCGGCATGCGGGGTACGCCGGGTGTCATGTTTCGTTGCGTGCAGGCCTTGCAAGGCGCCGGCGTGCCGATCATTCACAGCACGGATTCCAACATCACGATTTCTCTTTTGGTGCCCGGGGCCCAGGCGGCAACGGGCGAAAAGGCGCTGCACGACGCGTTTTGCCTGGGTGAAGGCCGGCCGGCGGGGCGAGTGAATTCGCGTGCGACGCCGGACCGCAAGGATGCGGCAGAGCCTCAAGGGGTAGCGGAAGCTCACCGAACGGCGCCCTAGGCGCGGCCAGGCCGGTCATGCGCGCAGGACCTGGATGTGCACGCCGCAGGAAGGGATGAAGATGAAACGTGGACGCTTTGGGCCTGTCGTCACGGCCATGATCACACCGCTGCACGAGGACGGGAGGGTCAACGAGCCGGAGGCCGCACGGTTGGCGGTCTGGCTGCTCGACCACGGCAGTTCGGCCCTCGTCGTTGCCGGAACGACGGGAGAAGGACCTACCCTGGACGACGAGGAGAAGCTGGGACTGTTTCGTGCGGTCGTCACGGCGGTGGGCGGCCGGGCGCCGGTCATTGCCAACGTCGGCAGCAATGACACGCGCCGCTCGGTCGAGTTTGCCAAGCGCGCCGCTGCGTGCGGGGTTGACGGCGTCATGGCTGTCGGCCCGTACTACAACAAGCCGCCGCAGGCCGGTTTGGTGACGCATTTCACCGCGATTGCGGATGCGACGCCTCTGCCGGTGATGATCTACAACATCCCCGGACGCACCGGCGTCAACATCCTACCCGACACGATTGTCCGCCTGGCCGAGCACCCGTCCATTGTGGCGGTCAAGGAGTCCAGCGGAGACGTCAACCAGTTGGCGGAGATTGCCGCACGGGCGCCGGCCGGTTTTGACGTGTACAGCGGGGATGACTATCTGGCCCTACCTTCGGCTGCGGTAGGGGCGTGCGGTGTCGTCAGTGTGGTCAGCCACATAGCCGGCCGAGACCTTGCCGCCATGCTGGCGGCATACGCGGACCACGACGGCGACGCCGCCATGCGGCTGCACCACAAACTCATGCCGTTGTTTCGGGCGCTGTTTGCCGTAACGTCGCCGATTCCGGTCAAGGCCGCGATGCGCTGGTTTGGCTTTGCCACAGGTCCGTGCCGGTCTCCCCTGTGCGCGCTGACGACGGAGCAGGAGCAAGCCCTGCGGCGGGCCGTTTCGCCCTGGCTACCGGCGGAGGTAGGTGTTTCTGGGGCCTGACAAACCCGTGCAGGCGTACGTGCTGGGCTGCCGCGTGGATGTCGTTGACATGGCGCATGCGGTCGAACGGGTTGCGGCACTTGTCGAAGAGCGGCACTTCGCCCACGTCGTCACCTTTGGCAGCGAGATGGCCATGCTTGCCCGCCGGGATAGCCGTTATCGCGAGGTCGTCAATTCTGCCGACCTCGTTGTGCCGGACAGCGTCGGCGTCGTCTATGCCGCGCGAGTTGCCGGTTACCGGCAGTGCGTGCGCGTCGCCGGCGTGGAGCTGGTTGAGGTTTTGACGCGCTTGTGTGCCGAGCGGGGCTGGCCTGTCTACCTCCTTGGCGGACGTGAGGGCGTTGCGACCGGCGCCGGCGAGGCGCTGCGCAAAAGACACCCGGGTCTTGTCGTCGCGGGCACACACCACGGGTACTTCACGCCGCGGGAGGAGGATGACGTGGCTCGGCACGTCGGCCTGTCCGGAGCCAGGCTTGTCTTCGTGGGCCTTGGCTTTCCGCGTCAGGAGTTGTGGATACGGGACCATGCGGCGAGCCTGGGCTCGGCGGTCTGCATGGGAGTGGGCGGCACCTTTGACGTTCTCTCCGGACGTCTTCCCCGGGCTCCCGCCGGCTGGCGCCGGCACAACCTGGAATGGCTGTATCGCCTCTTGCGGGAACCCCGCCGGTTGCGCCGTCAGCTTGCCCTCCCCGGCTTTGCGATCTTGGCCGTGTGGGATGCGCTGCGCCGGCGGCAAGCCGCAGGGGCCGCAACCGTGGGAGCATGTTGTTCCTCCAGGACGACGAGATAATGTCCGACCGCCGGCGGCCGACCGCGACAGCCACGATTAGGGAGGACAACCGAGCGGGCGGGTCTTGAGGGCGGTCAGCCGGTGGTGCCGAGGGAGCCGTCTTGGTTCCTTCGTCCCACGCCGCCCGGAAGCCAACCTGCCGATGCAGGGTGAAGACATTAACGATGCGAGGAATGGTCCTGGCAGGTGGGCTTTCGACCCGCCTGTACCCGCTGACGCGGGAATTGCCCAAGCCGCTCGTCCCGGTGTTTGGCACGCCGGTCGTGGGCCACGTGCTGTCGTACTTGGCCCGCCACGGTGTGGACGACATTGTGATCAACGTCCACTATTTCCCCGACGCGGTGACGAGCTATGTCGGGGACGGCTCACGCTTCGGGGTTCGCGTCTCCTACCTGCACGAGCCGCAGCTCATGGGCAGCGCGGGAGCCGTGCGCCAAGTCGCGGACCGGTTTGGCGAGACGTTCGTCGTCATCGGGTGCGACGACGTCACCGACATCGACCTGCAGGCGGCCCTGGGGTTTCATCGCGCGCGCGGGGCCGACGCGACGATTGTGCTGGCGGAAGTTGCCGACGTCTCACACTATGGCGCTGTCGTCACGGACGAGACCGGCCGTATCCGGGATTTTCAAGAAAAACCCGCATCGGGTACCGAGCGCAGCCGTTTGGCCAACACGGGCGTCTACATCTTCGAACCGCGAATTTTGGAGCGGATTCCGGCCGGGGAGTTCTACGACTTCGGAAAACAGGTCTTTCCGGATCTCCTGCGTGCCGGAGTTCCGTTCTACGGTATGCGCCAGGAGCGGTATTGGTGCGACATCGGCACCCCGGGAGAATATCGCAGGGTACATGCCGACGCCTTGGCAGGCCGTATTCGGTTGGCGCCGCCCCCCGGTGCGACGCTGCGCGACAGCCTCTTGGTGGGAGCGGGGACACGTCTTGCGCCCACGGCGCGGATCGTCGGACCGACGTGCATTGGGGAACGCTGCGTCGTGGAAGCCGGCGCCCTCATCGTGCAATCCATTTTGTGGGAAGATGTGCGCATCGGGTCGGGTTCGCACGTCGAAGATGCGGTTCTGGGCTCGGGCGTTGTCGTGGAAGCCGGCGCTCGGGTCCATGGCGGGGAGTACGCGGTCTCCAGCCCGCGTCCGTAAAGCGGTTGGAGACCTCAAAAATCGTAGTGGTCGCGGCTTGGGTTCCCCATTTTCAAGTGTAGCGGTCGCGCTTGCGCGACCGACGGAACCTGCCATGTCGGGGCGTTAACCACAGAGTCACCTTTTGCGGGAGTGACACTGCGTTACGTTCTATCGGCCGCGCAAGCGCGGCCGCTACACGTCTTCACAAGGCCCTACCGGTGCAACCGCACAAGCGCGGCCGCTACACGTCTTCACAAGCGCGGCCGCTACAAGAGGCTCCTTATTCGGTGGTCACTAGGGCCGTAGATACGCTGACGTCGGCTTGGGCAGGCAGAGCGGGCTTTTGTGACAGATTGCCAGGTGGGCCCAGGCCAAAATCATCGTAGTCAAAACCGAAGGCCTGGACGATCAATGTTGCGCCAGCGGGAAGACCAACAGAATCCGGGATGGAGAACGCCTGTGCTCCAGTGGCCTTCAATACCACCGTGGCGCTCCCAACGACGGCACCCCGCGAGTTGGTGGCAGTGATTTGGACAAAAGTTTCAATGATGCCGGCCGGGATGGTTACGCTTCCGCTTCCGCCCCCCTTGCCGTCCGACGTGTAACTTGGTGCGGCAATCGTGGGTAGCAGCGCGTTGGAGGCAAGTGTGGCTGTTGCGGTCTGGCTACCCGAGTTGCCATTTTGAGAATACGAAACCGTGAGGGTGTACGTTCCGGTCGGTGGTGGGCCGGACAAGGCCAAGAGGTAGAATCCCTCGGGATAGCCGATGGGGCCGCTGGGGGGCGGATAGGCCGGCTGGCCTCCGTAGATCGGCAATTGTGCAGGAAAGGAGGCTAGGGCACCTGAGACTGCATCCAAAAACTGGGGCTGCACCGGAAACGGACTGACCGCCGAGCTGGAAGACCCGGGCGGGCCGATTCCAAAACCGTCCGCTGCGGCGAGATTGGTGGTAAAACTCGCGACGGGAAAGGAATCATTGTGCGATCCCAGAGGCACCGCAGCCGCACCCGAGCCTGGATCGGCCGAACCTGCTGGCCCTGAAAACCCGGACGGTCCGGTTAAGACAACCGTGTTGACAGGAATGGCCGTGAAACCGGACGGCGAGCGGTCGGTTTCCAGGACGTTGAGGCCGGCGGCGGATCCGGCGAAGTTGACGGTGCCGACGGACATTTGCAGGGCCGCGTTCGTCGGGGTAAACGTCAGGGGTGGTGTCACGTTGAGTTGACCGGTTGTGCAACTTCCCAGACCAACCGCCAGGGTCACAAGTACGAGCCCAATTCTCGCATGCCGCATGTCTTGTCCCTCAGTACCTCACGTTGATGAAGAGCAGACCCGATCGAGCCGACCCGCTCTGGGTGTTGAAGAAAGGCAGCGCCGGAAACGCCGCCGGTGCTCCGGGAATGCACAGTGGGCAGCCCCGAGGGCCGTACTGGCTATACCCGGAACCCGCACCATAAGCCCCGAAGCCGTTGTTGACGTACGAGAAGTTTCCGCCGGCCAGATTGTTGTATAGACCGACGACACGGTTGTCGAACAGATTAAAGATACTGATGCCGATCGTAGAATGCGGCGAGATGTCTTTCGAGATCGTAAGATTACCGAAGAGGTTGGCTTTGCCCAGGGTCCCATTACGGGCCTTCGAGCAACCGCCGCCCAACGAGCCGACGATGTTGGGAGCAGCAGGAGTTCCCGGAACCTGCGGATCGACGAAGAAGCACGGCGTCGCCGGGTTACCGAAGTAGTTGGTGTTGGGCACCGCGTTGTACGTTCCGTTGGCCGTCTTGACGTAGTAGTATGCAGGCAGACCGGTGGGCGTTCCGCGGCTGTAGATGAGGTCCGGGCTCACCCGCCAACCGCTGCGCCGGTAGTCGAGAGCCAAAGACGCTCCGAAGGGCGACAGGTAGGGCGGATGGACAAGGGTCACGAGAGTCGAGGGCAAGACGGTCGGGATGAACGCAAAGTTGGACAGGTAGTTGATAAACTGATTGATGTAGGTCAGGTTGAGCTGTCCGGACAGACCCTGGGGTACCTGTCGCAAGATGCCCAGGTCAATCCCGAACGCGTGCCCATAGCCGTTGTTTGTCACCGTCTGCGGACCGTTGACGAGCGTGCCATTCAACTCAACCGGCAACGCCTCGTTGACGATGACATCGTAGTCGCGACGATACCAGGTCGTCAGCTTGGCCGAGACTTGGCGGCCCAAATCCTGTTCGATGGAAAAATCGTAGGAGTCTGATTGTTGCGGCTTGGGGAAGGCAGCCGGGCTGATCCCAATGTTGGCGTTCTCATCGTTGACGATCTGATCGTAATAATTGGCACACGGCGAGGTGAACGGAAAACCACCGCAGATGCTGGCAGTCGCCGGGAAGCGCTTGAAGAATGCCGGTGCCTGGTAGATGGTCTCCACCTGCCCCAGGGGCGCAAAGACTGTGGAGTGGCCAAACGAGGCCCGCAGCACTGTGGTGCCGTTGCTGTTCAACGCGTACGACATGTTGAACTTCGGCGCCAGAGCGTGGACATTGTACAGCCCGGGGGGCATGTGGATGCGCTGCGTCTCCCAGCGCAGGCCGGGCTGTAGGGTGAGGCGGCTGGTCGGCTTGATACTATCCGAGATGTAGGCATTGGCGACGTATTCGGGATCCAACGTTCCGTACATCGGTGTGGGCATGCGCACGTCGACGCCGGTCTTGATAGGGTCAAACTGCCCGCCTAAACCCGGAGCGAAATCCAGCCACTCGTTCGGCAGGAAGAAAAACGCCAGCGTGACGGGATACGCGAGCAGAAGGTGGCCGGTCGATACTTGATAGGTCCCGCCAAGCGTAATGAAATTTTTATCGCCCGCCTGTTTTTGCAGCTCCGCACCGACACCCGTCGTCTGAAACGGTGTCGCCTCGTAAAAATCGCTAAACGGTGTCGGGAAGCCAAAGCCCAAGTACGGATAATCCGACTCTGTGAGATTGAAATTCGTGTTTCCGTTGAGGCGGAAAAGCCGGACATTCAGGTAGGTCGTGTCGTTGAACTGGTGCGAATCCGCGAACTTTGTCAATTCGTACTGTTGAATCTGCCCGGGAACGTTCGGAACGCGGAAAGTCGGGTTTTGACCCACGAACAGGGGGAGGATCGTCTGGTTGTAGGGAGGGGGGAAGAGAAAAGTCCATATGTTCGTGTAGAACGGATCGTATGCATAGTACAAAGTGTTGTTCGTAACCAAACCGTAGTTGCCGACGTAGTTCTGTAAACCGATGTCGTCAAAAAACTGAAGTGTGTCTCTGCCGCCCACTTTGTAGAACAAGTTGAGGGCCGTGTCGTTTGCCACCGTGTAGGCGAGAGCTCCCAACTGGTCAGTCAAACGGACGTTGTCGACAACCTGTTGCGGTTCACGGTACGGCCCGCCGCCGTTGGAACCCTGGGATCCGCCTTGCGCCATGTACGGCTGGTAGCGACCGGAAAGGAACCACGAGAAGCGATTGTCGGGCGTGGCACTGCCGTACTCAAAGTTGACGTTGTGCTGGAGAGTGCCGACGCCCACCTCGGCCTGCAGGATGCCGAAGCCGGGGTAGGTGCCGCGTTTGACGACCTCGTTGATGTAGCCTGATCCCGCGCCACCTTGCGATGCGTCTCCCGCACCCAGGACAACCTGTATGGACTGCGCGCCGTTGAACGTGTCATTGTTGGAAAATTGGTTGAAGAACGGGTCGACGACGGTAATCCCCTCAATCTGATAGCCCTCGTTGTTCTCCAACCCGCCGCGCAAGATAGGGTACCCGCCGGCACTGCTGACACCGGGTAGCTGGGTGAGCAAGCCGAACTCTTCGGACGCCAGTGGCGTGCCCTTGAGCTGTTCCTGGAGGACGGGTGTCACGGCATAGGCGTCGACGGTGACGTCTTTCTGCACCAGCGTCGCCCTGTTGGCCGTAACGGCAAAGCGACCCAAGGTCTTGAGCGTGGGCGTCAAACGAACGTCCACCCTATAGCTGATACCCTGGGTCACCGTCACGCCGGCAACAGTACCGATTTCGTACCCGGCCTTTCTCACCGTTATCGTATACGTATCAGGCGGCAAACCCACAACGGAATAGAACCCGTTCGAGCCCGTCACCACCGTATACTTGCCGCTTGCAGCCACGACCGAAACCTGGGCTCCGGCTACCGGAGCCTTGGTTGAGGCATCGGTAACGATGCCACTGACAGCCCCCGTTTCGACGGCGGCGGCTGGTGAAACAGATAGAAAAGCAAGGATGACCGAAAACACAGCCATCCAAACGCACGCTACTCCGCGACCCATGGTTGCCTCCCATAAGCTCCCAGACTCGTCCGAATATTCGGAGACTCGCGCCCTCATTGCCGAAATTTCCAAGGCAACCGTTCGCCCCCCTGCTGGAGTCGAGGAAGTTCGATCGCTAGATCTTTCAGATTTTCAGATTCCCTGCGCGCCTGACACCAAGTCGGCACGAAGACCTAAAGCCCTACCTAGGGCTCTTGCTATCGCGATCCTAAGCAAAGAAATTTTCGTGTCAGAGCCGGATTGCAAGAGCTGCCGCGGTGACGGTTGTCGTGCCGGCGGCACGCAGCACCCGGCTGCACGCCGCGATCGTACTTCCCGTCGTCACCACGTCATCGACGAGCAAAACGGGCCTCGCAGGATTCAGGCGCACGTCGCCGCGGACCGCAAACGCGCCGCGAACGTTCGCCTGGCGCCGGCGCAGGGGAAGCGAACTTTGCGCGTCGGTGGACAGCACCCGCACCAGCGCATGCCGAAGATGGCTTCCTGATGCCGTGCAGCCCTCAACAATTCCCTCGGCAATCGCCTCGGCCTGATTGTACCCCCGCTCGCGCAGCCGGCAGGCATGCAAAGGCACGGGAACGACGACCCACGGCACGGGGGGCAGTTTACGGCCCAGCAGGCGCCCCAGGGTCCTGGCTGCCGCCTCGCAATTGCGAAACTTGAGGTTCAGTATCCCAGCCCGTAAGGCGCCATCATACGCGCCGAGGGCATAGAGTGTGCATGCCCCGGACGGGACGGCAGCGCGCATCGTCCGGCTTATCAAGGGGAGAGCCTCCATAGCGCGGGCACAGGGGGCACATACGGGATGTCTGCCGTGAGCGCCGCACAGCGCGCAGCGAATCGGTACCAGGACCTCGAAGATGACAGCCCATGCCCGGGTGAGTGCCAGACGGCAACGCGACCGTGCCGGATCAAGGCTTTCTCCGGCCAACGGCTGGCTGGGTGACGCACCGCCCAAGGGTGGGCTTCCCGAATCCACGATCGACATCGTCGCGTCCACCCATCACGGCGACCGGTGAGAAGTCAAGGACCGGCTCCCGCAGAGTCATACGCCGGAGGCCGCCTGGCACCGCCAGCCAGACCGCACGCAAGCGAGCAAAGGAATAATGGACGACCGCCACTTCATGCGACAGGCCCTCAAACTGGCTGGGATGGGGGTCGGCAACACGAGCCCCAACCCGATGGTCGGCGCGCTCGTGGTTGACGCCTCAGGTGCTGTTGTCGGACGCGGCTACCACGAACGCGCGGGTTCCGATCATGCGGAGGTCGTGGCACTTCGCGAAGCGGGCGATCGCGCGCGAGGAGCAACTCTGTACCTGACGCTTGAGCCCTGCGTCCATCAGGGCCAAACGCCGCCCTGTGCGCCCGTCATCGCCAAGGCAGGCATCAAGCGCGTCGTCTGCGCCATGGAAGATCCCGACCCTCGCGTGCGCGGCCGCGGTCTCGCCTACCTACGGGAGCACGGTATGGAGGTGGTCACGGGAATGGAAGCGGACCGCGCGCAGCACCTCAATCGCATGTACATACATCACCGCACGACCGGCAGGCCGTACGTGACGCTCAAGATGGCGCAAAGCCTCGACGGAGCGGTAGCCGTCCGCCCTGGTGAAAGGCGGCAGCTGAGTGGCCCCAGGGCGATGCGCTTTGTGCGCAGTCTGCGCTACGAACACGACGCGGTCATGGTCGGGTCGGGTACCGTGCGCACCGACGATCCGCGCCTCACCGTGCGTCCCTACCGCCGGCGGGCTGTTTCCTACCGGCGTATCGTCGTTGACGCGCGCTGTGCCGTGGACCTCCGCGCTCAGGTGTTCAAAGACCAGAAGCGTGCGCAGACGATCGTCGCGACGACGGAGCAGATGCCGGCCGAGGTTGCCAGTGCTTTGACCTCCCGATCGGTGCAGGTGCTGTCGTGTCGGGCAACGCCGCAAGGCAGAGTCGACTTGGTGGACCTGCTGACAAAATTGGGGAGCATGAACATCCTCTCCGTGCTCTGCGAGGGAGGACCAACGCTGGCTGCCGCCATGCTGGAAGCGGGCCTGGTCTGTACAATACATCTGATCGTCGCACCACTCTTCATCCCGGACGCCGATGCGGTTCGGGTCTTGGCACCAGGTCCGGTGGACATCGGACTGGCGTGGGACAAAGTCGCGCGTCTGGGCGAGGACCTGGTCATTACCGGCCGCCCGCATGCGGTGTCCGAAGGCAGCCTCGACACGCCGGCCCGCGACTCGGAGTAGGCATCCTAGACGCGTCATGCAAAGGACAGTGCAAAGGCACATCTTCACTGACGCTGACAAAGGTAGGGGGATCTGGAACCTTAGCAGGCGGCGCGCTGCACGAAAGGACAGGACACGCCAAGAATGTTCACCGGGTTGATCCGGCATCGGGCAAAAGTGCTTCGCATAGCGACGGAAAAGCGCGGGCCGGGCCTCCAGGGTATGGAACTCACGCTGGCCCGCCCCAAGGGGTTGAACCGCACGCGCGAAGGCGACAGCGTGGCTATCAACGGCGTATGCCTGACGGTGAAGAAGGTGGGGCGGTCCGGCTTAAGCTTTGACCTCGTGCCTGAAACCCTGGCTCGCTCCAATCTTGGGACCCTGCGCCACGGAGACGAGGTCAACCTGGAACCCAGCCTGCGTCTGGGAGATCAGCTGGGCGGCCATCTCGTATACGGCCACGTCGATGCGACAGCCACGGTTGTGAGCCTGCAGCCTGAAGGGCAAGGCATGCGGCTTGTCTGCGCTACCCCAACACACCTCGCGCCGCTCATCGCCGAAAAGGGTTACGTCTGCTTGGACGGCGTCAGCCTGACCGTAGCTGCCGTGCGCGAGGGCTCCTTTGCCGTCGTGCTTATCCCCGAGACGTTAAAACGCACAACTTTGGGGCGGAAAGTACCCGGGCAGGCATTGAATATAGAAGCCGACCCGGTTGCCCGTTACGTCGCGGCCTGTCTGGAGCACGGGCAGGCACCGCCGGCGCAAGCGGATGCGGGGGTCGCGAGGTGAGCATGCCGCTAGCAACGATTGAGGAAGCCATCGCCGACATTCGCGCGGGCAAGATGGTTATCGTCATGGACGACGAGGACCGCGAGAACGAAGGCGATCTGACCATGGCGGCCCAGATGGTGACGCCCGAAGCGATCAACTTCATGACCAAGTACGGGCGCGGCCTCATCTGCGTGCCCATCATCGGACGCCGCCTGGAGGAACTCCACATCCCGATGATGGTCCGGGAGAATACGTCGCACTTCGAGACGGCGTTCACGGTCTCCATCGAGGCCAAGGGACGCACAACGACCGGCATCTCGGCGCAGGATCGCGCAGCAACGATTAAGGCGCTCTTGGATCCCAACGCCAAACCCAGCGACTTCGTGTGCCCGGGTCACACATTTCCGCTGCGTGCCCGCGACGGCGGCGTGCTCGTGCGGGCGGGTCAGACCGAGGCGGCGGTGGACCTAGCGCGGCTGGCCGGCCTCTATCCGGCCGGCATCATCTGTGAGATTCTCGCGGAGGACGGTACGATGATGCGGCGTGCCGGGTTGGAGGAGTTTGCCGCCCGCCACAGCCTCAAGCTGATCACGGTTAAGGACCTCATTGCCTACCGCATGCGCACCGAGAAGCTCGTCCACCGCATCGCCACCTTCGCGCTGCCGACGAAGTTCGGAACGTTCACCGGCTACGGGTATGAATCGAGCGTGGACGGCGCGTGCCACGTCGCCCTCGTCATGGGCGAGGTCGGTGACGGCAGGGACATCTTGGTACGCGTCCACTCGGAGTGCCTGACGGGGGATGCGCTCGGCAGCCTGCGCTGCGACTGTGCCGCGCAGCGTGACGGTGCGCTGCAGATCATCGCGCGTGCGGGCCGCGGCGTCTTCCTCTACCTGCACCAGGAAGGCCGCGGGATCGGCCTGGCCAACAAATTGCGCGCCTACGAACTGCAGGATAAGGGAGCCGACACGGCCGAGGCCAACGAACGCCTGGGGCTACCGGTCGACAAGCGCGACTACGGCATTGGGTCGCAGATCCTCCACGACCTGGGCGTGCGCGAGATGAAACTCATTACCAATAACCCGCGCAAGATCGTCGGCCTGGAGGGATACGGCCTGCGGATGAGCGGTCGCGTGCCCCTCGTGATCGCCAGCGACGAGTTCAACGCGCCCTACTTGCAGACAAAGCGCGACAAACTCGGACATCTCATGGATCACCCGGACGGCGCAGCGCGCGAGAATCCCGTCACGTCCACGGGCGCGTAAGTGCGCTTCGCCATTGTCCGCTCGCTCTTCAACGCCGACGCGACCGCCCGCTTGCTGGAGGGCGCGCGCCGGGGGTTCGCTGACGCCGGGGTGCCGGCGCGGCAGGTCAGAATCGTCGAGGTGCCCGGGTCCTTCGAACTGCCGCTGGCAGCGCTGTGGCTTGCCCGAACGAGGCGCTACGACGGCATCGTCTGTCTGGGATGCGTCATCCGGGGCGAAACGTCGCACTTCGAGCACGTGGCATCACAAGCGGCCCGAGGCATTGCCTGGGTGTCTCTGTCCACCGGCGTACCGGTCATCTTCGGAGTTTTGACGACGGATACGCTGGCGCAGGCTCTGGCGCGCGCCCAGGATGTCGCCGCCGCCGGGCCGCAGCATGCCGGGGACGGGCCGCGAGCCGGGGCGCAAGGGAACAAAGGGTACGAGGCTGCAATGAGCGCCGTTCACATGGCGCACCTGCGCCGACAGGTGGGGACAAAGCGATGAAGGCCGGGCACATACAGTACGCGCATGGGATCCTGCGTTTGTTGGACCAAACCCGGCTGCCGGGCGAGGTTGTCTACCTTGACCTCGATACTGCGGCTGCCGTGCGTGCGGCCATCCGCGACATGCGGGTTCGCGGGGCGCCGGCCATCGGTATTGTTGCGGCGTACGGCCTCGCGCTGGAGGCTCGCCGTGTCGCCGCGCGAGAGCCGTCAGCCGACTCGTTCATGCGCCACCTTGAAACTGCGGCCGCGGACTTGACGGCTGCACGACCCACGGCGGTCAATCTTTCCTGGTCGGTCTCGAGGCTTCTGGAGCGCGCCCGGCAGCTGCTCGGGCAAGGTACGGCGCCCAAGGACACGGCCGCCCAACTCGAGCGGGAAGCGGTCGCCATCCACGAGGAGGATGTTGCTGCGTGCCGGGCCATCGGCGACCACGGTGCCGCGTTGCTGAAAAAAGAAGTCCTCTCGAGACTCAGGCCTCGTGGCCGGGCCGCTGAAAACGGTGGTGCTTCCCAGAGGGCGGGCGGCCGCCGCCTGAGTATCCTGACGCACTGCAATACCGGTGACTTGGCGACCGGCGGGTACGGAACGGCGCTGGGCGTCATACGATCGGCCTGGCGGGAGGGGCTTGTGGAGCGGGTTTTTGTCGATGAAACCCGCCCCCTCTTGCAAGGTGCCCGGTTGACGGTCTGGGAGTTGCAGCGCGACGGTATCCCGCACGTGCTGATTGCGGATGCAATGGCCGCTCACTTCATGCGGCGTGGAGAGGTGGATGCGGTTATCGTCGGTGCCGACCGCATCGCGCGCAACGGGGATACCGCCAACAAGATCGGCACCTATGGGTTGGCGCTGGCAGCCCACGCACACGGTATCCCCTTCGTCGTGGCGGCGCCGGTTTCAACGCTCGATCCCGCAATCGCCCGCGGCGAGGACATCGTCATCGAGGAACGCGATCCGGAGGAAGTTCGTCGCTTTGCCGGAGCGCAGCCGTTTCCGTCGTCGGCACCAGTCGCTAACCCCGCATTCGATGTGACCCCCGCCGAGTACGTCACCGCAATCGTTACCGAGCGGGGCGTTCTCCGAGGGCAGTTCGAGGACGCCATCACGGCGCTCCACGCAGCCAGCAGGACGGGGGACAGGTCGTGACGGGTAGACGGCCGTCTCGGACAGCCGCGGGTTCCGGCGAGACGTCTCCCCCGAAGGCGGCTCGGGCCGGCAAAGTTTTCCGTACGGAGCCGGCGAGCGGCGCTTCGCCGGCTGCCGCGCAGGGTGAAGCGGCCGTGGATGCCTCCGCGGCCCAGCGTTCCCGGCGCCCCGGTCGGGCGGTAGAACGCATCGGGTATCTCGCCTTCACGGAGAGTGCCGTCCTGGAGCCGCCGCCCCTGGTTGTCATCAGCGGCAAGGAGTCGGGCCTTGCAGCCGAGGCCAGACAGAAGCTGGTCGAGCAGGTGCTGCCCGACGAGTCGCTGCGACCGCTCAATCTGGACGTTGTCAGCGCGCCGGCCCTGGACGGCTTTGCAAGCCTCGGGGAAAAACTCGCAACGCTGCCGTTTTTGGCGGCTCGCCGGATGGTCATCCTGCGCGACGTCATCGAATTGCGCAACGAAGATCGGATTGCGCTGCGGGATGCCATTCCAAAAGATGTGGAGCACGCAGTGCTCGTGATCGACGACGCTGGGATTCCGAAGCCTCAGCGCGGCAGGGCTCCCAAGGATAAGGTGACCTCGCTTGGTTTCACCGAGGGTCATCCGCACGCATGGGTGATTGACACCGACCTTGACGAACGGCAACGCGAGGCCTACGTGGAGCGGCTGGCCAAGCGCTGTGGCGTGGCGGTCGAGGCTGCGGCCAGGCACTACTTGGCGGCGCTGGAGAGTGCCGACGAGATTCGCAACGCAGTCGAACGCCTGTCGCTGGTCACCAAGAAAATAACGAAAGACCACGTCGAGGACTACGTGCAGCCGCCGGGCGACCCAAAATTGTGGGATCTGGGCAACGCGGTCGCGCGCGGCGACGTTGGCACCGCCTTGCGCCTCGCGCGGGATATGACGCGTAGGAGTGAGGAAGCGATTGGGCCCCTCATCTGGCTGGCAGGCGATGCTCAAATTGCCTGGGAGCTTTCCCATGGAGCCTCACCGCAAGCTTGGGCGGCTGCAACAGGGCAGTCGCCCTTCCGTGCGTTCAAATTAATCGATGTGGCGCGACGGCGCTCGCCGGCACGCGCGCGCGAGGCAGTGCGTCTGACGATGCGGGCGTTGGAGGATGCGATCACGGGCAAACGCCTGCCGGACCAGGCTCTGGAAGAGGTCATCGTCCGTCTGGCAGGTCGCCTAGTGTAGCGGCCGCCTTTAGGCGACCGACGCAACCTTCCACATGGGGCTTCGGATGCGGGGGAATCACCCAAAGAGGGCGACGAAGAGCCTCGTGTGAACGACACCTATCAGTCACCTTTTTCCTGGCGTTACGGGCGCCCGGAAATGCGTGTTCTCTTCTCGGAGCAGACCAAGCGCCGCATGTGGCGGCGCCTGTGGCTGGCCCTGGCACAGGCGCAAGCCAAGGCCGGACTGGTCAGCGAGGTGGAGTTGGACGACATACGCCGCCACGTGGACGCGGTGGACCTTGAGGCGGCGGCGGCGATCGAAGCGGAGATCGGCCACGATTTAATGGCCGAGCTTCGAGTCTTCGCCTCGCAAGCAACGGTCGGCGGAGGCAAACTCCACTTGGGCGCCACCTCCATGGACATCGAGGACAACGTCGAAACGGCGCGCATGAAGGCCGCCCTTGGGATGCTGCTCTCCAACGTGAGGAGCCTGCTCGAGGCTTTTGCGGACAAGATCGAAGAGTACGCAGACCTGCCCGCCATGGGCTACACGCACCTGCAAGCCGCCGAACCGATCACCCTTGGTATGCGCCTTGCGATGTGGGCGCACGACGTGCTGCTGGACTTTGAAGACCTGGAGCACCTGGCCGGATGGCTGCCCGGCAAGGGTCTGCGCGGCGCCGTGGGAACATCGGTATCCTACGAGCTGCTGCTTCGCGGAACGGGCTTGGATTCAGACGAAATGGAGAGCGACGTCTTGGCGGCTTTCGATCTGCATGCCGTCCCGATCAGCGGCCAGACGTATCCACGCAAGCTCGACTACAAGGTTCTCAGTACGCTGGCCGGCCTGGCCGCTTCCTGCGCCAAGTTTGCATTTGACGTGCGCATTTTGGCCTCAAGCCCCTTTGGAGAGTTGGGCGAACCATTTGGGCGCAAACAGGTCGGCTCCTCGGCGATGCCCTTCAAACGCAACCCCATCTTATGTGAGCGCATCACGTCACTGGCGCGCATCGTGGCGGCACACGCCCAGATCGCGTGGCACAACGCGGCCGACAACCTGCTCGAACGGACGCTCGACGACTCGGCTAACCGGCGCACCATCATTCCGGAATCTTTTCTGGCATGCGATGAAATTGTCAGGCTGGCGCACCGTGTCGTCACCGGGCTGCGGGTGGACAAGGCCGCTATTGCGCGCAATCTGGAACGCTTCGGTCCCTTCGCATGCACCGAGGCAGTCTTGGTGGCGGCCACCCGGCGCGGGGCGGATCGCCAAGCCCTCCACGAACGCCTGCGCGAGCTCTCTCTGCGTGCCTGGCAGGCTGTGGAAGAAGGGCAATCCAATCCGCTGGCGGCGCTCATCGCGGGGGACAAGGCAATCATGGCGCACCTGAGCCCTCAGGACCTTGAGAGTGCCATGCAGGTCACGGCACACACAGGTCTGGCCGGCAGGCGCGCACGAACAGTTGCGTCATTGCTGCGCACGGCGTGTGGCCGAGCGCAGGCTGCTCAGGCCACCCCCTCTCCGACCCCCGTGGCCCCTGCAGCCGCAACGGCGCGCCCGGGACCCTCGCCTCACAGACCTCACAAATCTGCCGACGGAGCTCACCAACCTCGCGGAAAGGAGTCGCATGAATAAGGGAGCTGAAGTAGGCCGCGGTAAGACCAAGGTGCTCTACGTGCACCCGGAGCGTGCCGACGCACTGGTTGTCGTGCAGCAGGACAATATCACGGCGGGTGACGGCGCCAAACGTCACACGATCAGCGGCAAGGGGCGCCTGGCGGCACTGACGACAAGCCGCGTCTTCCGCCTCCTCAATGCCGCCGGTCTGCCGACCCATTTTCTGGGCGGCGGCGAAGACGAGGACAACAATGAAATGATCGTGCGGCGCTGCGAGATGATCCCCATCGAGGTTGTTGTCCGGGGCATCGCCGCGGGATCCTACCTCAAGCGCAACCCCGGCATGAAGTCCGGCACCGTGCTGGCCCCGCGCGTCGTCGAGTACTTCTTCAAGGACGACGCGCGCCACGACCCGCAGTACACGGCCGAGCAGATTGTCGAGGAGAAGGTCGCCACCCCGGCCGAGCTTGAGCTCATGAGCGATTACGCACGGCTCATCTTCGAGATCCTGGCACACGCCTGGAAGCTGCAAGACGTGCTCCTCGTCGACCTCAAGGTCGAATTCGGGCGAGCCCAGCGGCCGGGAGGCGGCACCGAGATACTCTTGGCCGACGTCATCGACAACGATTCCTGGCGCATCTGGCCGGCGGGCGATCAACAGCTCATGCTCGACAAGCAGATTTACCGCAACATCGCGACTCCCACGCCCGCCGATTTGGACGGCGTCAAGGCCAAGTACGAAGAAGTCGCCGAGCGCGTGGCGCGCTTCTGCCGGAGCAGCGGCGGTTTTGCCGCCATCATCATGGGGTCGACCTCCGATGCTGAGCACGCCGAGCGCGTTGAGAAAGCACTCGCCGAGTACGGCATTCCGGTCCGCCGCCACGTCGCCTCGGCCCATAAAACCCCTCTCTTCACTCTGCAGAAGGTCCAGCAGATCGACAACATGCTCGGCCGGCCGGTGTACATCACCATTGCCGGCCGCAGCAACGCCCTCTCGGCCTTCGTCGACGCGGCAACCGCACATCCGGTCATCGCCTGTCCACCGTTGGGTCAGACCTGGGCTGGGATGGAGGTTATCTCGAGTCTGGCATTGCCCAAGGGCGTGGCGAGCACCATCGTTTTGGAACCCGAGAACGCGGCGCTGGCGGCCGCCAAGATTTTGGCGGCGGATGACCCCGTCATCTATGGACGCGTCGTCGTCAAGCAGTACCGCAACCGGGTTCAGATTACCGATGCCGACGCGAAGATGAACGGCCCAACGGAAAACGGGAGAGCCGGATCGGCGTGACGCCTGCCGGAACCTTCGACCCGGTCGCGCACGCCGCGCAGGTGCTCGCGCTGTCGGGCAGCGACGACGATCTCAAGCGCCTCGCCGCGAGCGAGGCGCTTGCGCTCACCCCGGACGAGCTGCGCGTTATCCGCGAACGGTTAGGCCGCGATCCGACGCGCGCGGAAGCACACGCCTTCGCAATCCAATGGAGCGAACATTGCTCCTACAAAAGCAGCCGCGCGCTGCTCGCGCGCCTGCCGACCCAGGGGCCGGACGTCGTCGTGCCGGTCGGCGAGGATGCGGGCATCCTGCGCCTGGGCGCAATAGACGGTGTCGAGTACTGTGCGGTCATCGCCCACGAGAGCCACAACCACCCTTCCCAAGTCGTGCCGTTTGAAGGCGCGGCGACGGGGGTGGGGGGGATTTTGCGTGACGTCCTGTGCATGGGCGCTAAGGTCGTCGCCTGCGCGGACCCGCTGCGCTTCGGGCCGCCGAAGCCCGGCACTCACCCCGCCTACGTGGCGCGTGCCGCCGTCGAAGGCGTCGCCGCCTACGGCAACGCGGTGGGCGTACCCAACCTGGCGGGCGACGTGTACTTTCATCCTTCCTATGCCGAGAATTGTCTCGTCAACGTCGTCGCCGTCGGGATCGTCGAACGTGAGCGCATTCTCCCCAGCCGAGTGCCGCCCGGTGGCGAAGGGTACGACCTGGTCCTCGTCGGCAAGGCGACCGATGCCTCCGGGTTTGGCGGCGCCGCCTTCGCCTCGCTGACGCTGGATGCCGCCCAAGCCAACGTCAACAAGAGTGCAGTCCAAGTTCCCGACCCGTTTCTCGAAAACGTCATCATGCGGGCCAGCTACGCGGCCTTCGACGAGATCCATGCGAGCGGCCTCCAGGTTGGCTTCAAAGACCTGGGTGCGGGCGGCATCTTGGGGAGTTCGGCGGAATTGTGCGCCGCGGGCGGGTTCGGGGCGCAGATCGACCTGGATGCCGTGCCGCGGGCTGTGCCCAACCTGCCTCCCTTTGTCGTTGCGCTGGCCGAAACGCAGGAACGGATGCTGTGGGCGGTGCCGACATCGTTCACACCGCGTCTGCTCGCGATCTACAACGAGGTCTTTACGCTGCCCGAGGTTGCCGCAAACGCACGGGCGGCCGTGATCGGGAAGGTCACGCGCGAGCGTCGCTACATCGCACGCAGCGGCGGCTGCGCCGTGTGCGACCTGCCGATTGAAGCCCTGACGCAGGCTCCCCGCCGCCGGTTGACCCTTGGTCCGCCACCCCCTGCACCTTTGCCGTATGTGCCACTACACGTGCCCGACGCCGGCGACGCGCTTCTTCACGTACTGGCACATCCCGATGTCTGCTGCCGCCGGCCGCTTGTCGAGCACTACGACACGTTCGTGCGCGGTGCGACCGCCCTTCCGGCGGGCTATGCGGACGCGGGTGTCCTGCTCGTAAAGCGCGGCGCGCGGTTGGCACTGGCGCTCGCCGTGGACGGCAACCCTCGCTATGCCGCTCTCGACCCGCGCCTGGCTGCCGCCCATGCTGTCGTGGAAGCCGTCCGCAACGTTGCGGCCGTTGGCGCATGGCCTATTGGTCTCACCGATTGCCTCAACTACGGCAATCCGGAGAATCCCATAGCCTACCGGGCTTTGGCCGAAGGCGTTGAGGGCTTGGCGGAAGCGGCGCGTGGTCTCACCGTCAGCTCGCCAACGGGCCTGCCGTTTGTCAGCGGCAACGTCAGCCTGTACAATCAATCCGCTTCCGGCGCGTCCGTCGTGCCGTCCGCCATCGTAGCTTGTCTGGGGCGCATTGACGACGTCAGCCGAACGGTGGGCATGCAGGTGCATACCGCCGGCGAGGTGCTGTACTTGGTGGGATCGTTCCCCGCCAGTTTGGGCGGAGCGGTTCTGGCCGAAGTGCTGGCGGCGGCGCAGCCCGGTCCGCTGCCGTCTCTCGACTACGCGCAGATCAATGCCGACATTGCAACCGTCGTGCACGGCATTCAAGCCGGCATCGTGAGCGCGGCGCACGACGTTTCCGACGGCGGCCTGTTGGCGTGCGTGGCCGAGATGTGCTTTGGCCCGGACGGTAAGGGGGCGATTGGTGCTCGGCTTGCTGCTCCCGCCCAGTGGGCGCCCGGCGTGGATCTCGCGCGGGCCCTATTCGGGGAAAGCGGAGGATTCGTCGTCTCCGTGCCGGCACACGCGAGCAGCGACTTTGAAAGCCTGGCCGCACGGCACACAGCGGCGCTGCACCGGCTGGGGACGACGGGCGGGGAATGGCTTGCCATAGACCAGGTCTGCCGGCTGAGGATTGCCGAGCTCGCCGCCGCCTGGCGCAAGCCGCTTGAGGACCTGTACGCGTGAGCGCGGCAAGGGTTGCTGTCCTGGTTTTTCCAGGCACGAACTCGGAGGAAGAGACCGTAGATGCCTGCCGGGCGGCAGGTATGGATGCCCGCCCCGTTCTGTGGAGCGAACCCCAAGGCGACCTGCGCAACTTCGACGCATACGTCTTGCCCGGCGGCTTTGCACACGAGGACCGCGTGCGGGCGGGGGCGATTGCCGCACGCTCCCAGAGTCTCCGGGTGATTGCCCAAGAGGCCCAACGCGGGAAGTTCGTCCTGGGCATTTGCAATGGCGCCCAAATGCTGGCGGAAGCCGGGCTCTTGGGGCCGATTGCCTTGGCCCGCAATTTGCCGGCGGGCCATTTTCAATGCCGCCTGGTCGAGGTCGAGCTGACCGCACCGCCCACCCGCTGCGCGCTGACGGCCGCCATGCCGGCCGGCCTCCGCGTGCCGATGGCGATGGCGCACGGCGAGGGCCGTTTTACGGGCGACCGACAGACCTTCGACCAGCTCGAACGCCAGGGGCGCATCATCTTTCGCTATGTGGGCGGTGCTCCCAACGGCTCGCTGTGCGACGCAGCAGGTGTGTGCAACGAAGAGGGCAACATTTTGGCTCTCATGCCCCATCCGGAACGTGTCGCCTGGAATTACAATCTGGCCTTTGCCCGCCCCGAGTTGCACGCCAACCCTATGGGCTTGACGGCCGCACACGCGGTCTTCGCAGCTTTGGCGGCGGCTGTGCGCGCTGTCGCCTAAAAGGCGGCGGATCCGGCGTCGCCGGACGGGAACCTTGGGCGCCGGGTCGGCCGGCGTGGGCGGCCGGCATATGTGCGCCTGACAGCACTGGTGCAGCGTGACCGCAGATCTGGGCAACCTTGACGCCGGTGGGTGGCCAAGCCCGGAGGCGGGGATGGGGCGGCGCGTGAACCAATGCCGTGCGGAGGAAACACGATGCTGAGGCGGCCGCATGCCCGCCACTGGTACTGGTTGCTGTTGCTGCCGTATGCGGCTCTCTTGTGGCCCCCTCTGTACGCGCGCCACGACCCCACTATAGCGGGCATCCCCTTTTTCTACTGGTACCAATTTGTCTGGATCGCACTGAGCGGGCTCATGACGGGTTGCGTGGCGTGGTTGATGCGAAACCCGGAGGAGCGGTGATGCACCCCAACGCGGCCACCCTGGCCGTGTTCCTCGCGCTCTTCGGCCTGGTGTCGGTCTTGGGATTTGCCGGGGAACGTTGGCGTCGCGGCGACCTCTCGTTGCTGCACGAGTGGGCGCTGGCCGGGCGCCGCTTCGGAACGTTTGTCTCCTGGTTTTTGATCGGGGGCGATCTCTACACCGCCTACACATTTATCGCGGTCCCGGCACTCGTGTACGGCCAGGGACCGCTGGGATTCTTCGCGCTGCCCTACACAGCGCTTGTCTATCCGCTGGTCTTCGTTTTCGGCCCGCGGTTGTGGACCGTCGCACGCCGCCGAGGATACATCACGTACGCCGACTTCATTCGCGAACGCTACGACAGCCGCAGCCTGGAACTGGCGGTTGCAGCGACCGGGATCCTTGCGACCATGCCGTACATTGCCTTACAGCTGGTCGGCATGCAGGTCGTCATCGCCAGCCTGGGCTTTCCGACGACCGGGCCCTTGCGTGATCTTCCCATCGTCGTTGCCTTTGCCATCCTGGCCGCCTACACGTACCGCGGCGGCCTGCGCGCTCCGGCGCTCGTGGCGATCGTCAAAGACGTGCTGATCTACGCGACGGTCATCGCTGCCACGATCGTCATTCCCGCGCACCTGGGCGGCTGGGGGCGCGTCTTTGCCGCCGCGGGCCAGGCCCTGGCCAAGCGCCCGCATCCGATCGGCCTTGTGCTCGCGCCTGGGGACTTCACGGCGTACGCGACCCTCGCCCTGGGGTCGGCGCTTGCGCTCTTTATGTATCCGCACTCGCTCACAGGTCTCTTGGGTGCATCCGGCACGGGGGTTATCCGCCGCAACATGGTCCTGCTTCCGGCGTACAGCTTGCTGCTTGCCCTCATCGCCGCTTTCGGCTATCTGGCTTTAGCGGCCGGGCTGTCACCGGCCAACCCGAATGCGGTCGTCCCCCAGCTGCTGGCAACCGAGTTTACACCCTGGTTCACTGGCGTGGGCTTTGCCGCCATCGTGATCGGCGCACTCGTGCCGGCGGCCATTATGTCTATCGCGGCCGCCAATCTCTGGACGCGCACGATCTATCGCGAATACCTCAGGCCGGGCTGTACGCCCGCCCAGGAGTGCGCCCAGGCCAAGCTCGCGTCGCTGGTGGTCAAGCTGGGTGCCCTCCTGTTCGTGATCGGGCTGCCCACCGAGTACGCGATCAACTTTCAGCTCTTTGCGGGCGGATGGATCCTGCAGACCCTGCCGGCGATTGTCGGCGGCCTCTACACGCGCTGGTTCCACCGCAGGGCGCTCTTTGCGGGGTGGCTCGTCGGAATGGCGGCAGCCACGTACATGCCGGCCGTCACCGGTTTCCGCGCCGTCTATCCGCTTCACATCGGAGTTCACGTCGTGCCCGGCTTTGCCGCCTTGTATGCGTTTGTCCTTAACCTCGCCGTGGCGGCCGCTCTCACCCCTGTCTGTGACCGCACGGGTGCGCGCCGCGGCACCGACCGCACCACGCCTGCAGACTACGAAGAAGAGCCCGCCGGCGCCGCACCCGTACCCGCGGCGTCGGGGGCGGGCGCGTGAAGCACCTGTCGCCGTGGTGTCAAGCCACCTTGCCCTCATCGATTTGCGAGGGTGCGCCGAAATGACCTTCCCTCTGCCGTGGCGGTGGTGTCAAGCCACCGTGCCCTCATCGATAGCATGCGGCAGATAGACATCCTCATCGAACTCACCGTGCCCGATAACACGGCCTTTACCGTTCTGCGCACGCTGCAGGAACTGGGCTACCCCGAGCTGACGCGCGTGGAGCGGGCGGACCACGTGCTGCTGGAGGTCGAGGATGCCGCCTCGCCGGAGGCTGTCGCCCGAAGCGTGCGGCACGCGGAGATCCTCTTCAACCCCAACAAACATCGCTTGAGCTATGCGACGGCGGACGCCCCCGTGCGTCAACCCCGTACCTGGGAGGCGCTGGTCCGCGATAAGGAGGAAGACAACACACGCTTGGTCGGGCTTTTGCGCACGACGTTTGGTCTGACGTCTCTGCACGCGCTTGCGCGGGCGGTCGGCTGGCGTCTGGCCGACAGCGGCGGCCCGGCCGGTCCGCAGCGCCTGGCCTGGGCGTGTCAGGTCCTCCTGGCCAATCCTGTGTCGCAGGTCTGGGAGATTCGTCCCCTGCGCGTCGCAACAGCCGTCGGGGAACGGCCTACCCCGATGGAGAACATGAGCCGATGATGTCCAAAGCCGCCGGCCCGTTGCCCTCGCTCTTCACGATCGCCACCTTGGGCAGCCACTCGGCCCTGCAGATTCTCAAGGGGGCCAAAGACGAAGGTTTCCACACCCTTGCCGTCGTGACGCCCCACAACGAACGTCTGTACAAGAGTTTCGCCTTCGTCGACGAGGTCATCGTCATCCCGCGCTACGGAGATTTCCCCAAACTGGAGAGCGAGCTCAACCGGCGCAAGCTGATTTTAGTGCCGCACGGCTCGTTCGTCGCGTACCTCTCTCTGGACGAGCACAAACGCATGCGCACGCCCTATTTCGGCAACAAGGCGGTTCTGGATTGGGAAGCCGACCGCATGCGCCAGCGCGAGTGGCTGACGCGTGCAGGCTTGCGCATGCCGCGCCAGTTTACAAAAGCCGATGAGATCGACCGTCCTGTCATTGTCAAACTCTACGGGGCGCACGGCGGCAAGGGGTACCTGTTCGTCAAGAACGCCGACGATTTTGCAGCCCGCGCCTCGCACCTCGTCGAGCAGCGCTACATTATCCAAGAGTACGTCCTAGGTGTCCCGGTCTACATCCACTACTTCTACTCGCCGCTGACCGGCAAGCTGGAAATCATGTCCATGGACCGCCGCTACGAGAGCAACGTGGACTCTCTGGGGCGCATCCCGCTGGCCAGCCAGGAAGGCTGGGACATCTCGCCTTCCTACGTCGTCATCGGGAATCAGCCAATCAGCCTGCGCGAGTCGTTGTTGGCGGAGGCCTTCGAGATGGGCGAGGCCGTCGTGCGGACCAGCCGCGAGCTGTGCCCGCCGCGCGGCCTGTTCGGTGCGTTCTGTCTGGAAACGATCGTGACGCCCGAATCGCAGTTCTTCCTCATGGAGATTTCCGCGCGTATCGTGGCCGGCACGAATCTCTTCATCGACGGGTCGCCCTACTCGTACTTGAACTACGACGAACCGATGTCGACCGGGCGCCGCATCGCCCGCGAGATCAAGAACGCCTTGCTCTCCAACAGCTTGGACTTGGTCCTCGACCAGTCCAGCCGGTTGCGTCTCGACGCAGGGGCGACGCCGGATACGGCCGCCGTCGCCGTCCCTGGTCCGGGGGTGCCCACGAACTGATGAGCGCGGCGACGTCCGTCAGCGCCGCCCTCGCCTCGTACGATCCATCACACCTCAGCGTGGCCTGCATCGGCAGCCACTCGGCGCTGGACGTCTGCCTGGGCGCCAAGCGCATGGGGCTGCGCAGCGTCGTCGTCGCAGCGCGTGGGAGGGAAAAAACCTACGCGCAGGCCTACCGCTCGCGACCGGACGGCACGGGATGCGTGGACGAGGTGCTGCTGGTCGACCACTTCGCGGACGTCTTGAACCAGGAGGTGCAGAACGCGCTGCTGGCGCGTCATGCCATCTTCATCCCCAACCGGTCGTTTGAAGTGTACGCCCGCCAGCGCTACTCGTACGACGAGATCGAGCGCGGCCTGCGGGTGCCTGTCTTTGGTGCGCGTGGCCTTCTGCGGGCCGAGGAGCGCGACGAAGCCGACAACCAGTACCGTCTGCTGGACGAGGCCGGGCTGCGCCGTCCGAAGCGTCTGGCGAGCCCGGATGAGATCGCCGGCCTGACGATGATCAAGGCACAGCACGCCCGCGTTTCCTTCGAGCGCGCGTTCTTCGTGGCTGCCACGCCAGAGCAGTACCGCAAGCGGGCCGCCCACTACCTGGCTTTAGGGGTGGTTACGGAGGAAGGCCTGCGCCGCGCGGTGTTGGAGGAGTACGTGCTCGGCCCGACGGTCAATCTGAACTTTTTCTGGTCGCCGCTAAATGGCGAGCTGGAACTTCTGGGCACGGACACACGCCGTCAGACGAACATCGACGGTATCCGCTCGCTGCTGGCCGTCGACCAGGCACCGCTGGGCGCGGCGTTCACCGCGTCGCTGGAGGAGGCCGGGCACATTGCCGCAACGGTGACGGAATCGATGCTGGAACAAGCCTTCGAGATGGGCGAACGCTTCGTCCGCGCAACCCAACGCCTGCACCCGCCGGGCATCATCGGTCCGTTTGCGCTGCAGTGCGTCATTGCGGCGGGTCCGCCCAAGAGCTTCATCGTGTACGACGTCAGCCTGCGCATCCCGGGATCGCCGGGCACGAAGTATACCCCATACTCGGCATACCGGTGGGGTCGCGAGATGTCGGTCGGCGAACGCATTGCGTGGGAAATCGCCCAAGCGCGCGATCAAAGCCGCCTGGCGGAGATCTGCACGTGAGGGCCGCGCCGCGCGAATGGGTGGCCATCGTCGATTTCGGCGCCCAGTATGCGCAGTTGATCGCCCGCCGGGTGCGCGAGGAGCGCGTCTACTGCGAGATCTTTCCGCACGACGCTGCCTGGGAGAACGTGCTTGAGCGCGAGCCGTCGGCGTACATTTTGACAGGCGGGCCCCGCAGCGTGCTGGAGCCCGACGCGCCGCACCTGGACGCTCGCATCCTGCGTGCGAGAAAACCGATTTTGGGCATTTGCTACGGCATGCAGGAGCTCGCGCAGGCGTGCGGGGGGACGGTCGTGCCGGGCGTCGTGCGCGAGTACGGCCGCAGCGAGTTGATCGTGGATGCGGCGCAATCCCTGCTCTTTTTGGACGTACCGGGGCGATCCCAGGTGTGGATGAGCCACGGCGACACGGTCACCGCTTTGCCCCGCGGCTTCCTCAAGCTGGCCCACACCGCGACCTGCCCCGTGGCGGCGTGCGGCGATCCGGAATCCCGGCGCTACGGCGTTCAGTTTCATCCCGAAGTGCGCCACACCGAGCATGGCCGCACCATCCTGCGCAACTTCCTGCGCAAGATCGCGGGTCTGCGCGAGCTATGGGAAATGAGCTCGTTCATTGACCGGGCGATCGAGGAGATTCGCGGGCAGGTGGGGACCGGGCGGGCGATCTGCGCCCTCTCGGGCGGGGTCGACAGCGCCGTCGCGGCGACCCTTGTGGCTCGTGCCATCGGCGACCGGTTGACGTGCGTCTTCGTGGATCACGGTCTTTTGCGTGCCGGCGAAGCCCACGACGTCGTGGCCGCGTTCCGCGACGTGCTGCACTTGAACCTGGTGGCCGTGGATGCGCGCGAGCGTTTCCTGGCCGCGTTGGCGGGCGTGGAAGACCCGGAGGAGAAGCGCGCGATCATCGGGCGCGAATTCATTGCGGTCTTCGAGGAGCAAGCGGCGCGCATCCCGGGCGTGGAGTTTCTGGTTCAGGGAACGCTCTATCCGGACGTCATCGAAAGCAAGACGCCGCACAGCAAGAGCGGCGCCAAGATCAAGACGCATCACAACGTGGGTGGGCTTCCCGAGCACATGAATCTCAGGCTGGTGGAGCCGCTGCGCCTGCTCTTTAAGGATGAAGTGCGCCGGCTGGGGCGCGAATTGGGTCTGCCGGCCCGGATCGTCAATCGTCAGCCCTTCCCGGGGCCGGGTTTGGCGGTGCGTATTCTGGGTGCCGTAACCCCGGAGCGGTTGGAGGTCGTGCGCCGGGCGGATGCCATCGTGCGCGAGGAGATCGAACGGGACGGGGTCGAGGCCCCCTGGCAGTACTTTGCGATCCTGACGCCGCTGCGCAGCGTCGGCGTGATGGGCGATTTTCGCACCTACGGAAATTTGGTGGCGGTGCGCGCGGTCACGAGCGACGACGGCATGACGGCCGACTGGGCGCACCTGCCGCCCGCGCTTTTGCAGCGCATCGCAACACGGATCGTCAACGAAGTGCCCGAGGTCAACCGTGTGGTGTACGACGTGACGAGCAAGCCCCCGGCGACGATCGAGTGGGAGTGACGGCGTCGAATGACAATGCGCGCTACCATGCTGTATAGGCGTCGAGACATCCGTTGTGAGGATCGGCCCAAGGCACAGATTCTCAAACCTGCAGACGCCGCGGTACGAAATGAGGCGCTGTCTCCTGACGCGCGTGCTCATCGGGGCACCGCGTGAAAGTCCTCGTGGTTGGCTCCGGTGCGCGGGAGCATGCCCTAGCTTGGAAATTGGCTCAGTCACCGCTGGTCAGCCGGGTGTTTGCCGCTCCCGGCAACGCGGGAACGGCTCTTGTCGGTGAGAATTGGGAGATTGCGGCGACGGCTGGCCGTGAACTGGCCGCGCGAGCGCGCAGCGAAGGCATCGAACTGGCGGTGATCGGGCCGGAGGGCCCGCTCGCAGCCGGGGTGGCCGATGCCCTGCGGGCCGCAGATGTGGCGGTTTTCGGTCCCGGCAGAGCCGGCGCACGCCTTGAAACCAGCAAGGCCTTCGCAAAGCAGTTTATGGAGCGCCATGGAATTCCGACCGCCCGCTTTTGCCTGGCGCACGACCGACGCCAGGCCGAGCGCGCTCTTGAGAATTTCCCCGGTCCGGTGGTGCTCAAGGCCGACGGGTTGGCGGCTGGTAAGGGCGTGGTGGTCTGTTCGAGTCCGGACGAAGCCCGCGAAGTTGTGACCGCCTGGTACGACCGGCGCGAACTTCCCGGCGGAGGTTCGACAGTCGTGGTCGAGGAGGTCCTAACGGGCCGTGAGGTCTCGGTCATGGCACTCACCGACGGCGAGACGTATCTGCTTTTGGAGAGCGCTTGCGACTACAAGCGGGCTCTGGACGAGGATCGGGGCCCAAACACGGGTGGCATGGGGGCCTATTCGCCGGCAGCGGACGTTGTGGCCGACGCCGCCCAGCTCGAAGAGATTCGTAGAACGATTTTCGAGCCGGTTCTGGCAGGTTTGCGTGCCGAAAGCATTGCCTATCGCGGCTGCCTGTATGGCGGGCTCATGATGACGGCGCACGGCCCCAAGGTTTTGGAGTTTAACGCCCGCCTGGGCGATCCGGAAACGCAAGTCGTACTACCTCGCCTGGAGGGCGACCTCTGCCGGCTGTTCGTCGCCACAGCCCAGGGTGAATTGGGTCAGGTATCCGGGGAATGCCGCAACCTACCCGGCGGATGCGTCGGCGTCGTCCTGGCAAGCCCAGGTTATCCACAGCAATCCACACCCCTGAGCGGGTTGCCGCTCTTTCCTGGGCCCGACGTGTCGGGGTCGCCTGACCTTTTTGGTTTTTGGGGGAACTCGCGTTTGCGCGGAACCCGTGTCGATGCCAGCGGAGGGCGGATTCTGACCATCTGCGCAGTGGGCTCGGATCTGGCCCGGGCGCGTGCTCGTGCGTACGATGCGGTGGATGCGTATATCCGCAGCCTGCCTCAGGGCGCCGAACTGCGCTGGCGCCGCGACATTGCGCAGCGCGTGGTGACCTCGGTTCGTTGACAGACGGCCTCGGTTTCCGGTAAGGTTAGAAGAAGATGTCAGCCCAGGGGCGCGCCCGGCCACCCGTCTATTCGCCAAAACCGGCCGGCAGCGAGGACGCGGTCTACGACGCCTGCGGCGTCTGCGGGATCTACGCGCCTGGAGAAAACGTCGCCCGGCCCACCTATTTTGCCCTCTACGCCCTCCAGCACCGCGGACAGGAGAGTGCCGGTATTGCCGTTTCCGACGGCGCCGACCTGCGCTGCCACAAGCAGATGGGCCTGCTCTCCCAGATCTTCACCGAGCAGATTTTGGCCGACCTGCCGGGCTATCTGTCCGTCGGCCATACGCGGTACTCAACGACCGGTTCATCGGTCGTCTATAACGCCCAGCCCTTGCTGGCCGAATCCTCGTTGGGAACCTTTGCCCTTGCCCACAACGGCAACTTGGTCAACACGGAGGCACTGCGTGCTTTCCTGCCGGGGGAGGTGGCCGGGAGGGCCGAATCCGATTCCGATGTCATGGCCCAGCTCCTGGCGGGTCTCGATCACGGCAACATGGAGCAGCGGATTGCCGAGATCATGCAGCGCTGCATCGGTGCCTTCTCCATCGTGCTCGCTACGGAGCGCCAGCTCTTCGGTTTCCGCGACCCGTGGGGGGTGCGCCCCTTGTGCGTGGGCCGTTACGGCGAGGGCTGGATGCTGGCTTCCGAGTCGTGCGCGCTCAACACCGTCGGAGCGGAATTCGTGCGCGAAGTCTCGCCCGGAGAGATCATCATCATCGATGAGCACGGCATGCGGTCGCGCCGCATAGAGACCGGGCGCCAGCCGGCACACTGCATCTTCGAGTACATCTACTTTTCGCGCCCGGACACGGTGTACGCGGGGCAGGAGTTGTACTTGGCGCGCTACCGGATGGGGCGGGCCATTGCGCGTGAGCAGCCGGTCGAGGCGGACGTCGTCATCGGCGTGCCCGACAGCGCGACGGCGGCAGCCATCGGGTATGCCGACGAATCCGGGCTGCCGTACATCGAAGGCCTCATGAAGAACCGCTACATCGGACGGACCTTCATCTCGCCCGATCAGAGCCTGCGAGCCCAGGGCGTGAAGTTGAAGTTCAACCCGTTGGTGGCCAATCTGCGGGGCAAGCGCGTGGTGCTCGTCGATGACTCCATCGTGCGGGGAACGACCACGCGCCAGCTGGTAGCCATGCTGCGCAAGGCCGGCGCCCGCGAGGTCCACGTCCGCCTGACGTGCCCGCCGATGCGACATCCGTGCTTTTTGGGCGTGGACACCGCCACCTACGAACAGCTCATCGCGGCTAACTTCAGCGTTCCCGAAATTTGCAAAGCGATCGATGCGGACTCGCTCGGCTACCTGAGCGAAGAGGGCTTGGTTGCGGCCACCGGGCGCCCGCGCGGGGAGTTTTGCATGGGCTGCTTCACGGGACGTTACCCCGAGGGCATCCACGAACAACTCGCCGGGAAAGTGCGCGAACCCCAGGCTATCACGTCCTAAACGGAAAGACAGGCCATCACCGCGAAGACGGCTTTCGCAGCAGCGGTATTTCGCATCCACAAAGGAGTCTTCATGAATTTACGCATTGCGGCTGGTCTCCTCTCCCTGGCCTTCGTCATTGGTACCTCTGTCGTGCCTGTGGCGGCGGCTGCTAAAACCATTACGTTGCAACCGGGCATGCTGATCCATGCGACATCCAACAGCACGGTGAGTTCGAAGAGTGCGACGGTAGGTGAAACCTTTACCTTCACCGTGCAGAAACCATATCCGGACGACAACAGCCTCTTCGCAGGGGCACGCCTTGAAGCGCGCGTCGTCAAGGTCAGGAAGGCCGGGCAAGGCACCAAGCCCGAGTTGAGCTTCGTCATCGATCGCATGAAGCTCGCCAACGGCAATACACGGGTTGTCTACCTGAAGTTGGATTCCGTGCAGGAGCATAGGAAGAACAACATCGGAACGGTGGCGATTGCAGCCGCGGTCGGGATGATTGCCGGCAACATCCTCGGCAAGTGGCTGGGGACCAACGCGGGTGGCGCACTGGGACTGACGGCCGGGGTTTTGTACGGCCTTAACAGCAAGACGGACGTCACGCTGGATAAGGGAGCTCAGGCCAAGTTTATTTTGCAGCAGCCCGTGACGTTCTCGTACTGACCTTGCTGTAGCGGCCGCGCTTGCGCGGCCGACAAAACCCGACGCCGCGCGCGAGGCGTGACGTTCTCTCGGTCGCGCAAGCGCGACCGCTACCTCACGCGCCTCGCGCTGGCGCGACTGCTACGTCATGATGTGGCGCCCTTTGTCTGTAGCGGCCGCGCTGGCGCGGCCGACAGAGGCTAGCCTTTTGGGAGGGTCAGACCGGCCCCACGGGGTGATGTTTCGCCCGGTCGCGCAAGCGCGACCGCTACCGAAGGGCTCTCGCGACGTGCGGCGCCCAACGGCCTGCCGGTGCGAACGCTATGCGGTGGGGACGGCGGGCGTGAGGCGCTGATGCGCGGCTTCGTCGGCCTTGGTATGGACGGGCCGCTCGGCCAGCAATTCCGCCAGGCGTACGAGCGGGCGCATCGAGACGGCGGTTGGCCCCTTGACGAGGTGCCCGTTCTCTTTGTCGGTCCAGGACGTGCCGGCGATATCCAAATGCACCCACGGGGTGCCCTCCACGAACTCCTTGAGGAACATCGCGGCAAAGATCGACCCCGCCTGTCGGCCGCCGGAATTCTTCATGTCGGCGATGGGACTTTTGATGAGCTCGGCATACTCGGGGAAGAGCGGCAGCTCCCAGTACCGTTCCCCGTATGGGGCCGCAGCTTCGTGGAAGAGGTCCACCAGCTGACGGTCGTTGGCCATGACGGCGGTTGAGGTATTGCCCAGGGCCACGACGGCTGCGCCGGTCAGCGTGGCAATGTCCACCAGGTGGGTGGCACCCAGCTTGCGTGCGTAGCACAGTCCGTCGGCCAGGACCAAACGGCCTTCGGCATCCGTGTTGATGATCTCAATGCTCTTGCCGTTCATGGCGCGCACGACGTCGCCGGGTTTGGTGGCCTTCCCCGAGGGCATGTTCTCCGTCGCCATGACGATGCCGACGACGTTGATCGCCGGCCGCAGCTGTGCGATGGCCGCCATGGCGCCGATCACCGCCGCCCCGCCTGCCATATCTCCCTTCATGGCATCCATATCAGTGGCGGGCTTGAGCGAAATGCCGCCCGTGTCGAAGGTGATGCCTTTGCCCACAAGCCCCAGCGTGGTCTTCGAACGCGGGTTGCCGCGATACTCCATGATGATGGCTTTGGGCGGCTCATCCGAGCCGGCCGCCACCGCGAGCATCGAACCCATGCCCAGGCGCTTCATGTCGGCGCGCTCGAGGATGCTGACCTTCACACCATGTTTGCGGCCCAGGTCGGCAGCACGGCGCGCCAAGTGGGTGGGCGTCATCTCATTCGACGGTGCATTGACCATCTCGCGAACGACATTGGCGGCCTCGCCGAGGATGCTCCCGCGGCGCACCGCATCGGAAAGAGAGCGCGCCGTGTCGGGCTTTTCGACGATGAACGTCACCGTACCGACCGCATCCGGACGCCGATCCTTTGCCGATCGGTAGGGTGAGGGGTCGAAGGTTGCCATGAGGGCGCCTTCCGTTGCGTTCTCCAGTCCCAGAGAGGCCGAAAACGGAAGGGGCTCGGGGATGACGACCGCGAGGTAGGCCAGCCCGCGGGCGGCGGCAGTTCGGACTGCCTGCCCGGCATAGCGAGCCAGCGTCTCGGGATGAAAAGTGGCGCGCTCGCCGAGTCCCACGAGGATAACCCGTTTGGCGCCCAGCCGCTTGCCTGCGGGAAGCACGTGGACTTCGCCTCGCCGGCCCCGTAGCTCGCCGCGCCTGCGCATGTCATCCAGGACGCCTCCCAGGGCTGCGTTGACGGCGGTATATGCGGCCAAGGGCTTGCCGTCGTTGAACATGCCAAGAGCCAAAGCATCCGCCTTGACACTCTTGGGCGCGCCGGCGCGGACGGTGATTTTCATGCTGAAGCCTTCTCCTCGCAGAGCGGCACACAGGCGGCCGGCAGAGCAGAGGCCGGCCGCTGCGTGAATCGGTCGGGAAACGACGAACGATGGTAAAGCAGAGGCTACAATTCTCGGACCGGCGACCTCTGACCTTGAAGCGGGTGTAGGGAGGGCTGCAAGCAGCGACAAACGACGCAGTGGGTATGAACGATGCGTATCGCGCCGCGGGCGTCAATATCGATGCCGCGCAGGAGACGGTGCAGCGTTACCGTTCCCTGTTGGCGGGGCGCTCCCAGCCGCAGGTACTGGACGGCCTGGGCGGTTTTGGAGGCTGTTTCGCGCTGCAGGGTGTTGCCGATCCCGTGCTGGTTGCCAGTACGGACGGCGTTGGCACCAAGGTCCTGATTGCAGCCGCCCTCGGCCGCTACGACACGATCGGCGCCGACCTCGTGCACCACTGCATCAACGACATCCTGTGCTGCAACGCGCGCCCGCTGTTCTTCTTGGATTACCTAGCGGTGGGCGTGCTCAATCCCGACATGGCGGCCACCGTCGTGGGCGGCGTCGCGGATGCGTGTCAACGCTTCGGCGTGGCGCTCGTGGGTGGTGAAACAGCCGAGATGCCGGGCGTGTATGAAGCCGAGCACTTCGATTTGGCCGGTACGATCGTCGGCGTCGTGGAGCGCCGGGAGCTGATCGATTCCGGCAACGTGGCTGCCGGCGATGTCGTCCTTGGGTTGCCGGCCAACGGCTTGCATACGAACGGCTACTCCCTGGCTCGTCGCGTTTTGCCGGCTGCACGCTGGGACGAGCCCGTGGGGGCGGGCAGCTCGCAGACGATCGGCGATGCACTCCTGGCCGTGCACCCTTGCTACCTTTTGTACGTCAGGGCCGTTCAGCGCGCCGGTATCCCCGTCAAGAGCATGGCACACATCACGGGCGGCGGACTGATGGATAATCTGCCGCGCGCGTTCGGAGAGCATCTGGCCGCGCGGTTGGATTCGTCACGCTGGCAGGTACCGGCCATCTGCCGCCGGATTGTCGACGAGGCCCGGATCGTGCCTGCCGAAGCGTATCGCGTCTTCAATATGGGAGTGGGCTTTTGTCTTGTGGTTGCGGCAGGCGACGCCCAGCCCGCCCTGGCGGTAATCCGGGAGGAGCTCGCGGCACACCCCATTGCCGGGGCTGCCGGCAGCGCGGATGTGATCGGCGAAATCGAGCCGCGCCATCCCTGCGGCCCGTCTGTCATCATTGCCAACGGTGCATGACGAACGTGCCGCATCCGCGGCACCATCCGGCGCACCCTCCACCACGGCGCCGCTCGTGCCGACGGCCGTCTTGGTTTCCGGCGCGGGCACGAACCTGGAGGCCGTCATTGCGGCCAGCCGGTCGGGCGACCTGCCGCTCGATATTCGCGTCGTTGTCTCCAACAATGCGACCGCCTACGCGCTCGAGCGAGCCCGCCGCGCCGGCATCCGGACGTTGGTCCGCGTCTTTGACAAAACCCAGATGACACGGGCGGACTACGCACGCGGCCTGGCCCGGGAGCTCCTGGCTCGAGGCGTGAGTCTTGTTTTGCTCCTGGGGTGGATGCACGTCCTGGCTGCGGATTTTCTGGATGCCGGCTTCGAGGGCGTCTTGAACCTGCACCCGGCGTACCTTCCGGACGATCCGTCAGCCGACAGCGTCACCTTTCCGGATGGCACCGTAACCCCGGCCTTTCGCGGCCCGCACGCCCTGCGCGACGCGCTGGCGGCCGGCGTCGCCTGGACCGGCGCCAGCCTGATCCAAATTACGCCGCTGGTCGATCGCGGGCCGGTGCTGGCGCGCCGGGCTATGCGCCTTGAACCGGGGGAAAGCGAAGATCAGGCTTTGGCACGCCTGCATCTCGTTGAACAGGCCGTCGTCCGGGAGGGTGTCCTGCACTGGCTTGCGCAACGGAGCAAACGATGACCGGCAACGATTTTCGGCGGACCAAAATCATCGCCACCTTGGGGCCGTCGTCCTGCCACCCGGCGATGGTGCAGCAGCTGGTTGAGGCGGGGGTCAACGTCTTCCGTATCAACCTCTCGCATGCGGGCAGCGAGCAGCTGGCCGAATGGACGCAGCTCGTGCGTGCCGTTGAGAGGCGCTGCGGCCGGCATGTCGCGGTGATGGCCGACCTGCAAGGACCCAAGTTACGGGTGGGGGAGCTCGTGCATCACGGCCCCATACACCTGTCGGCCGGTGCGCGCGTGGAGATCACGACGGCAAACATCGTGGGCGACGAACGGCGCATTGCCACGACCTATCAATACCTGCCGCGCGACGTGAAACCGGGCGACCGGATTTTGCTGGATGACGGTCGCATCGAGCTGCGCGTGGATACCGTGGCCGACGGGAAGGTGGAGACGACGGTCGTCAACGGCGGTGAGTTGGGCGAGCACAAGGGGATGAATCTTCCCGGCGTGCGCATCTCCGCCCCGACCCTCACCGACAAAGACCGCGAGGACATCGTCCTGGCGTGCCGGGCCGGCGTCGATGTCATCGCACAGTCCTTCGTGCGCAGTGCCGACGACGTCCGCGAGGCCAAGGCAGCCGTGGCCGCGGCCGGCGGCGCGGCGCTCATCGTCGCGAAGATCGAAAAGCCGGAGGCGGTCGAAGCTTTGGAGGCCATCCTCGACGTTGCGGATGCGGTCATGGTTGCCCGCGGCGATCTTGGCGTCGAGTTGCCGCCCGAGCGGGTGCCGACGCTGCAGAAGCGCATCATTCAACGTGCCCGGGCGCACCTGATTCCGGTGATCACGGCGACGCAGATGCTCGAATCGATGATCCGCAATCCGCGGCCAACGCGGGCCGAGGCCTCCGACGTCGCCAACGCGATTATCGACGGTACGGATGCGATCATGCTCTCGGGTGAGACCGCGGTGGGCGCCTATCCGCTCCAGGCCGTGGAGACAATGGTGCGCATCGCGCTCGAGGTGGAGCGCAGCTTCCCACCGGTCCGCGAACGCCGGCGCAGCGACGGCCTGATGACCGACGCGCAGGCCATCTCCCAGGCCGCGCTGTCCATTACCGAGGCGATGAACGTGCAAGCCATTGCGGCCTTCACGCGCAGCGGGTTCTCCGCGCGGATCGTGTCCAAGGACCGGCCGGCCGTTCCCGTCTATGCCTTCGTTCCGGACGAAACAATTGCGCGCCGCTTGGCGCTCTCGTGGGCCGTGTACCCCTGCGTCGTCGACTTCGGCAAGAGCACGGACGAGCTGACCGCCGCAGTCGAGGAAAAATTACTTCACCTGGGTGCCGTCACGCCGGGTCAGGCGGTCGTGCTCGTGGGCGGTACACCGCTGGGCGTCCAGGGGCGCACGAACTTCCTGAAGATTATCCGCCCCGGCTAAGCTGCCGGCTGTCTTCGGGCAATGCATATCTGACGACGACAGTGCAAGAATGGGAGCAGCGCCGCCGCGAACCCTCAGATTCGGCGCGCGTCCTTTTCTTCACAATATCCCAGGATCCGAAGGGTATCGGGCGAGCGCTCACACAGGCGCGCTGGGTCAAGCGTTGAGGCCGGCGCACCAAGTGCGCCCGTCGCGAAACTACCAGGCGAAGTTCGGATCGACGCGCAGATCGTCGGGGCGCACGCGAGCCCGGTCGCCGCGGTAGTACGCCGCGGCGGCGATCATGGCGGCGTTGTCCGTGCAGTATGCCAGCGCCGGCATGTGGACCGCAATACCATAGGACGCCGCGCGGTCGCGTAACTCGCGACGCAAGGCGGCGTTGGCGGCAACGCCGCCGGCCAAGGCAATGCCCCGAAGGCCGAGCCGGCGTGCGGCTCCGATGGTCTTCTCACACAGAGCATCGACGACCGCGGCTTGAAAACTGGCCGCAACGTCGGCCGCGCGGTCTACCCGCGCCTCCGGGTGGGCATCCAGGAAGTAGCGCACGGCGGTCTTGAGACCCGAAAAGCTGAAGTTGAAGGAGCCATCCCCCGCCAGGCCGCGCGGAAAGTCAAACGCGTGCGGATTGCCCTGACGCGCAAGCCGATCGATGGCCGGTCCGCCCGGAAAACCTAAGCCCAACAGACGCGCCACCTTGTCGAACGCCTCGCCCGCGGCATCGTCCACGGTGCGCCCGATGACGCGGTGACGATCGGGCGCCTCCACGTGGATGAGGTCGGTATGACCGCCCGAAACGACGAGACAGACAAACGGTGCCTGCGGCGGCTGAACCGGCTCCGCACCGGCAGGCGCCAGATAATTGGCAAAGAGATGTCCATGCAGGTGGTTGACCGCATACACCGGCAGGTCAAGCGACCAGGCCAAGGCTTGGGCTGCTGCCACGCCGACGACGAGGCTGCCGGGTAGCCCCGGTCCGCATGTGACCGCAATGCCGTCCAGGTCGCGCAGGCTGCACCCGGCGGCGGCCAGCGCGTGGCGAATGACGAAGTTCAGCGTCTCAGCGTGTTTGCGGCTTGCGATCTCCGGGACGATACCGCCGTACTCACGGTGGAACTCGTCCTGGCTGGCCAGGACGTTGCTGAGCGCGGTGCGCCCGTCCACGACGACGGCGGCCGCGGTATCGTCACAGGACGTCTCGATGCCCAACAGTCTCATGTCGCTTTTTCCGTACGATCGCCCAACGAGCTCGGGGTCGGCGGCGTCCCTGCCGGCCGGTCTGCACGCCGCCTAGCGTCGGGCCGCCACCTCAGCCGCCAGGCGTCGCGAGAAGTCCTCAAGGCCGAGCGCAGCCTGGTCGCCGCTGCGACTGCGGACGTTGACCGTGTTGGCCGCAGCTTCGCTTTTGCCCACGACGAGCATGTACGGCACCTTCTGCATTTGGTGGGTGCGTATCTTTTTCTGCAGCCGTTCATTGCTATCATCGAGTTCCACGCGAAAGCCGGCCGCACGTAAGGCGGCCGCGACGCTGCGCGCGTACGCGAGCTGGTCGTCCGTGATGGGCAGGACCACGGCCTGCACGGGTGCCAGCCAGACCGGAAAGGCGCCCGCGTAGTGCTCGATGAGCACTCCGAAGAAGCGCTCGGCCGAGCCCCACAGGGCGCGGTGCACCATGAGCGGCGTCTGCTGGGATCCGTCTTCGGCGACGTAGGCGAGGCCGAAGCGGCGCGGCAGGTTGAAGTCGAACTGCACGGTAGTCAGCTGCCAGGGACGCCCGATCGCATCAACTAGCTTCACGTCGATCTTGGGACCGTAGAAAACCGCCTCGCCGGGCTGGCGCCGGAAGGGGATGTCCATGCGCTGCAGCGTCGTGACCAAAGCGTCCTCGGCGCGCCGCCACTCTTCGTCGGTGCCGGCGTACTCGCCGGGTCGGGCCGGGTCGCGAGCCGAGAGTTCGACCTCGTAGCGCTCAAAGCCGAAGACGCGCAAGACCTCGCGCGCGAACTCGACGCACTCCGCGATCTCGGCCTCGATCTGATCCGGACGGCAGAAGATGTGCGCGTCGTCTTGCGTGAAGCCTCGCACGCGCAGCAGGCCGTGCAAGACGCCCGAGCGCTCGTAGCGGTAGACGGTGCCCAATTCGGCCAGCCGCACGGGCAGCTCGCGGTAGCTGCGCAGCCGCGACTTGTAGATGAGGATGTGGCCTGGGCAGTTCATCGGCTTGAGCTGATAGCGGTCTTTGTCCACCGCGATCGGGCTGAACATGTTGTCGCGGTAGAAGCCGGTGTGACCGCTCTGCTCCCACAATCCCAGCCGCATGACGTGCGGTGTATACACCAGCTCGTATCCGCGGCGCACGAGTTCCTCGTGCAGCCAGTCCTCCATCTGCCGGCGCACCGCACCGCCCTTGGGGTGCCAGAAGATAAGACCCGGGCCGGCCTCGTCTTGGATCGAAAACAGGTCCAACTCCCGGCCCAACTTGCGATGATCGCGCCGCTCGGCTTCGGCAAGCTGCGCCAGGTACGCATCCAGTTCGGCCTGGGTGGGAAAAGCGGTACCGTAGATGCGCTGCAGCATCGGATTGTGCTCGTCCCCGCGCCAGTAGGCGCCGGCGATGGAGAGCAGCTTGACGGCGCCGACGTCCCGACTGTTGTCGACATGACCCCCGCGGCAGAGATCGGTGAACGTGCCGATCGTGTACATCGTGATCGGCTCGCTCTCGGGGATGGACGCCAGAATCTCGAGTTTGAAAGGCTGGTTACGCTCGCGATAGTAGCGCTCGGCCTCGGCACGCTCCACCGGCCGCCCCTCCATGTGCAGGCCGGCGGCGATGAGTTCGCGCATGCGGGCCTCCAGCCGCGGCAGATCCTCGGGCACGAACGGCGTATCTTTGAGAAAATCGTAATAGAAGCCGTTTTCGATGGCCGGCCCGATGGCCAATTTGACGTCCTCACCGAACAGGTCGATGACGGCATGGGCCAACAGGTGTGCGGCCGTGTGCCGCAAAGCGGCGAGGTCGCGGGTCGCGGTCGGGGCGGAGGTTGCAGTCATGTCCGGCCCTTTCCACGCATGCCGTGCAAGGCACTTCCGGTGAGGCGGGTCGGTTGGGGGTTCACAGACCTTTCAATGCAACCGGTCCTACCCCGGACACGACGGTCGTGCAGCCTGCGCGGCCCCGCGCCCGAAGAAGGTTTGCCAGCGCACCGTATAGGTGGCCGGCGGCCCCAGGCGGTCCACGCTGGAGAGATAGACGCGATCCGTCAGGTTGTCGGCCGAGAGCGAGATCGTTGACGACCCCGCGACCGGGGCGGTGAGGCGCAGGCCCAGCAGGAGAGCCGGTTGGAGAGGCTCCGTGTTCAGATCGTCGGCGAAGGCTTGACCCAAAAACGTGGCGTCGATGCCGGCCTGCAGGCTGCCGATCCCGCCGTCCAGCCCGACGTCCGCCGACCGATTGGGGACATAGGCCAGCCGTTTTCCAAGGATGGCCGGCGGCCCGCTCGTGACGCGCGCGTACTGCGTCGTGCCCGACGCGTGGGCGTTCAGACAGCGGCCCAGCGGGGTGTCGAACTCGAGGGTTGCACCGTCGGTTTGCGTCCGCGCAATGTTGGCGCGCTCTTGCAGAGTGGGGGAAATCGTTTCGAACGCAATGGCGTCGCTGACTTTGGTGGAGAACACGTCCAGCGAGAGGCGGCTTCGTCCCATGAGCGCATCGAGTCCGCCGCTCTGCGTGGCGCTTCGTTCGGCGACGAGGTTGGCGTTGGGGGCATAGAAGGTCTTGCCGATCTGAAAACCTCGGACCAGCTCGTTGAGATACGGCGGCCGAATGCCCGTGCCGTCCGAGACGCGCAGAGTCACGGCGGGGGACAGGGAGTAGCGCAGAGCGGCGCGGGGTGAGAGTGCGACCATCGTTCGGTTCGGGGGCGAGGTCAGCGTAAAGCCCTTGCCCGCCGCCTTGACGAGTGTCTGTCCAAAGTAGGAGAAGGTATCCGCCCGCGTGCCGATGAGGGCTTCAAACCGGGGCATGCGGAATGTTTCCTGTACCGCCAGACCGCCGAGGAATTGAGAGCCGGAACCGGCGTTTTGCAGTTTGCCGGACGGAAAATATTGAAACGACGAGCCCGAGACGGCGCGAGCGTCAATGCGGGCCTGGAAGTCGTTGTTGCCGGCTGCAACCAACCAGGACGCGCTGATGCCGGCTTCATCGGTGGGCACATGTTGTGTGTACAGGGGTACGCCGGGCTGTGACGGGTACTTGTCGGCGACGTTGAGGACGAACGCATCGCGAACGTAGCCAACGAGGGAAAGCAGTGATTGGTCTTTGGCCAGCGAGAAGCGGGCGTCGAGCTGGCGGAAAGCGCGATCCTCGTTGTAATTGGGGCGGCCCTCCTGTTGACTGTCGTCGGCGTTGAGCAGACTGATTTCCGTTGAACTGCCTGTGCCGCCGAACAGGAAGCGCACCTGGGTAGCATTGCTCTGTGAGGTGGCGGCGGTGGCGACAGGCGTAAAGTAGGCCGGCGGAAAGTCGTCGTAGCTCGAACGCCAGCGGTTGGTTGTGACCGAGAGCGCCGCACCGCGAGCAAGCGGCGTGCGGACGGCAAGGTCGGCGATGTCGGTGCCCCGGCTGCCGGTGGCGTAGGAGATGAACCCGTCCAAGGATTGTGACGGTGCGATAGTGGGTCCAAAAGTGGCCAAGGAGAGGACGCCGCCGACCGCACCCGCGCCGTAGAGAGCCGACCCCGCACCGCGCAGGATCTCCGCTCGGTCAAGGAACTCCGCCGGGTACGCCAGCCAGTCGATCTGGCCGCCGAATCCATCCTGCGCCGGAACGCCGTCGACGAGGACGAGACCGCGGTCATTGCCCGCACCGTTGAACGAAACCCGCAGTTGGCCGTAATTGGTGAACGCGGCGTTGCTGCGGGTGCGGTCAAAGCCGGGTAAAGCGCGCAACAGGGCGTCGGTGGTCAGCGCGGATGACGTTTGCACCTGGGTGCGATCGATGTACGATCCGGCGACCGGCAACGAGTGCAGGGTTTGGGTTGATCCGGTTGCCACGCGAATCGCGCCGAGGCTCTTGGGAGCCGGATGCAAGACGATGCGGTGACCCGGCCCGGGATACGCCGTCGTGACGGCAAGGTACCCAGGCGCGCTGACCTGAACGCGCAGCGGTGCAAAGCCGGCCTGCGCCGTGGCAACTCCATGCGCATCGGTGCGCGTCGTGTCGGTGCGGCCCTCGGCGTCAATGAAGACGACCGTCGCGCCGGCCAGGGGTGCACCGCTCGGTGCAACGACGACAACCGATGCAGGCGCGGCACTTGCCGCGAGAAGTACACAGGCGGTTGCCGCCGCAACGGCTGCCCGGAGTACGACACTCACTGGTTATTTCGCCCTGAGAGGAAAGTCAAGGCTGGATTCGCCGCCGCCCTGACGAGCCCTGCGCTTTTCACCGCTCGCGGACGCGCGGCGGCGCACGGCAAGCTGGTACGTGCCGCACCCAGGCGTGAGGTCCCACAGATGTCGTGGCGGCAAGGGCCTCGCATGCAGGCACCGAAGAGAGGGCCTTGGGGGCGCGTAGCTCAGGGGTAGAGCGCTACATTGACACTGTAGAGGTCAGAGGTTCGAGACCTCTCGCGCCCA